>NZ_PSVA01000015.1:0-77059 GCF_002932155.1 Rathayibacter sp. AY1F9 | reverse complement strand
AGATCACCGCGCGCCGCAACGTCCTCTTCATCGCGGATGAGATCCAGTCCGGCCTCGGCCGCACCGGCGCCACCTTCGCCTGCGGGCTGGTCGGGGGACGAGGGCGGGGTGTTCTCCGGCGGGAGAGGTGTGCTCATCGCGCGCATATTGCAAAGCGGCGACGGCCAGCCGCGACATCGAGACGTCCCGTCTCAACATGTCTCTCCCCCCTCCCGCGGGATGCCACTCGGGTTCGCCGGACACAGCGTGTCGCGGACCGGAGCGGCATCTCGCGGGGGGAGGACGGTGCGCCTCAGCGCAGCGACTCGAGCACGGCCTCCAGCTCGTCGACGGCGAAGTCGATCTCGGCAGCGGTGACCACGAGCGGCGGCGCCAGGCGGATCGTCGAGCCGTGCGTGTCCTTGGCCAGCACTCCGCGGGCCATCAGGGCCTCGCAGACGGCGCGGCCCGAGGCGAGCGCCGGGTCGATGTCGATGCCGGCCCAGAGTCCGGCGCCGCGGACGGCGACCACTCCCCGGCCGATCAGCGCCTCGAGGCGCGCGTGCAGCTGGGCGCCGCGCTCGCGGGCGAGGGCCTGGTACTCGCCGGTCGCGAGCATCTCGACGACCGCGAGGCCGACGGCCGCGGCGAGCGGGTTGCCGCCGAAGGTGGAGCCGTGCTGGCCCGGCTGCAGGACGCCGAGCACGTCGGCGTCCGCGACCACGGCCGAGACGGGGACGATGCCGCCGCCGAGCGCCTTGCCGAGCAGGTAGACGTCGGGGACGACTCCGACCAGGTCGCAGGCGAAGGTGGCGCCGGTGCGGCCGAGGCCGGACTGGATCTCATCCGCGATGAAGAGGACGTTGCGGCGCGCGGTGATCTCGCGGACGGCCGGGAGGTAGTCGGCCGGCGGCACGACGATGCCCGCCTCGCCCTGGATCGGCTCGATCAGCACCGCCACGGTGTCGTCGTCGATCGCGGCCTCGAGGGCTTCCGCGTCGCCGAACGGGACCGTGCGGAATCCGGGCGTGAACGGGGCGAAGCCGTCGCGCGCCTCCGCGTCGTCGCTGAACGAGATGATCGTGGTCGTGCGACCGTGGAAGTTGCCCGCCGCGACGATGATGTTCGCCCGGCCCGGAGCGACGCCCTTGACCCGGTAGCCCCAGGCGCGGGCGACCTTGATGCCCGACTCGACCACCTCCGCGCCCGTGTTCATCGGCAGGACCATGTCCTTGCCGGCGAGCGCGGCGAGCGCCGTGACGAACGGGCCGAGGCGGTCGTTGTGGAACGCGCGGCTGGTCAGGGTGACGCGGCCGAGCTGCTCGCGGGCCGCCTCCAGAAGCACCGGGTGCGAGTGGCCGAAGTTCACGGCGGAGTAGGCGGCGAGGCAGTCGAGGTAGCGGACGCCCTCGACGTCGGTGATCCAGGCGCCCTCGCCGGTGGCCGCGACGACGGGCAGCGGGTGGTAGTTGTGGGCGGCGTGCTCCTCCTCCGCGGCGATGAGGGCGGCGGAGCGGGCGGTGTCGGTGTCGGTGATGCTCATGTCGTTCCTCCTGAGGGGACGATCGACTCTCCAGGAGTCGTCGCACTCGGCGTCGAGTGCGACGGATCGTGGACAGTGGAGGGTGGGTCGGCGCTGCTGGTCGCCGACCACGGGGAGTGGGTCAGCGGCGCAGCTCGAGCGTGCAGCACTTCACGCCGCCGCCGCCGAGCAGCAGCTCGGACAGGTCGACGCCGATCGGGTTGTAGCCGCGCTCGCGCAGCTGGCGCTCGAAGCCCGTCGCGCGGGAGGCGATGACGACGTTGAGGCCGTCGGAGAAGGAGTTGAGCCCGAGCACGGACGCGTCCTCCTCCGAGACGAGGATCGCGTCGGGGTAGAGCTCGCGGAGGGTGCGGTTGCCCTCCTCGCTGAACGCGCTCGGTAGGTAGGCGATGTTCGTGTCGTCGAGCACGGCGATCGCGGTGTCGAGGTGGTAGAACGACGGGTTCACGAGCTCGAGCGTGACGACCTCGCGGCCGAAGACGCGGGCGACCTCGGCGTGCGAGTCGGAGGCGGAGCGGAAGCCCGTGCCGGCGAGGATCCGCTCGCCGACGAGGAGGAAGTCGCCCTCGCCCTCGTTGACCTCCTCGGGGACGCGGACGTCGAAGCCGGCCGAGCGGAACCAGTCCATGTACGCCGGGCCCTCGGGCTGGCGCTCGGGGTAGGTGAAGGAGGCACCGTAGGCGATGCCGTCGATCACGAATCCGCCGTTGGCCGCGTAGACCATGTCCGGCAGTCCGGCCTCGGGCTCGATCAGCTCGATCGTGAAGCCGAGATCGGCGTAGGTGTCGTAGAGGGTCTGCCACTGCCGGACGGCGAGGGAGGTGTCGGTGGGGACCTGCGGGTCCATCCACGGATTGATGCGGTAGACGACGGTGAAGTGCTCGGGACGGCACATCAGGATCGTCTTCGCGACGGGGGTTCGGGCGGGTGCCTCGGCGAGCACGGCGGTATCGGTCATTCGAGTCCTCCTGCGAAAGGATGCGGATGAGCGGACCGGGTCCAGTGGCTCCGTGCCCCGCGCATGACGCAGCGGGATGGAGCACGCTCGCGCCCAGTCTTGCACGCGCCGATCGTGCGGTTCTCGCCGTGGGGCGCACGGAACGCGCGTGAACGGTGGGTGCGGCGCGGAAAACCACCGTGGCTCTCGCGCGGGGCGCTGAGTTGCCGCGACGGCTCCTCTTCCTCGCCCTGATGCAGGGGCTTTCGGAGCAACGACGTTGCGCCTCTCGGTGAGAAGGCCTTATCCCTCTCTCTTGTCATCGCGCTGATGACATCTGTGGAATCCGCCGAATTCTGCCCTGAATGGGGGACTTAGTGCAGCGATAAGCGGCATGGGACGATCCCTCCGGCCCGACAGTCGTCGGCCTTCTCGCTCCGACGAATCCGGATGCCCTCCTCCATGCGAACGAAGACCCTCAGCGTCTCCCTTTTCCTCGCCCTGCTCCTCTCCCTCTTCGTCGCGACCCCGGCCCAGGCCGCGGGTTCGCCGGCTGCGCCGACGAACGTCGTCGCCGTGCAGGACGGATGCTCAGACGCCGTCACAGTCTCGTGGAGCGCCCCCCAGCCAGCGGTCGCGGGCTATCGAGTCCATGTCTTTCAAAAGTCGTACTGGTACCCCGGTTATATCTTCTACGAAGCCGTCACGCTGGCATCCGTCGAGGTGAGGAACGGCACCTCGACCACCGTTGCCGTACCGCACATCACCGATTCGATCGGCGTCGAGGTCGTCAGCGTGTCCGACCTTTCGGTCCCACCCACCGGCGGCTCAGAGAACGAGCAGTTTCAGCCTTCAGATACGCAGAGCACCGCAGCATCCGCGGATGTTCACCGCCAGTCAGGCGCTCCCGGCCCCGTGGACCTCACCGTGACGGTCGACCCCTCGACCAAGGTCGCGTCTGCACGATGGAAGGCCCCGACCCGCAACGGGCAGCCCTGCAATTTCGACGAGTACCACGCCCGCAGTGAGCTGATCTTCGCTCCGGACGAGGACGACGCGGGTTACCCGGGTTACGACGACGTCTACACGAGCGATACCACCAGTGCGGATTTCAGTCTCGAGCAGGGAGCCTTTTACGAGTTCTGCATTTGGTCGGCATCGACTACTTATGGAGCGAAGAATCGTCGCACTTTCACCGACTCTCTCAAGACGTGCGCCGGTTTCAGCACCGACTTCTCCATGCCGTCGGCACCGGAACAGGTCCATGCCGAATCCTCGGGCAGCTCCATCACTGTGTCGTGGAGCGAGCCGTCCAACGGCGGCGGCAGTCCCGTCACCGGCTACCGAGTGGCCCGCGACGGCACCGATGCCGCAGGTGGCGGCCCCTGGTCGACCGTCGTCTCCGCTGATCGCCGCTCGCAGACGTTCACGAACCTCCGCCCGAACACCTCGTACACCTTCACGGTGAGGGCGATCAACGAGATCGGTGCGGGCGAGACCGCGTCCGTCACCCGCACCGCCGACCCCTACGTCGCCCCCTCCGTTCCCACGCGCGTCGCCGGCACCACGAACGACAGCGTGCGATCCGCGACGATCTCCTGGGCGCCTCCGGAGTCGGCCGGCAACCCGGCGATCACCGGCTACCGCGTCTCGCGCAACGGCGTCGACAACGCGGGCGCCGGTCCGTGGTCGACGACGGTCGCCGCCACCGCCCGCTCCTTCACGTTCACGCACCTGGCGGCGGGCGCCACCTACACGATGAGCGTCAGCGCGATCAACGCCGGAGGCGACAGCGGGGCGGCATCGACCGTCGTGCGCATCGGCGGCACCGCCCTCACCGCCGCGACGCCGACCGTCACCGGCACCGCCGCGGTCGGCTCGACGCTCACGGCGAGCGCCGGCACCTGGGGTCCCTCCCCCGTGGCACTCGCGTACCAGTGGCGCGCGAACGGCACCGCGATCAGCGGGGCGACCGGCACCACGTACCGTCCGGTCGCGGGCGACGCGGGCAGGGTGATCACCGTCGCCGTCACGGGCTCGAAGTCGGGCTACGTCTCGACCACGCGGGTCTCCTCCGGGACCGCTGCCGTGACCGGCGGCGCGATCACCGCCGCGACGCCGACCATCAGCGGCACGGCGAAGGTCGGCTCGACCCTCACCGCGAAGCCCGGCACCTGGGGTCCCTCCCCCGTCGCCCTCGCCTACCAGTGGAAGGCGAACGGCACCGCTCTGAGCGGGGCGACGTCCGCGACGTACACGCCGACCGGCGCCACTCTCGGCAAGACGATCACCGTGACGGTCACGGGGTCGAAGTCCGGATTCACCGCCGTGACGAAGACCTCCGCGAAGACGAGCGCCGTGGTGGCGGGCACCCTCTCCGCCGCGACCCCGACGATCACCGGCACCGCGAAGGTCGGCTCCACCCTGACCGCCAAGCCGGGCACCTGGGGTCCCTCGCCGGTGGCCCTCACCTACCAGTGGAAGGCGAACGGCACCGCGATCTCCGGGGCGACCTCCGCCACCTACAAGCCGACCAGCGCCACGGTGGGGAAGAAGATCACGGTGACCGTCACCGGCAAGAAGGCCGACTACACGACGGCGACGCGCACCTCCGCCGCCACCGCAGCGGTCGTCAAGTAGGGGATCCGACCCGGGCCGCCGGGGGAGCCTGCTCGCGCGGACTCCTCCGGCGGCCCCGGGAATCCACCACCATCGTCCCCCGGACGGGGGCCCATCCCGCCGACACCCGCCCTCGCCCGGAGGCGGGCGGCGGCTAGCATTCAGACACCGTGTCCGCCGCGGCCTCCCGCGGATCCTGCCGAAAGGCCCGCCGTGCCCGCACGCCCCCTCGCCGCGATCGGCGTCTCCGCTCTCCTGCTGGCCGGCCTCGCCGCCGGTCCGGCCGTCGCCGCCCCCGATCTCCCGGGCGCGAGCGCCGCGCAGGAGGCGTCCGCCGAGGTCGTCCTCTCCGGCACCATCGCGCTCCGCGACGCCGATGAGGAGCACCCCGCCCCCGAGAACCCGTACTTCTACGTCCAGGTCGAGGACGCC
The DNA here is from genome assembly GCF_002932155.1 of Rathayibacter sp. AY1F9. Taxonomy (NCBI): domain Bacteria; kingdom Bacillati; phylum Actinomycetota; class Actinomycetes; order Micrococcales; family Microbacteriaceae; genus Rathayibacter; species Rathayibacter sp. AY1F9. Next base: position 71,549 of record NZ_PSVA01000015.1, on the reverse strand, counting down.
GAGGGGGACGTGGTCGCCCAGGCGAACACGGGCGCGGACTTCTCCCTCCCCGTTCCCGGCGGCGAGCCCCTCACCGTCCGCGCGAACCTGATCGGCAGCGACGACTGGTACCCGACCTGGTTCGGCGACACCCCGGTCGCCGAGGCCGCGAGGACGACCCGGGGGACCGACGAGTCCGTCGCCATCTCCCTCCTGCGCACCGCCGAGCTGTCCGGATCGATCACCGCCGACGCGGTCCCCGGCGTCTCCTCCCCCTCCTTCGACGTGCAGGCCTGGTGGGTCGACGGAGGGACGTACTCGCTGCTCGACACCGTCCCCGTCACCGGAGCCCCCGGCGCCGCCCGCGCGTGGGACACGGGCGACCTCGCCCTGCCCGCCGGCGACTACCTCCTGCGCCTCGTGGAGCCGGGGTACCCCGCCTACGACGACCAGTACTTCTCGCGCCTGGCCCGCCTCGACGAGCGCGCGGTCGTCACCGTGCCGCCGGGCGGCCGCAGCGGCATCGACTTCTTCCCGTCGGCCTACTCCTCCGACGTCGCCCGCCTCGCCGGGACCGACCGGTACGCGACCGCCGTCGCGGTGACCGCCTCCGGATTCGCCGACGGCGCCCCCGTCGTCTACCTCGCCAGCGGAGCGAACTGGCCGGACGCGCTGAGCGCCGGCCCCGCCGCCGCGAAGCAGGGCGGCGCCCTCCTGCTCACCGACCCGAGCGTCCTGCCCGCCGTGGTGGCGACCGAGCTGCGCCGCCTCGCCCCGCAGCGGATCGTCGTGGTCGGCAGCGCCCTCTCCGTGAGCGAGTCGGTGCTCCAGCAGGTGAAGGCCCTCGGGATCCCGACCGAGCGCATCGAGGGCGTCGACCGCTACGACACCTCGCGCCGGATCGTCGAGGACGCCTTCCCGGACGGCAGCTACGAGAACGTCTTCGTCGCGACCGGCACCAACTTCCCGGACGCCCTCTCGGTCGCGCCGATCGCCGGCCGCCGCGCCGAGCCCGTCCTCCTCGTCGACGGCGCCCGCTCGCGCCTCGACCAGCCGACCCGTGACACCCTCGCCGGACTCGACCCCTCCTCCGTGCAGCTGCTCGGCGGTGCGCCGTCGATCTCGACCGCCGTCGAGGCAGACCTCCGCGCCGCGAAGATCGCCGGCACCGTGTCGCGCATCGCCGGGACGGACCGCCACGACACCAGCCGACGCCTCAACGACGTCTTCCCGCCGTCCGAGCTGGGCGACACCGTCTACCTCGCGACCGCCACCGGCTTCGCCGATGCGCTGGCCGTCGGCCCGGTCGCCGCGAAGCAGGGCGCCCCGCTCTACCTCAGCGAGCCGACCTGCCTGCCGCGCAGCACCCGTGTGAAGATGCAGGGCCACGACCTCGATCAGGTGCTGCTCCTCGGCAGCCCCCTGACCCTGTCGGCGCAGGTGCGCTCGCTGTCCGCCTGCTGAGACCCGAGACGCACCGCACGAGCCCTGGAGATCCATGAGCGCCACCGCCGACCGTCCCCTCCTCGTCGGCATCGAGACCGGGGGCACGAAGGTCGTCGCGGCGGTCGCCGACGCCGCTGATCCCGAGCGGATCCTCGCGACGACGACCCTGCCGACCCGCGGGCCCGCCGAGACTCTCGCCGATCTGGCCGGCTTCGTCAGCGGCCACGGAGTCGACGGCACCGTCGCCGCGGTCGGCGTCGCCTCCTTCGGCCCGCTCGACATCGACCCCGGCTCGCCGACCTACGGACACCTCACCTCCACGCCGAAGCTCGGCTGGGAGGGCACCGACGTCCTCGGCCCGATCGGCGCGGCCGCACCGGGCGCGCGGCTCGCGCTGGTCACCGACGTCAACGGAGCCGCCCTGGGCGAGGCCCGCTGGGGCGCCGGGGCCGGAGTCGACGACTTCGTCTACCTGACCGTCGGCACCGGAGTCGGCGGCGGCGTGATCGCGGGCGGACGGCTCCTCGCCGGCAGCGGCTGGCCCGAGGTCGCGCACCTGCTGCCCCGCCGCCACCCCGAGGACGGCTTCGCCGGCACCTGCCCGTTCCACGGCGACTGCCTCGAGGGCCTGGTCGCCGGTCCCGCGATCTCGGCGCGCTGGGGCGTCGACGGCTCCCTCCTCGGCCCCGAGGAGGCGGCCGCGAACCTCCGCTTCAGCTCCTACTACCTCGCGCAGCTCGTCACGACGCTCGCCTACGTCGCGGGCGTGCGGCTCGCGGTCGTCGGCGGAGGCGTGTCGAAGACGCCGGGGCTCGTCCCCGCGGTCGAGGCCGAGGTCGAGCGGCTGATGGGCGCGCCCGGAGCGACGGGGACGGGCGGCGGGCGGATCCGCATCGTGCGCCCGGCCCTCGGCGACGAGTCCGGGGTGCGCGGGGCGATCTCGCTGGCGGAGTCCCTGCTCGGCTGAGCCCTACCCTCGTCCCATGAGCGAGCGACCCGTCGACCCCTCCGCCCCCGACTCCGGTCGCGACGAGACGGTGGAGGAGCGATCCGACCGCAACTGGAACGAGATCCTGCAGGAGCTGCGGGTCGTGCAGACCGGCACGCAGATCCTGGGCGGCTTCCTGCTGACGCTGTGCTTCCAGCAGCGCTTCGCCGACCTCGCGCCGCCGGACGTGGCGCTCTACCTCGTGCTCGTCCTGCTCGCCGCGTGCGTCACGATCCTGGCGCTGGCGCCGGTCATCGCCCACCGGCTGCTGTTCCAGCGGCGGAGGAAGGCCGAGCTGGTGCGGTTCGGCAACCGGGTGGTCACGGTGTGCCTCGCGGCGGGATCGCTGCTGTTCGTCGGAGTCGTGGGCTTCGTGTTCGACGTCGTGCTGGGCGGGCCGGCGGGCCTCTGGGCGGGCGGAGGCGTGCTGCTGCTGCTCGCCGTGGTCTGGGCGACCGCGCCGGTCCTCCTGCGGAGGCGCTGAGGGCGGCGGACTCTGCCCGCCCCTCCCCCGCGAGTCAACGGGGTACCCGGCTCCGCCGCGCTCTTCCTACCGTGGCCGCGAGGCGCGCACCGCGCCGACGCGAGAGGAGCACCATGACCGACCGGACCGAGCAGCCGCAGGAGAACCCGCAGAACCACGACCACGTCGACGACGCGGGCGTCGACAAGCCCTCGCAGGCCGAGGGCGACGACACCGAGGGATCGGCCGGCTGATCGCCGCCTCGATCCCCGTCCTCCCCGCGGTCGACAGCAGCGCGGCATCGAGGCGGCGCGCTTCTTCTACGAGGGCGGGCGCTTCGACCGCGAGGGCGCACTGCCCGGCTCCGTGCTGCACCTCCTGCAGGACGAGGGCAGCGTGCAGACCCTCGAGGACGAGCCGCACCGGAGGCGGAAGCGGATGTTCCTGGATCTGGTGGAGACGCCCGAGCAGCGGTCGAGGCTGGTCTCGGCCTTCGCGCGGGAGTGGCAGGCGTCCGCCGCCCGGCTGACGGGCGAGCGGGTCCGCCTCCAGGACGTCGCCGCGGAGGTCCTGGGCCGCGCGGTCCTGTCGTGGGCCGGCATCGAGGCCGACGAGGAGGAGGTGCTGCGGCGCACGGACGAGCTCCGGGCGATGATCGACAACGCCGGGCGCTTCGGCCCGCACAACTGGGCCGCGCGACTCCGCCGCCGCTCGACCGAGCGGTGGGCGCGCGGCCTGATCGAGGCGAGCCGGACGGCCGGACCCTCCCCGACTCCCCTGCACCGGATCGCGCACGAGAAGGAGGACGGCGGCCTCCTGCCCGTCGAGGTCGCCGCGGTGGAGCTGATCAACGTGCTGCGGCCCACGGTCGCGGTGGGGCGCTTCGTTGTCCTGGCGGCGCTCGCGCTGCACCGGCATCCGGAGTGGCGGGAGCGGCTCGCCGACCAGGAGGAGCGCGTCGCGTTCGCGAACGAGGTGCGGCGCTTCTACCCGTTCTTCCCGATGGTCGGAGGAAGGGCCCGCCGGGAGCTGGACTTCCGCGGCGAGACGCTTCCCGCGGGGCAGTGGATGCTGCTCGACCTCTACGCGACGGACCACGGCTCGCACTGGGAGGCGCCGGGCCGCTTCGATCCGGAGCGGTTCCGGTCGCCGGTCGACCGCAACGGCTTCATCGCCCAGGGCGGCGGGCACTACGGAGGCGACCACCGGTGCCCGGGCGAGCCGGCGACCGTCGACCTGCTGTCCGCGGCGCTGGAGCTCCTGGCCGCGGGGCACCCGTACGACGTCGAGGACGGGCAGGATCTGCGCGTGAGCCTGCAGAGCTTCCCGACCGGGCCGGAGGACGGCTTCGTGGTGAGGTTCCGCTAGGGGCGGGCGGGCTCGGCTCGCGGCCTCGGCGGGTGGCCTCGGTCGGCGGCCTCCGCGGGGGCGGTCGTCCTCCACAGGCCGCGGTTCCGCGCGCTCTCCCCGGATCCGCTCGGGCACTCCCCGCCCGCCTCGCCCGGCGAGCACGCTCGGGGGATGCAGAAGCCGAGTCAGTCCTCCGGAGCGTCGAGCTCCTCGAGCGCCCGCAGCGCCTCGCGGGCGCGCTCGAGACGATCGGCCTCGGGCTCGTCCCACCATGCCGGTCCGCGCTCGCCCAGCCCGTGCTTGGCGAGCCCGACCCTCCTGCGCGCCAGCGCCTCCGCCTCCGCGTCCTCGTGCAGCCTGGCGGAGCGCACTCCCGAGCGCCCGCGCCCGAGGTGCGAGGTGAGGCCGGCGACCACGTCCTCCGGCAGCGAGGGGTCGGTGCGCCGCCATCGGCGGCCCTTCACCACGAGCCAGCGCTCGTCGTCCTCGTCGCTCACCCCGTCACCGCCGCCTCGGGTCGAGCCGGTCACCGGTGCTCGTGAGGTCCACCTGATCCGGCAGGAGGAGCGCCTCGATCCGCCCCGCGGCGGAGACCCGCAGCAGGTCGTCGACGAGGGCGCGCGAGCCGCCGATCAGCGTCGAGTCGAAGTCGACCTCGCTCGCGAGGTACCAGGCCCGGTCCTCCGGCCAGAGCGCGAGCGGAGTCTGCACGACGAGCCCGGAGGCGTCGGCGAAGCCCGCCGCGCGCGCCCACGCGGTGTCCTCGAGCACCCGGACGTCGAGCGAGAGCAGAGGCCCCTCCCGCCCCGGCAGCTCGACCGTCGCCGCGGCGGCGGTCTCGGGGTGCTCCCAGCCGGTCGGCCGGGTGTCGCTCATCCACTCGGGCAGCTCGTCCGAGGCGTCCGCGCGGGAGATCAGGATCCGCGACCCGCCGCTCAGCACGCCGAACCCCTCCCAGAACACGGCGAGGCAGTCGTCGGGGGTGCTCGTGTGCTCCGCGAGCACGGCGGCGACGGCCGCGAGCTCGTCGAGCGGGAGCACTCCGAGGCGGGGCTCCGCGTACTCGTCGGGATGCTCGCCGGTGAGCGAGTACCACTGCGCGAGCGGATGCAGGAGCGTCCCCTCCCGCTCGGCGACCTCGCGCCAGCGCCGGGGCGGGTCGTCGGAGGGGTGCAGGATCCGCACGGCCGCCTCGAACAGCGGCGGGACGATCCCCTCGAAGCGCCCGAACGCGCCGAGAGCGCCCAGCATCGGCTCCGCCCGCGCGGCGTCCCGCTCGGCGCGCAGGGGCGCGTCCCGGGGTGTCGGCTCGACCATCGGCCCAGGCTAGCGCTGGACGGTCGCTCCGCTCAGGGCGGAGAGGGCCCGCTGCGGTCCCGTCTCGCGGGCGAGGCCCTCGGCGAGCGCCGTCAGCCGTTCCCGGGCGGGAGCGTCGAGTGCGAGCATCCGCCGCGCAGCCTCCGCGAGCTGTCCCGCGGAGGCGGCGTTCGGATCGAGCACGGCGGCGAACCCGGCGTCCTCGAGTGCGGCCGCCCCCGCGAACTGGTCCGTTGAGAACGGGAGGACGACGAGCGGCACGCCCGCGGTCATCGCCTCCGTGACGCTGTTGTTGCCGCCGTGGCTGACCGCGAGCGCGGCCCGGCGCAGGAGCGCGACCTGCGGCAGGAAGCCGCGGACCAGCCAGCCCTCGGGGACATCGCCCAGGGCCGAGCGCTCGGTCGCGCCGGAGGCGAGAGCCACCCGGACGGGCCTGCCTCCGACCTCGACGCCGGCCAGGGCCTCGACGACCCGGGCGAGCACGTCGCCGCGCACCGAGAGGAAGCTGCCGAAGCTCACGTAGACGACCGGATCCTCGGACGCGGCGAGCCACTCCTCGACCTCCGCGTCATCGGGCTCCTCGCGGACGGCGGAGCCGAGGAACGCGTGCGGCGGCAGCTGAGCGGTGCGGGCCGAGTCGTGGAGCTCGCCCGGGTAGTTGAGCAGCAGGACGTCGCCGCTCTCGGCGAAGGCGTCGGCGCTGGGCGCCGCCCCGGGGTCGAGGGTGGTGAGGGCGGCGTTCCACTCCGCGGTGAAGGAGTCGCGCACCTGCTCGCAGAGGGCGCGGAGCGCATCGAGGTCGTCGGGCTCCGGAGCGAAGGCGTCCGGCCAGACCGGAGGGAAGCCGTAGACCTCGCCGGGCACCGTGAGCGCGCTGGGGTGGCCGAGCACGACGTCGCCGTAGGGCACGCGGAGTGCCTTCAGCGCCACGCGCGCGGTGAAGGCGAGGTGGTCGACCACGATCGCGTCGGGCTGCACCTCGTCGAGGATCACGCGCAGGCGCGCGGCGACGCCGGACGGATCCCAGAGCAGGTCGGTGAGCCGTTCCCGCGCCTGGTAGGCGAGGGTCGGGACCATCCCGCGCCGGGTGGCGTCGAAGAAGCCGCGGAGGGACGCGCCCTCGTCGGGCGCCTGCTCCTCCGCGCGGATCGTGCCCGGGTTGGAGCCGCGCCCCAGCCGGAGCGCGATGTGCTCGAATCCGAAGCCGTCCACGATGGAGCGCGTCGCGTCGCCGGTGGCCACGACGACGCGCTCGCCCGCCTCCTGCCACGCCGTGCCGAGGGTCGCCAGCGGCAGCAGGTGCGACGCGTAGTCGGGGCTGATGATCAGCAGGGTCACGAGGCCCCCAGCACGAGCGGCGAGCGGAGAGGACGCTCCTGGTCCGCGGTCGCGTGCGCGTAGACGCCCGAGAGGGCATGAGCCATGGCCTGCACCGTGTAGCGCTCGGCGACCATCGCGCGCCCGCGGGCCGCGGCGTGCTCGCCGAGAGGCCCGCCTGCGAGATCCAGTGCGGCGGCGGCACCGGCGGCGAGCGCCGCGGGGTCGGCGGTGTCGACCAGGAAGCCGGTCTCACCCTCCTCGACGTAGGTCGCGGGCCCGCCTGTCGCCGGAGCGACGACGACCAGTCCTGCGGAGAGCGCCTCGAGGAGGGCGATGCCGAACTCCTCCTTGACGCTCGCGCAGACGTAGGCGCCTCCCGGAGCAGAGAGCCCCGGTCGGCCGTGCCGGATCGCGCCGAGCCAGCGGGCCACGGTCCCGTTCGGGCGGTGGCCGGCCAGGAGCAGCCCGTCGGACGCGACGGCGCGGATGCGGTCGAGCTGCTCGCGCTCGTCGGGGCTGGGGTCGGCGAGGTCGCCGCCGACCAGGAGCAGGTTGGCGCGCTCCCGGAGCGAGGGGTCGGACGCCCAGGCCTCGGCGAGCGCCGCCATCCCCTTCACCCGGTGCAGGCGGCCCACGCTGAGCAGCAGCGGGAGGCCGCGGCGGTGCTCGGGCAGCTCCTCCAGCAGGAGGTCGAGCGAGGCCAGGTCCCCGCCCTCGTCCAGCGCGACCGGCTCACCGGCGGCGGAGGCCCGTGCGGCCGCCTCGCCGCGCTCGACCAGGCCGACGTCGATCCCCTCCGGGACGATCGTGTGCCGCTCCGGGTGCGCGGTGATGTCGACGCCGATCAGCTCGCGGATGGTCGCCGCCAGCTCCTCCCGCGGGAACAGGACGGTGTGCGCGGCGTCGGCGGCCAGGCGCTGCACCAGGCGCACGCGGAACCAGAAGTGCTCGGCGGCGTCGCGCTCGCCGAAGTCCGCGCGGGTGAGGGCGCCGGACGCGTCCAGGCCCGCGATCAGGGCGTGCGGGTCCGGAGCGAGGGTGAACACGACGGGGATCTCGAGATCCCGGGCGACCGCGGCCGCCGCGAGGGATCCGACGTCCGCCATCCGCAGGTGCAGCACGTCGACCCGGCCGGCCGCGCGCAGGATCCGGCGGATGCCGCGCTCGGCGGTGATGCGTCGGCTCCACGCCTGGGGCATGGCGACGGGCGGCCCCACGAACGGGACCGGAGCGAAGCCGTGGCCGGAGTCGGGCAGCTCGCCGAGCGCGCGCTCGGCCTCGGCCGGAGTCCCGCGCGAGAGCGTGAGCACCCGGTCGATGCCCTCCCGCTCGACGAGGGAGTCGCCCAGGCGCACCAGCAGGGTCGCGATGCCGCCGTTGTCGCCGGCGCCCACCCGCGTCAGGGTGCCGTCGATGTCGGCGTGGACGAAGAGCTGCGCGACCGTCGGCCCTGCCTCCACGGCCGGTGCGGGGGCGAGGTCGCCGAGGGCGAGCCGGGCGAGGGGCCCGATGGGCGCCGCCTCCTCGGCCAGGCCGGTGAGCAGGAGCTCGGCGTCGTCGGAGCCGCGCTCGCCGAGCGCGTCCGTCGCAGCGGCCCGCGCCTCCAGCCCCTCCGCGCGATCGGCGGCCACGTGCAGGAGGGTGCGCTCGGCGATCGCACCGGGCACGAGGCCCAGGGTCTCGACGAGCCGTGCCCGGGCCGCCGCTTCGCGCTCGCCGAGCAGCGCGCCCTCGAGCGCGACGGCGACGAGGTCGGGGGTCGAGGAGGCCCAGAGCAGGACGGTGCGCTGCGCGAGCATGCCGGAGAAGCCGCCGTCGCGGACCAGGCGCAGCAGCGGTCCGAGCGCAGCGGGGCGGGGCAGGCGCCCGCCGAAGGCCCAGGCGGCGTGCTCGCGGAGGTACGGGCGCTCGTCCTCGAGCAGCATCAGCAGCGCGAGGTCGGCCTCCTCGTCGAAGACCTGCGCGAGCGAGTGCACGGCCGCGATCGCGGTGAGCTGGTCCGAGGGGTCCAGAGCGGCGCGGGTGAGCAGGCGCACCGCGCGGCCGCCGCCGTCGCTCACCGCGGCGACCGTCAGCTCATCCGCCATCCGGACGGCCTCGAGCAGAGTGGGAGCGGCGCGCACGGCGTCGAGAGCGGTCTGCGTGGCCATGGTTCACCTGGTCTGTCGGAGTGGAGAGTGCGACGGAGCGCGACTCCCGACCGCTGGAGCGGCCCGGGAGGAGCGGACCGGTACCGAGCATGCCGCGTGGGCGGCTGGGATTTCGCCACTTGCGTCGGATCTCCTCCCGCGGTACGGCCTCCTGTCAAGGGGGTGATGGCCGCAGTTCGTTTGCGCAACGCGCGAGGATCCTCAGCCGCGGGTCCACTCCAGGAGCCGCTCGACCGGCCAGGTGGTCACGATCCGCTCCTCCGGGACGCCGAGCCGCTCCGCCCGCTCCGCCCCGTAGTCGAGCAGGCCCAGCTGACCCGGAGCGTGCGCGTCGCTGTCGATCGAGAACAGGCAGCCCTCCTCGAGCGCGAGCGCGATCAGCTCGTCCGGCGGGTCCTCGCGCTCGGGGCGGGCGTTGATCTCGACCGCGGTGGAGTGGTCGGCGCACGCGCGGAACACGGCCCGGGCGTCGAAGGTCGACGGCGGGCGGGTGCCGCGCTCGCCCGACACCAGCCGCCCTGTGACGTGGCCGAGGACGTCGGTCCGCGGATCCGAGGCCGCCGCGACCAGCCGGGCGGTCATCTCGCGGGAGGGCAGCCGCAGCTTCGAGTGGGCGCTCGCGACGACCACGTCGAGGCGGTCCAGCAGCTCGTCCGTCTGGTCGAGCGCGCCGTCCTCGAGGACGTCGACCTCGATCCCGCTGAGCAGGCGCAGGGGCCCGGTGTCGAGGCCCGCGAGATGGGCCAGCTGCTCCTCCAGCCGCTCCGCGCTGAGACCGTGGGCGACCCGGAGCCGCGGCGAGTGATCGGTGAGCGCCAGGTACTCGTGGCCGAGCGCGCGGGCCGCGTCCGACATCGCGAGGACGGGCGTCGCCCCGTCGGACCACTCGCTGTGGCTGTGGAGGTCGCCGCGCAGCCGTCGCCGCAGCGCGCTCGCGGGCGGAGGAGCCGAGCCGCGCAGCTCCGCGAGGTAGTCGGGCACCCGGCCCGACCGCGCCTGCTCGATCACCGTGAAGGTCGTGTCGCCGATCCCGGAGGCCCGCCGCACGAGGGCGAGGTCGTCCCGCTCGGCGGACGCCATCCCCTCCAGCACCGCGGCCGCCCGGCGGAACGCCTTCGCCCGGTAGCGGGAGGCCCGCTCCCGCTCGAGCAGTGCTGCGATCTCCTCGAGTGCCGCGATCGGGTCCATGCGCCCGGTCTACCACGGCGCCCGCCGCGGCCTCACCCCCTCGACGGTGGCCTCGGCTCCGGCCCCCGGCCTCATCCCGCCTCGGCCCCGCCCCGGTCCCGGCCCCTCGACGCTGGGAACCGGCCGAGCCCCGTTGCCGACCGCAACGATCGAGATATATCGTGACTCTCGTCCACTCGCGATGTATCGCGTTTCAGAAAGGCACCCCGGTGCAGGAGGAGGAGCTCATGTCCCTCGAGAAATGGCTCGTACAGGCCGGCGAGACGAAGGTCATCGACCTCGACGTCGTTCGCTCGGTCAAGGTCGCCCTCGTCGGCGGCCAGATCGACGTCATCGCCCACGACGAGCCGACCGCTCGCGTGGAGGTCCACAGCGTCGACGGTCGCCCGCTCAAGGTCTCGATGGACGGCGACCGCCTCGAGATCGACCACGTCCAGCTCCGCTGGGACACCATCGTCGATGTCGTGAAGGGTCTCGGCCGCCGCGGCGACCGCGCCGACATCAGCCTCCTCGTCCCCCGCGGCGTCGACCTCAAGTTCGACACCGTCTCGGCCGACGGCCTGGTCTCGGGTCTCCACAGCGACGCCCGCGTCTCGACGGTCGGCGGCGACATCGTCGTCGACGGCCTGCACGGCGACATCGAGGTGAACACCGTCCACGGCGAGCTCTCGGTCCGCAGCCACACCGGCCGCGTCACCGCGCGCACCGTCTCCGGCGACGTCACCGCGACCGGCGAGCTCACCCGCTTCACCGTCGACGGCGTCTCGGGCAGCGTGTTCGTCGACGCCGAGGGCACCCCCGACCGGATCCAGGCCAACACCGTCAGCGGCGACCTCACGATCCGCGTCGACGAGGGCCTCGGCGCCCGCTACCGCATCAACACCGTCTCGGGCACGCTCCAGCTCGACGGCTCCGTCGTCAAGGGCACCTTCGGCCGGGGCTTCACCTCGACCACGGGCTCGCTCGACTCGAAGTGGGTCGACGTCGCCGCCAACTCCGTCTCGGGAGACGTGGTCGTCGTCCGCCGGTCCGTCGCCGCGTCCTCCGCCTCGGTGGGCGAGGGCTGGGGCTCCCCCGGCGCCGGCCCCGCCGACGGCCGCCGCCCGATGGACGGGAGCTCGCTGTGAGCCCCGTCTTCGCGCACGGCCGCCTGCGCCTCTACCTGCTCAACCTCCTCGCCGAGTCGCCGCGTCACGGCTACGAGCTGATCCAGGCGCTCAGCGAGCGCTTCGGCGGCACCTACGCGCCCAGCGCCGGCACGGTCTACCCGCGCCTCGCGAAGCTCGAGGAGGAGGGACTCGTCACGAAGGAGGCCGACGGCCGCAAGACCGTCTACTCCATCACCGACGCCGGCCGCGCCGAGCTCGCGAACCGCGCGACCGACCTGGGCGACATCGAGGAGGAGCTCACCGACTCCGTCCGCCGGCTCGCCGACGAGGTCCGCCTCGGCGTCGCGGAGGCGATGAAGAGCCTCCGCGCCGACCTGGCCAGCGCCGCCCGCGACTCGCGGGAGCCCGGACGCCGACCGGAGCACTCCGCCGAGGAGCCGCGCCCGCAGGACACGTCCGGCACCCCCTCCGAGCAGCCCGCGCCGGAGCAGACCGCGCCGGTTTCGCCCGACGCGCGCACCGCCTCGCGGATCGCCCTGCGCGACGCCGAGGTGCTGCTCACCGAGTTCCGCGACGAGCTGCGCGCGGAGCTGCGCACCGCCGCCTCCTCGGGATCCGTGACGACCGCGAGCGTCGACGCCCTGCGCGCCGCGCTCGACGAGGCCCGCGCCTCGGTCCGCTCCACCCTGGACTGAGCCCGGACACCTCACCGCCGGGAGGGCGGGGATCCCGCCCGGGGTCCCCGCCCTCCCGGCGCTACTGCCGCCCGACCGCCAGCGCCTCCTCCTCCACGTCGAGGAACGCCAGAGCGCTCACCACCGCCGGCTCCTGGTACCGCCCCTCGGAGCGGGCGCGGAGCACCGCCTCCCGCTCGGCCGCGATCATCACGCGCCGGAGCCGGTTGTAGGCCTGCGGGAGCGGCTCCACACCCTCGCCCTCCGGCGGGTTCTCCAGGGCGTCGGCGAGGAACGTCGCGTTCCGCCGCAGCCGGTCGAGCACGCGGTCCTCCACTCCGTCCTGCGGCTCCGCGTCGAGCCGGGCTAGCCCGGCGGCCTGCGCCTCGGCGAGCAGCATCTGCTTCTCGACGTGCTCCTGCATCTCGTTCGGGGCCGGCAGCTTCAGGGCGCGGACGAGCCGCGGGAGCGCGAGCCCCTCGACGAGCGTCCCCGCCACCGCGATGAAGGCGAGGAACTGCAGGAACGCGCGCTGCGGCGTCTCCGCGGGCAGGAGGAACGCGGCGGCGAGGGTGACCACGCCGCGGATGCCCGCGAACGACACCCCGATCGCGGTCGGCCAGGTCCACCCGCGCTGCTGCAGCCGGCGCGGACCGTGCCGGAACAGCAGCGTCGTCATGCACATCCAGGCCACGCGGCTCCCGACCAGCGCCGCGAGCACGGCCGCGCCGATGCCGACCGTCTGCCAGACCCCGATGCCCGAGTCGGCCGTCGCCTCCACCACCGACGACAGGCTCAGCCCGATGAAGAGGAACACCGCGTTCTCGAGCAGGAACTGGATCGTCCGCCAGTTGAGCGACTCCGCGATCCGCGCCTGCGCCGACTGGATGACCGGCGCCCGGTAGCCCAGGTAGAGCCCCGCGACCACGACCGCCAGCACCCCGGAGCCCTGCAGCAGCTGGGCCGGGATGAACGCGACGTAGGGCGTCACCAGCGAGAGGCTCGTGTCCAGGACGGACGACTGCACCTGCTTGCGCACGAACCCGAGCAGCACGGCGATGCCGATCCCGACCCCGCCGCCCACCGCCACGGCCAGCACGAAGTCGAGCGCGATGCGCCCGGGAGTGACCGTGCTGACGATCGCCAGGAGTGAGGCGTTCAGCGCCACCAGTGCGGTCGCGTCGTTGAGGAGGCTCTCGCCCTCGAGCACCGTGAGCATGCGCCGCGGCAGGCGGAGCCGCCCCGCGATCGCCGTGACCGCCACCGCGTCCGTGGGCGCCACGATCGCGCCGAACGCGAGGGCCGCGGCGACCGTGATCGCCGGGACGACCATCCACGCCACCGCGCCGACCACCGCGACCGTGAAGACGACGAGCCCGACCGACAGCAGGAGGATGCTGTCGCCACGAGCGCGGACGTCGAGGACGGAGGTGCGGATCGCGGCCGCGTAGAGCAGCGGCGGCAAGATCCCGAACAGCACCACGTCCGGCTCGACCACCACCTCCGGGATCCCGGGGACGAAGGAGGCGAGGGCTCCGACGGCGACGAGCGCCACGGGAGCGGACCAGTTCACCCGCCCCGACAGCCCGGTGACCAGGACGGTCACCACCACGAACGAGACGATCCAGACGATCGCGACGACGGGCTCCTCCATCGCGTCACTCCTCCCGGGCGTCCGCGCGCCACGGGCCCATTGTGGCCGCCCGGAGAGCAGCCCGGACAGCCGCCGGGAGGATGCGGCTAGCGGCCGGCCTCGTGGATGTCGCGCGCCTTGGTGACCTTCGCCGGGTCCACCGGGTTCATGCCGAGCACGATCTTGCCGCGCGAGTGCCGCTTCTCGAGGTCGTCGAAGGCGTCCTGCACCTGGTCGAAGGGGTAGAAGCCCGAGACGAGCACCCGCAGCTTCTGCTCGCCGACGAGGCCGACCAGCTCGCCGAGGATCTCGGTGTCGCGCTGGGCGGTCTCGGCGTCGGGCCAGACGGCGCGCAGCTCGATCTCCTTGCGGTCGTCGCTGGAGTGGAAGCGGCCCGCCGCGATGCCGAGCTCGTCGGCGAGGGCGTCGTTCTCCCCGCCGAAGTTGTCGAGGAACACCGTGACCCCGCCGGGCGCCGCGGCCCGGATGCGGTCGGCGATCCCGTCGCCGTAGACCACCGGCTTCACGCCGATCTGGCGGAGGTAGTCGAAGTTGCGCTCGCCGCAGGTGCCGATCACCGTCGCGCCGCGGAGCTTCGCCAGCTGGATCTCGAGACTGCCGACTCCTCCGGCCGCCGCGGAGACGAGGACGGTGTCGTCGGGTCCCACATGCGTGGCCTCCAGCGCGCGCCACGCGGTCACTCCGGCGAGGAACAGCGCGCCGCCGACCTCCCAGCTCACGGAGGCGGGCTTGGCGACGAGGTTGCGGCGCGGCACCACGACGTGGGTCGCGTGGGAGCCGACGAGCGCGTGGCCGACCACGTCGCTGCGGAGCTTGATGTCGGTGACGCCCTCACCGAGGGCGACGACGACGCCCGAGAAGTCGGTGCCCTGGCGCATCGGGAAGGCCGCGGAGTGGTCGGAGTCGAACTGGCCCTGCCGGATGAACGCCTCCATGTGGTTCACCCCGGCGGAGAGCACCTCGACCAGCACCTCGCCCGCCCCGGGCTTCGGCCGCTCGACCTCGGCGATCTCGAGGACGTCCGCGTCGCCGAAACGGCTGTACTGTACGACGCGGGCGGCGGTGGGGCTCAGACGGGACATGCGCTCATCATCCGCCCCCGCCGCCCGAAGCCCCCGACCCCCGAACGGGGGCGTGCGACTCAGGAGGGGTCGCTCGGGCAGTACAGCTGGGTGCGCGGACCGGAGCGGTCGATGACGTGCTCGGACATCGGCCGGCCGCAGAGCGGGCATGCCTGCCCCGCGGGCGCCTCCTGCTCGGGCTGGTCGTACGGGCCGAGCGGCGGCGGGCCGATCCAGGGGAACAGCCGCGCGTTGAAGCGCTGGTAGAGGGAGCCGGTCTTCTTCCGCGTCATATCCTTAGTGTACTAACCATCAGGGCACGATGAGAGGATGACGCCGTGGAAACCGACCCGCTCGCCCTCCAGAACCAGGTCTGCTTCTCCCTCGCCGTCGCGGCGCGCACCGTCATCGGGCTGTACCGCCCCGTGCTCGAGCCGCTCGGGCTCACGCACCCGCAGTACCTCGTGATGCTCGCGCTCTGGGAGCGGAGCCCCCGCTCGCTCGCCGACCTCGGCTCCGCGCTCCGCCTCGAGCCGGCCACGCTCAGCCCGCTCGTGAAGCGCCTGGAGGCGAGCGGCCACGTCACGCGCGCCCGGAGCAGCGACGACGAGCGCCGCCTCGACGTCGCGCTGACCCCCTCCGGAGCGGCCCTCCGCGAGCAGGCCCTGCAGGTTCCTCCGCAGATCGTGGAGCGGCTCGACGTCCCCCTCGAGGAGCTCACCGCGCTCCGCGACAGCCTCACCGGCCTGATCGGAGCCGCGACCCGCGACGGCCGCTGACCCCCCGCTCGGGGCGCCGGCCGCGAGGACGCCGGCCGTCGCTCCCCGCCGCACCGGGAAACTCCCGGTCACAGCGCGGGATCAGCCTCCGCTCGGCCCGCTCCCGGCCGTCTTGACTGCCCCCTCGCACGGAGTAGTGTCATCGCTCGTGACACACGAGGGCCCCCCGTCCGCCGCGGACGGATCATCGGCCGACGCGACCGAGCTGCGCACCGCCAAGCACTTCTTCATCGGCGAGCCGCTCCCCAGCGACAAGCTCGAGGGACAGCTGCTGCAGAAGCGGCTCGCGCTCCCCATCTTCGCCAGCGACCCGCTCTCCTCCGTGGCCTACGCGCCGCAGGAGCTGCTGATGATCCTGCTGCTCGGCGGACTCTCCTTCCTCACCTTCGCCCCCTGGGTGGCCGCGTGCGTGGTCGTCCTCCTCGTCGTGGTGGTGCTGAGCTACCGCCAGCTGATCCGGGCGTACCCGTCCGGCGGCGGCGACTACGAGGTCGCCCGCACCAACCTGGGCGAGACGGCGGGCCTCACGGTCGCCGCCGCCCTCCTCGTGGACTACGTGCTCACCGTGGCCGTGTCGGTCGCCTCCGGAGTCGACAACATCATCTCCGCGGTGCCCGAGCTGGCGCCGCTGCGGGTCGAGCTGGCGATCCTCTTCGTCGTGCTGCTGGCGGCCGTGAACCTCCGCGGCGTCTCGGAGTCGAGCCGCGCCTTCGCCGTCCCGACGTACCTCTTCGTCGCGAGCGTCTTCGTGATGGTCGTCGTCGGCCTGGTCCGCACCGCCTTCGGCGACACCCCGGTCGCGGAGTCGGCGGGCTTCACCGTGCAGGGCGAGCAGCTCACGCAGGCGGCCGTCGTCCTCCTGCTGCTGCGCTCCTTCGCCAGCGGCTGCGCGGCGCTCACAGGCGTCGAGGCGATCTCGAACGGCGTGCCCGCGTTCCGCGCCCCGAAGGTCAAGAACGCCCAGCGCACCCTCGTCGCGATGGGCACGATCGCGATCGTGCTCTTCGTCGGCCTGACCGCCCTCGCCCTGCTCTCGAACGTCCACTACGCCGAGAACGCCTGCCACCTGGTGGGCTTCGCCGACTGCGCCACGACCCCGCAGCGCTCCGTGATCGCGCAGGTCGCCGCCGCCACGTTCGGCAACAACACGATCCTGTTCTTCATCATCCAGGCCGCGACGGCCGCCGTCCTGCTCCTCGCGGCGAACACCGCGTTCAACGGCTTCCCGCTGCTGGGCTCCGTGCTGGCCCGCGACGGCTACGCGCCCAAGTCGCTGAACACCCGCGGCGACCGCCTCATCTACTCCAACGGAGTGATCATCCTGGCGCTCGTCGCCGCGATCATCCTGCTCGTCTACCAGGCCTCGCTCACGAGCCTCGTGCAGCTGTACATCATCGGCGTCTTCGTCTCGTTCACGCTCGGGCAGTCGGGCATGGTCAAGCACTGGGTCCGGATGATCCGCAACGGCGAGGGCTCGCGCACCGTCTACACGAGCCTGGCCATCAACCTGTTCGGCGCGACGCTGACGTTCGCGGTGCTCGTCGTCGTCACGATCACGAAGTTCACCCACGGCGCCTGGCTCGTCTACCTGGTGATGCCGATCCTCGGCGTCCTGATGGCCGGCGTCTACCGCTACTACCGCGACGTCGAGAAGGAGATCGAGGTCGACCCGACCACGACCTTCGGCGCCAACGGCGACCACGCGATCGTGCTGGTGGGCCGGATGAACAAGCCCACGCTGAAGGCGCTCGACTACGCCATCGCGGCACGGCACGAGACGCTGGAGGCGGTGCACTCCTCCATCGACGACGCGCAGACCGCGCAGCTGAAGGCCGACTGGGCGCAGATGGACATCGAGGTGCCGCTGCGCTGCGTGGCCTCGCCCTACCGCGACATCTCGTACCCGCTGATCAAGTACATCAAGGCCCACCGCCTCGAGCACGGCTCCGAGATCACCACCGTCTACATGCCGCAGTACATCGTCGGGCACTGGTGGGAGGCGTTCCTCCACAACCACAAGTCGCGGCGGATCCGCCAGAAGCTCCTGCTGGTGCACGGAGTGACGGTGGCGCTGGTCCCGTGGCTGCTCGACTCGTCCGAGCTCATCTACGGGCGCCGCTCCCGGCCGATCCCCGGCCAGACGCGCCGCGGCGAGCCGGTGCGCCCGGTGACCCGCCGCCCGATCCCGCCCGCGTCCTCGCTCCCCCAGGGTGCCGCCGGCGAGGGCGCTCCGCGCATCCCGCAGCGCCCGGCCGCGCAGAACCGGCCGCGCTCGAAGCGGCGCTGAGGCGACGGGAGCTGCCGGCAGCGGCCCGGAAACGGGTAGAGGGCCCGCGGCGTGTGCCGCGAGCCCCCGATTTCCCCTTAGTGCCTTCCCCCGAAGGCGGCCCGCCCCAACGGGCCGTGTCCGACGCTATCGGTGGGCTATGCACCGGCGCATCCTCCTCGCGACGGATGCCCGTGCTCCCTTGAGACGACAGGCTCGTCCTCCGCCGTCTCAGACGACGGCCCCGCGCACCCCTCGGCCGGTGAGCCACCAGACCGCCGCGACGGCGACCGCGGCCGCCGCGCCGCCGCCCACGAGCAGGATCGCCGCCCGCACCACGTGCGCCCGGTAGGCGGCGTCGAGCGGATCGATGCCCGCACCCGCCAGCACGATCCCGGCGGGAACCACCGCGGCCGCGAGCACCACGGCCGCGGCCGCGATGCGCACCGGCTGCCGGCCGTCGGAGCGGAGCTTCCGGGGACGGCGACCGATGTACCAGACCACCGCGCCGATCCCGAGCCCGAGCAGCCCGAGCACACCGCTCGCGTACTGCGCCCATCGGAAGCCGGGGAAGGGCCCGAGCTCCTTCTGCAGCAGCGGGATCGCCGAGACGAAGAGGCCGCCCCGGTGGGTGAAGCCGTCCCACATCACGTGGCTGGCGGCTCCGATCGCGATGCCGGCGGCCGCGAAGACGAGCACGCGGATCCATGCGGCGGCCCCGCGGGGAGGCGAGCGCCGGGGACGCAGGCGCGAGCGGACCAGCGCGGGCGCGAGGTCGCGCCAGGCCGGAGCGACGACCGCGCTCCACAGCGCGAGGCCGAGCATCCCGAGCAGCAGGTCGACGGTGACGACGCCGAGGAGGGAGTGGGTGGACTCGCGGGCGACGGCGATCGGGAGGTACATGCCGATGTCCGGGACCATCGCGCCGATGGCCACGGCCGCGGCGGGGATCCGGCCGTTCGAGAACGCGAGCGCGACGACGGCGTGGCTCGGCGTGAAGGGCATGACACGCACGCTATCCCGGCAACGCGACCGGCGAGTGTCCGCGTCGCGAAGCGCGCGTCACCGATCGCGGTCCGGCTCCTGCGCTCCGCTCCGGCTCGTCGGCCTCCCGGGGCCGGCAGCCCGAGGAACGTGATCCCCAGGACGAGGAACACCGGCCAGACCGGATTCCCGAGGACCGCGAAGACCGCTCCCGCCGCGAGGAACAGCGGACCCGTGACCGCGTTCCAGCGCCGGGACGCCTCCTCCGACGAGATCCGACCCGAACCCTTCCCGTGCTGTGCGCGCGCCATCCCTCACGCTAGATCGCCTCCGCGGGGCCCGCCTCCCCCGTCCGGCGGAGCCGCGCGCTCGGGGAGCTCCGAGCGCGGCGACCGTAGAATCGTCCGGAAGTCCGGCCCTCCGGGCCCAGCGGCGACGGATCGGAGCGGGTGTGCGGAAGGCGTTCGCGATCCTCCGCCTGGCCCTCGCCGGGCTGGGCGCGGTCGGACTCGTCGGCGACTTCTTCTACACCCTGGGCTTCCGCGCGTTCCAGATCGACAACTTCTTCGCCTACTTCACGACGCAGTCGAACATGGCCGGGGTCGTGGTGCTGGGCCTGTCCGGCCTGGTCGCCCTTGCGCGCGAGCGGGAGCCGCGCTGGCTCAGCACGGTGCGGGCGCTCGTGCTCACCTACATGGTCGTGTCGGGGATCGTCTTCGGGCTGATCGCGGTCGAGGCCAACAACCGCGGCGTGCGGGTCGACGTGCCCTGGTCGAGCGCGCTCCTGCACTTCGTGATCCCGACGCTCGCGATCCTCGACTGGATCCTCGGACCCGGCCGCCGCCCGGTCGCCTGGCGCGGGGCGCTGACCGTGCTCGGCTTCCCGATCGTCTGGGGCGTCATCACCCTGGTCCGCGGGGCCCTCATCGGCTGGTACCCGTACTTCTTCCTCGACCCCGGCCAGGTCGACGGCCCCGTGATGTTCGTGCTCTACGACGTGATCGTGCTGAGCCTGATCTCCGGCATCGCCGCGTTCGTCCTCGCGCTCAGCCGGGTGCGGCCGCTCGGGGCGGCGCACGCGTCGGAGTGGCGGGGGCCGCTGGCGCGGCTCCGCGAGCTCGTCAGCCGGGGACGACGGCGAACGGCTCGAGCGCCGTCTGCGCGAGGGTGACCAGCTCGTCGTCGCTGAGGTCCTGCAGCGAGAGGGCCTGATCCGCTCCGACCAGCCCGACGAGCACCGCCTCGCCGGTCGACGGCTGAAGATTGAGCCACTCGGTGATGCCCGCCTCGGAGCCGACGAGCGACCAGCGCGCGGGGGCGCCGGCGTCCCAGAACGCCTCGTCGAAGCGCAGCCACAGCGTCTCGACGACGCCGGAGCCGAGGGCCGCGACGGCCGCGCGCTGCGCGAACGGGAGCGGCGGGTCGAAGGCGATCGCGTCCGTCTGGAGCACCCCGATCGGCACGGTGACCAGCACCCGGTCGGCTGTGAACGACTCGCCGGTGCCCAGGCGGATGCTGACGCCGGTCTCCGTGTAGCCGATGCCGCTCACCACGGCGCGCAGCGAGACCTCGACGTCGGCGAGCAAGGTGTCGACCAGGGGCGCGAGCCCGTCGGTCAGCAGCGCGTCGCCGGAGTCGTCGCTCAGCTCCTCCGCGGTCGTGGCGGCGGAGGCGTCGCCCAGTCCGTACCAGGAGGAGAGCTCCTCGGGAGCGGCGCCGGTGCGCAGCGCGGTCGTCCCGGCGAGGTGCGCCGCCACGCGGGCGGCGTCGCCGTCGCCGGAGCCCGGCTCGGCCTCGGCGGGGTCGGGCGCTCCGGAGCCGGCGAACGACTCGGCGAGCGCCAGGTCCTCCGGCTGCTCCGCTCCCCACTCGAGAGCACGGGTCAGGGCGTCGGCACCCGTGGTGCCGGTGTCGAGGGCCGCGCCGTCGGCGTCGCTCGAGCGGACGTCGGCGAGGTCGACCGCGGTCGTGACCACGCCCGCGTCCGCGATGCTCTCGCGCAGGGCGGCTCCCGCGCCGGTGAGGGCCCAGGCTCCGGTCTCGACGGCGATCGGCCAGCCGTCCGGAGCCGCGGTGGCGATGCGGCCGCCGGTGCGCTCGCGCGCCTCCACCACGGTGACGTCGAAGCCCGCGTCGGACAGGCGCCGCGCGGCGACCGCTCCGGCGAGACCGGCCCCGACGATCGCGATCCGCTCGCCCTCGTCGGCGACGGCGCTGATCTCGGCGGCCGCGCGGACCCCGGAGCTCCAGGCGCCCTGGAGCGTGCCGGGCGCCTCCGTGTCGGTGGCCTCGCCCGCGAGGAAGACGCGGTCGAGGACCGCGGTGCCCAGGTCGGTGCGGTGCTGCGGCGTCGCGCCGACGGGCAGGTAGGAGACGGAGCCGAGCGCGTACGGATCCTCGGCCCAGGCGGAGCGCACGAAGGCGGCCGGCGCGGGGACGGCGGTGGTGCTCGGCGTGGGCACGGGGGCCTTCGTGACGGAGCGTGTCGGCGTCGGACGCGACGGCGTGCAGCCCGCGAGAGCCAGGAGCCCGACTCCCGTGGCGGCTCCCGAGAGGAAGAGGCGGCGTCCGATCGTCATCCCGGACATCCTACGTTCTCGGCGTTCGGCCGGGGCGGCGCGGGCGGCGCGGTGCTGACGCCACCGGGCACGCGGCCCGCTCGGAGGTGCGGGGTGACGGCGGGACGGCGAGCGGATAGCGTCGGGGCAGCACGGACCGGACCGCGGCGACGGGGGACGCGGCATGGACACGACACGGACGCGGACCGCGACGACGACGGCCGGGGCCCCTCCCCGCAGTCACCTCCACGCGGTGCTGCTCGGCGCGCTGGGCATGATCGTGGTCCCGCTGCTCATCGTCCTCGCGACCACGGCCTGGTCCTCCCCCGGTCCCGAGGAGTACGTCCGCATGGCGCTCGGCTCGGTGGTCGCGGCGTGCGTCTCGGTGGTCGGCGCCTGGTGGCTCGCCTTCGAGCGGCGCAGCGCCGGGGCACCCGGTCGCACCTGGTTCTGGGGCGTCGCGTGCCTCTTCACGGTCAGCGCGGTCTCGACCGTCGGAGCCGCCGCCGACCGCCTCACCGGCCTGATCACGGGCTGAGCGGGTGGACGTCCAGGCGCGGTCACCGCGCTCGCCTCACTCCTCGGCGACCGCCCCGATGGCCCCGAGTCCCGCCTCGAGCGAGCGGCAGCAGCATCGGCGCCGGTGATCGCCCCGACGAGACGACCGAGCGGCTCCGGCTGTTCCGTCCCGCCGAGAGCGATCTGGACGAGCTGTGGCGGCTGTACTCCGACGAGCGGATCGCGGCGGGCGACCCCCTCCTCCGACACGGCTCCGTCGAGCAGACCCGGGCGGTGCTCGCCCGACGGACGGCGCAGTGGGCGCGAGACGACCTCAGCAGCTGGGTCGTCCGGGTGCGGAGTACCGAGGGCTGCGCGGACGGCGCGATCGGGATCGGCGGCTGCACCCTCCTCGCCGACACGGCCTGGAACGTCGCGTTCACCTTCCATCCGGACCGCTGGGGCAGCGGGTACGCCCAGGAGGTCGCCTCCGCAGGGATCGCGCGGGCGCGGCGGCTCCGGCCGGAGCTCCCCGTGACCGCGGTCGTCGCGGAACACAACGAGCGATCGCACCGCACGGTCGCTCGACTCGGTCTCGACCGGAGGTGGGAGGGCCCTGACGCGCACAGCCCCAACCCCGCGGCTCGCGTCGTGCTCTCCTCCGACCGCCTCCTCTCCGAGGACGAGATCGGCCGCCTCACGAGCTGAAGGCGCCGCGTGGCGCTGATCGCCGCAGGCAGCAGCGGAGCCGAGACGCCTGCGCGAGACCGGGACGTCACGTTCCGGTGCGCCTCCTGGCCATCCTTCTTCCCGGCGGCGGCCGGCGCTGCGCGCGAGTGGGTGGCGGCGCAGAACTCGCGCCGACCCCTCTGGCGATCGCGCTCAGCGGCCGGCCGCGAGTCGAGGCAGGAAGGGCGCGGAGGTACTCGCCGGACGGAGCATTCGAAGCCCGTCACCGAGAGGGGCGTTAACGTCGTCGGATGGCGAGCATCACGTACCCCGCACCCCTCCGCGCCGGAGGCCGGGTGGAGGTGCCCGCGCCCTCGATGGGAGTCCCCGCGCACCTGCACGACCGGCTGCAGGACGCCGCGCGCCGACTCGGCTCGGCGGGATACGACGTCCGGGTCCGGCCGCACGCCCTCCTCGGCGGACTCGCTCCGGCGTCCGCCGCGGATCGGGCGGCCGACCTGCACGACGCCTTCCGGAGCGGGGACGCGGTCCTTCCTCCGTGGGGCGGCGAGCTCGCCGTCGAGCTGCTGGAGAGGCTCGACTGGCACGCCCTCGCGGAGGCCCGGCCCTGGTTCGTCGGCTGGTCGGACGTCTCGACGCTGCTCCTGCCCCTGACGACGACGACCGGGCTCGCGACGATCCACGGCGCCAATCTGATGGACGAGCCGTGGGAGCTGCCGGTCGGGTTCCACCGATGGACGGAGGTCGCCGGCCTCGAGCCCGGAGCCGCGTTCACGCAGCACGCCGCGCCGCGACGCCGGAGCCGTCCGTGGGGTGCGTGGGCGGACGAGCCGCTCGACCGCGATCGGGCCTACGAGGAGCCGACCCGCTGGCGCTCGCTCGACGGGTCAGCGGACGCGGCGATGTCCGGCCGCTTGATCGGCGGATGCCTCGAGACGGTGTCCCTGCTCGCGGGCACGCCCTACGGCGACGTTCCGGGCTTCGCTCGCCGGCACGCGCCGGAGGGCACCGTCGTCTACCTGGAGGCGGCCGGGTCCGACTCCGTCTCGGTGCTCCGGATGCTCACCTCCCTCCGCCTCGCGGGCTGGTTCGAGCAGGCGACCGGCGTCCTGATCGGCCGGACCGCGGGCGCGTCCCTGCCCGAGCTGAGCCAGGAGGACGCGGTGCGGCGCGCTCTCGGCGATCTCGGCGTGCCGGTGATCCTCGACGTCGACACCGGGCACCAGCCGCCGCAGATGCCCCTGGTCAACGGCGCGCTCGCCGAGATCGCGCTGAGCGGGCCGACGGCCTCGATCACGCAGCGGCTCGTGCCCTGACGGCGCGTGCGGAGAGATCCCGTCGAGCAGTGCCGCCGCCTCGAGGCAAGGCCGCCGCCGCCCCGGCCCTCCTCCGCCCGCCGAGCGCAAGGCCGAGCGGCGGGGAGGCGCCGAGTGGTAGACCTGGGGGCATGAGCAACGACATCCGCGCACTCGCCGAGGGCGAGAGCTACCTCGCCTTCTTCCAGGGCGGGCCGTTCGACGGCCAGACCGAGAACCGCGTCAGCACCGAGGGGGGCTACGAGAAGGAGGTCGACGTCTACGCCGCCGTCGACGGCCAGGAGACGCACCTCGTCTACAACGCCGTCTCCGCGAAGGAGGTCGGCGAGGCGGTCCACGTGACCTACTCGATCGACACTCCCGACTCCGACCCGATCGAGGACCCGGAGGACCGTGGCGGCGGATTCCAGTAGTCCGCACCACCCTTCGGATGCCGCTCCGGCGTCGCGCTCAGCGCGGCCGGGGCGGCATCGGCATGTGAGGACGCGCCACTCCGGAGACCACGCCTCCCGCCGCTCCTAGGATGATGGTTCCTCACTGTCTCGGCCGATTCAGGTCCGCGTTCCTCGGGAGCCGCCGTGTCCGATCCGCTGATCCGCCCGATGCCCCTCCGCGGCGACTCCGCCCGGCACTGGCTGCGGGCCCGCCACGCCGAGGCCGGGCCCGACCCCGCGTTCGCCGTCACCGGGCAGGAGGCGGCTGCCGAGGGCGTGCTCCTCCGGCGGATCTGGCACACGGCCGGCACGATCGACTTCCGCCCGAGCCCCCGCGCCGACCCGGGGTCGGTGGTGCTCCTGCTCCCGCTCGAGGGCGCGTTCACCGTCGCCAGTCGGGAGGAGCGCGAGTTCGTCGGCCGCGGCACCCTCGCGGTGCTGCCCGCCCGATCGGGAGCGACGATCAGCACGAGCGCTCCCAGCTCCCGGCTCGTCCTGGTCGTGCGGCCCTCGGGCGACGCGGATCCGCCCGCCGGCCTCACCGTGGTCTCCTCCCCCGCGGCACCGGTGCTGGTCGCCGCCGCGAACGCGGTGCTCGACGCCGGGCTGCCCATGAGCCCCGGGCTGCACACCGCGCTGCGGGGCCTCGCCGCGGCCGTCGTCGCGGAGTGACAGGAGCTGTCAACCCTCCCCGCCCCGGCCATCCGCTCGCAGGGACGTCCTCGAACATCAAGTGACGCCGATCGTCGGCGCCGGAAGGAGCACTCGCCATGGCCGAGATCACCGCCCACCACGGACTCTTCAAGGACACGGACCTGCACGTCGACGACACCGGCGGATCGGGCCGCCCCGTGGTCCTCATCCACGGCTGGCCCCTCTCGGGCGAGTCGTGGAAGGAGCAGGTCCCCGCGTTCGCCGAGGCCGGCTACCGCGTCGTCACCTACGACCGCCGCGGCTTCGGGCGCAGCGACAAGCCGCTCACCGGCTACAGCTACGACACGCTCACCGAGGACCTGCACACCCTCCTCACCGAGCTCGACCTGCAGGACGTCACTCTGGTCGGCTTCTCGATGGGCGGCGGCGAGGTCGCCCGCTACTTCACGAAGTACGGCGCCGATCGCCTGCACAGCGTCGTCTTCGCCTCGGCCGTCCCGCCGTACCTGATGAAGACGGACGACAACCCGGACGGCCCGCTCGAGAAGGCGCAGGCCGCGCAGATGACCGCGGGCCTCACGAAGAGCGAGGACGACTTCTACGACCGGTTCACCACCGAC
This sequence comes from Rathayibacter sp. AY1F9, assembly GCF_002932155.1. Classification (NCBI taxonomy): domain Bacteria; kingdom Bacillati; phylum Actinomycetota; class Actinomycetes; order Micrococcales; family Microbacteriaceae; genus Rathayibacter; species Rathayibacter sp. AY1F9. The sequence continues at coordinate 46,051 of NZ_PSVA01000015.1, read as the reverse complement.
TTCTTCTCGGTCGACGGCGTGCTGAAGGTGACGGAGGAGCAGCGCCAGGAGGCGATCGCTCTGGCGAAGCAGTCGGCCAAGCACGCGGCCCTCGCCTGCATGACGGCGTTCGCGACCACCGACTTCCGCGAGGACCTGCCCAACGTGTCGGTGCCCGCGCTCGTCATCCACGGCGACGGCGACGGCACGGTTCCGTTCGAGGGCTCCGGCGCCCGCACCCACGCGGCGATCCCCGGCTCCGAGCTGCACGTCGTCCACGGCGCCCCGCACGGAGTGACCGTGAGCCACCCGGAGGAGTGGAACCGCGTCGTCCTGGAGTTCCTCGCGAAGTAGCGGCGGCACTCCCGCATGCTGGTCGAGCAGCCCCGCAGGGGCGTATCGAGATCCGCTGAACACAAGCGGATCTCGATACGCGCGCTGCGCGCGCTGCTCGATCAGCGTGAGCGGCCTCTGCCGGTCGAGCAGCCCAGGAGGGGCGTCGGGGCACGGCGAGGTCCGGCGAACGGCCTGCCCAGGTCCGGCGGTGGGAGCGCGTCAGTCGAGGATCGTGTCCACGAGCCGGGTCGTCCGATCGATGAACGCGTCTCGATGCTCTCCTCCGGGGCTCCAGAACGCATCGCCGTGCAGCGTGCGGAAGGAGTTCGCCTCGTAGAGCGCCCGAGCGGCCGATCGCCCCGCCTCGGGGTCGGCGGTCGGGAGCACCTGCGCCACCCGGTCCGCGAAGCGGCGGGACTCCTGGGCGCCCCGCTCGAGCAGTGCGCGATCGCTCGACGAGGCGACCATCACCGCACGGAGGAAGGCCCGGTGCCTGTCGAAGACCGCGGTGACGGCGTCCACGACCGCACGAGCGGATCCGTCGACGGCTCGCAGCCGCTCGTCCTCCGACCGCGCCACGCCCGTCATGCCGTGCTCGTAGACGGCGTGGAACAGGCCGCTCGATCCAGTGGCGCGACGGCACGCTCGCGGAGGGTCCGATCGCGCTCTGCGAGGTGCAGGCCTACGCCCACGAGGCCATGGTCGGCGGAGCGGCGCTGCTCGAGCACCTCGGCCGTGACGGCTCGGAGTGGCGCGAGGCGGCGTCGACGCTGAAGGCGCGCTTCGCGGAGGCGTTCTGGATCGACGACGCCGACGGCGGCTACCCGGCGATCGCGCTCGACGCGGCCGGGCGCCCGGTCGACACGATCACCAGCAACCTCGGCCACCTCCTCGGCACCGGCATCCTCTCCCCCGAGCACGCCGCCCGGGTCGCCGAGCTGCTGGTCTCCCCCGGGCTCGACTCGGGCTTCGGCCTGCGCACCCTGGACACCGGCTCGGGCGGCTACTGGCCGCTGTCGTACCACGGCGGCTCCGTCTGGGCCCACGACACCGCGATCGCCGTCACCGGGCTCGCCCGGGAGGGCTTCGGGGCGGCGGCGACGACCCTCTCGCGCGGACTGATCGCCGCGGCCGAGGGCTTCGGCTACCGGATGCCCGAGCTGCACTCGGGCGACCCCGCCGCCGAGGTGCACGCGCCGGTGCCGTACCCGGCGGCCTGCCGACCGCAGGCCTGGTCGGCGGCCGCCTCCGTCGCCGTGCTGTCGGCGGCGCTGGGGCTCGCTCCCGGAGGCGACACCCTGGTCGTCGCGCCGCTCTCGCCCGCGCTCGCCGGGCCGATCCGCGTGGACGGGATCCGCTACCGCGGCTCCGTGGTGCCGGTGGACTGGGACGGCAGGATCTGAGACGCCGCGCCGCTCAGGGCGGACCGGCTCAGATCAGGCCGGCTCAGGGCAGGCGCGCTCAGGGCAGGCGCGCCACGACCGCGCGCGCGATGCGCCGGCCCGAGCGGTTCGCCCCGATGGTCGAGGCCGTCGGGCCGTAGCCGGCGAAGAAGACGCGCTGATCCGTCAGCGAGGCTCCGTCGGCGACCGCGATGCCGCCCTCGCGCTCGCGCAGCCCGAGCGGAGCGAGGTGGCGCAGCTCCGGCCGGAAGCCCGTCGCCCAGATGATCGCGTCGGCGCGCGTGAAGGAGCCGTCCGGCCAGCGCACGCCCTCCTCCTCGATCGACGAGAACATCCCCCGCTCGTGCAGGAGCCCGCGCTCGATCCCGGCGACCACCCGGCGGGTGCGCTGCACGCCCGTGCCGCCGACGATGCTCGGGAGGGGCAGCCCGGCGCGGGCGGCGCGGTCCTGCTCGGCCACCGCCTCCACCGCCGACTCCATCGCCAGCTGCTCGCCGTCGTGGTAGACCACCGGTCGCCGCGTCGCCCACGTCAGTGAGCGCGCCACCCGCTCGAGCTCCAGCAGGAAGCCGATCGCCGAGGTGCCGCCGCCGACCACGAGCACCTGCTTCCCGGCGAAGTCCTCGGCGCGGACGTACTCGGTCGGGTCAATCTGCACGCCGCGGAAGCGGTCGCGCCCGGGGTAGTGCGGGACGAAGGGCGATCCCCAGGTGCCGGTCGCGTTGACGAGCAGGCTCGCGCGCTCGACCGCGCGGTCGGACTCGACGACGAGCGGCGACCCCGTGTCGTGCGGCGTCGCACTCGTGACGCGCCGCACCGACTCCGGACGGCGGATCTCGAGACCGAGCTCCTCCTCGTAGCGCCCGTAGTACTCGCGGACCACGTCCCGTGCCGGTCGCCGGTGATCGGCCGTGCGGAACGAGAGCCCCATCCGCTCCATGCCCGGGAGATCGTGCACGCGGTGCGCGGAGCCGAGCCGCAGGGCCTCCCAGCGGAACTGCCAGGCCCCGCCGGGCTCCGGACCGCGGTCGAGGACGATCAGGTCGCGCCCGGGGACGAGGCCGAGACGGCGCAGGTAGTAGGCCACGGACAGACCCGCCTGGCCCGCGCCGATCACCACGACGGGACGCGGTGGGGCGACGCTGTCCACGGTGCTCCTGACGCGGTCGAGGATGGGCGGCCGTCCGGCAGATCGAGGCCCGGGGTGGCGTGTCCCCCGTCTGCTAAACTACCGCGTAGATTTCAACTTTCCCTGTCTGCTCTTTTCCCCAGCCGGCTCACTGCCCGTCTGGCCTGTCATCGTGAGGGGGTCACCCATGGGGCGCGGCCGTCAGAAGGCGAAGAACACCAAGATCGCCCGTGAGCTGAAGTCGTTCAGCCCGGCGGTCGATTACAGCGCGCTCGAGCGCGAGCTCAGCCACCCGGACGAGCCGGACTACTCGAAGTGGATCGACGCCGAGGACGACGGCGACGACACGGACCTCGTCGAGGAGCCGCACCAGAAGCGTGCGTGACTCCTCCCGTGAATCGGGGCCGCTCCCTCGGGGCGGCCCCGTTTCGCGTGCGGACGGCGATCCGGCGGGTGAGGAACCCGACCTGGAGCGCGGGTCGCTCGGCTGAGCACGTTCTCCCGCTTTCCGCCACTGAGTGCAGAATGTCGGTGCCCCCTGGGACACTGACCGGATGAGCACTTCCCCGCCCGCACGGCTGCCCGTGTGGCAGTCGGAGCGTCGCGGGAACGACCTCGACGAGGCGCGCGACTTCTACGCCGGCTCGTACAACGGCTCCGGCTTCCGGGCCGAGCGCTCGGTCGTGCCGTTCGCGTTCCGCTACACGACGACCGGGCCCGGGCCCGTGAGCCTCCACTCCGCCTCCTTCCTCGGCCGGGTGCGCGGCACGGTGGCCCCGAGCGACGTCTACGTCGCCCTCTGGCTGACCGCGGGGCGCGCCTCCCTCGACCTGGGGCGCGACGAGCACCGCCTCGTCGTCGGACGCCCGGCCATGTTCCCGAGCGGCCGGCCCTTCGGCTTCGAGGCCCTCGAGTACCGCGACGCGCTCGTGCACTTCGAGGCCGCCCACCTCGAGGCGATCGCCGCGGAGCTGCACGGCACAGAGCCCGGCCCGCTGCGGTTCGCCCCTGTGGCGCGCGACACGACCGCCTGGTGGGCGGCGATCCGGCTCCTGCGCGACACCCTCGCCTCCGCGCACACGCCCACCGTGCTGCAGCGCGACGGCGTCGCCCGCATCGCCGCGCTCGCCGCCCTGCAGACCTTCGCCCACCGCATCGCCCCGCTGCCGGCCGTGCCGCCCTCGGTCAGCGCGCGGCGCCTCCGCCGGGCCGTGGAGTTCGTGCAGGCCAACGCCGATCTGCCCCTCGGAGTGGCCGACATCGCCGACGCAGCGGGGCTCACGGTCCGCGGCGTGCAGCTGGCGTTCCAGCGCGCCTTCGGCGAGACCCCGCGGCACTACCTGCGCGACGTCCGCCTCGAGCGCGCGCACGAGGAGCTCGTATCCGGGTCGGCCGGCTCACTGGTGGTCGGCGACGTCGCCGCCCGCTGGGGGTTCATCAGCGGTGGCCGCTTCGCCCAGCACTACGCGACGCGCTTCGGCGAGCTCCCGAGCGAGACCCTTCGCCGCTAGTCCCGCCGATCCCCGACGGCGGTTCCGCCGAGGGGCGTTCGGGCGTACTGTCCGAGGACCGCCCGCTGCCCCGCGGGCCCGCGTCGATGGAGTCGCGAATGTTCGAACCCGGAGGATCCGCGCGGCCTGTCGCGCGGGTCGGCTACGTCACCGCCGCCCTGCTGGTCGGCGCGATCCTGGTGGGCGGCGCGGTCGGCGCCGCCGTCGCCCTGGTCCTCTACCTGCCCGGCGTCCTCGCCGCCGACGGCCCGCCCGGGCTGGTGAGCTTCGGCCTGCTCATGGGAGCGGCCTCCGGCGCGGGCATCGGAGTCGTCGGAGGCGCGGGAGCGGTCGCCGGCATGGTCGCGGTGCGCGTCGCGAGCCGCCGCGACGGCCCGTTCGTGCTCGGCACCAGCGCGGGCGCCGGTCTCGGCGTGCTGGTCGCCTCCGCGAACCTGCTCGTCAGCCGCGACGCCCCGACCTGGGCGACCGCCCTGCTCGCCACCGCGGCCGCCTGCGCCCTCTGCGCGGCGGGCTCGTGGCTGCTGACCCGGCACGAGCACTCCTGGGAGCGCGCGCACGCCGCACCGCGCTGATCCGCGGCGCCTCCGGGGATCAGCCCGCGTAGGACCCGACCAGGCGGACCGCTCCGCCGTCGACGCCCTTCGCGCCCTGCTCGAAGCCCTCGAACCCGCGCGCGGCGGTCGAGACGCGGCCCGCGACCCACGACGGGACGCCCGAGCGCTCGAGGCGCGCGATCACGCCGTCGGCCGCCTCCGCCGCGACCACGGCGAACATGCCGATGCCGAGGTTCCAGGTGCCCTCGGTGCTCTCGAGCGTCGCGCCGGACATCGCGGCGAGCGCGCGGAACACGTCGGACGGGCTCCAGCTCGCCCGCTCGACCTCGACCCAGGAGCCGCGCGGCAGCACCCGGGCGAGGTTCGCCGCGATCCCGCCGCCGGTGACGTGGCTGATGGAGTGGACGGCCGGGCCGAGCTCGGCGTCGTCGAGCAGGTCGAGGAGGGGCCGGGTGTAGAGGCGGGTCGGCTCCAGCAGCACCTCGCCGACCACGCCGCCCAGCTCCTCGGAGCGGTCGGTGAAGCCGATGCCGCGCTCGGCGAGGATGTGGCGCACGAGCGAGTAGCCGTTCGAGTGCAGTCCGGAGGAGGCCATCGCCACCACGACGTCGCCGTCGCGCACGCGGTCGGCGCCGCGCACCTGGTCGGCCTCGATCGCGCCGACCGCCGCGCCCGCCACGTCGTAGTCGTCGGGTCCGAGCAGGCCCGGGTGCTCGGCCGTCTCGCCGCCGACGAGCGCGGTGCCCGTCTCGGAGCAGGCGCGCGCGATGCCGGCGACGATGTCGGCGATGCGGGCCGGGACGACCTTGCCGCACGCGATGTAGTCGGTCATGAAGAAGGGGCGGGCGCCGACCACGACGATGTCGTCGACGACCATGCCGACGAGGTCCTGCCCGATGGTGTCGTGCTTGTCGATCGCCTGGGCGAGCGCGACCTTGGTGCCGACGCCGTCGGTCGAGGTCGCGAGGAGGGGGGCTCGGAAGTCGCGGAGGAAGGAGACGTCGTAGAGGCCCGCGAAGCCGCCGACCCCGCCGAGGACCCGGCTGTCGTGCGTCGCCGACACCGCCGACTTCATCAGCTCGACGGCGAGGTCCCCCGCCGCCGTGTCGACTCCTGCGCGGGCGTAGCTGCTCGTCTCATCACTCACGCGACGACCCTACCGACTGCCCTCTCCCGCCGCGGCGCGGATCCGGATCCGCCGCACCGGCGGCTCCCGCTCCGCGCCCGCGGTCACGCGTCCCAGGCCACGTAGTGCAGCTCGGCGCGGTCGCGGCTGCGGTGGAGGTCGAGGTAGGACCGGGCGATGACCTCGGCCGCCGCGTCCGGGTGGCCGCCGTCGATGAGCGCGGTGATCGCCACGTGGGCGGCGTAGACGCCCCGGGGCTCGAGCGCGGAGTGGAGGTTGAGGACCCAGTTCCGCAGGCCCCCGACGCAGTCGCCCGCATCGACGCCTGCGACCGCTCGATCGAGCTCGGCCGGGATCTCGTCGAGGCCGCCCACCGCGACGGATCCCTCTCCCCCGACTTCACCCACGACGACCTGATGGCCCTGCTCTGGATGGCGGGCACGACCAGCCGCGAGTCCGCGGCTCCGCAGGGCTGGCGCCGCGTCCTGGACCGCAGCCTCGCCGGCGCCTGGACGGCTCCGAGCAGCTGAGCGGCCGCGCGGCTCCCCGACCGACCGCCCGGCCGATCCGCCGGTCGACGCCGCCCTGAGTACCCCCACGACCACGGATCCGCCCACGGCGAACCATTAGGGGATGAGTCCCCCGCGTGCCAGGATGGACCGTCAAACCCCCCTGCTATCCCCTTGGGAGCCCCTCCGGCATGTGCGGAATCGTTGGGATCGTGTCCTCCGGACCGGTCAACCAGTCCATCTACGACAGCCTCTCCCTCCTGCAGCACCGCGGCCAGGACTCGACCGGCATCGCGACCGCCGACGGCAGCACCCTGCACATCAAGAAGGCCGCGGGACAGGTCCGCGAGGCCTTCCGCACCCGCGACATGCGCTCGCTGCTCGGATCCATGGGCCTCGGCCACGTGCGCTACGCGACGAAGGGCAACGCCGAGCGCGAGGAGGAGGCCCAGCCGTTCTACGTGAACGCGCCGTACGGCATCATCCTCGTCCACAACGGCAACCTCACGAACACGCGCGAGCTCACCGAGGAGCTCTTCCGCATCGACCGCCGCCACCTCAACACCACCTCCGACACGGAGCTGCTGGTCAACGTGCTGGCGAACGAGCTGCAGGCCTCGATGTCGGGCCGCGACCTCGACGCCGACGAGGTGTTCGACGCCGTCGCCCGCGTGCACGAGCGCGTCGAGGGCTCCTACGCCACGATCGCGCTGATCGCCGGCGTCGGGCTGCTGGCGTTCCGCGACCCCTTCGGCATCCGCCCGCTCATCGTCGGCCGCCGCAGCAACACGGGCGCGCCGGACGACTGGGTCGTCGCCTCCGAGTCGCTCGTGCTCGAGGCGCAGGGCTTCGAGATCGTCCGCGACATCGCTCCCGGCGAGGCGGTCTTCATCACCCCCGACGGCCGGATGGCCAGCCGCCAGTGCGCGAAGGATCCGCGACTCATCCCGTGCTCGTTCGAGTACGTCTACCTCGCCCGCCCCGACTCCGTGATGTCGGGCATCTCGGTCTACGAGGCGCGCCTGCGCCTGGGCGACCGCCTCGCCGACACCATCGCGCAGTACACCCCGGGCGGAGCGATCGACGTCGTCATGCCGATCCCCGACTCCTCCCGCCCCGCCGCGATGCAGGTCGCGCAGAAGCTCGGGATCGAGTACCGCGAGGGCTTCTACAAGAACCGCTACGTCGGCCGGACGTTCATCATGCCCGGGCAGGCGGTCCGCAAGAAGTCGGTGCGGCAGAAGCTCAACGCGATGTCGAGCGAGTTCAAGGGCAAGAACGTCCTGATCGTCGACGACTCGATCGTCCGCGGCACCACCTCCAAGGAGATCGTCGACATGGCCCGCGCGGCCGGCGCGAACACGGTCACCTTCGCATCCGCCGCGCCTCCCGTGCGCTACCCGCACGTGTACGGGATCAACATGCCCTCGCGCCAGGAGCTCGTGGCCCACAACCGCCGCATCCCCGAGATCTCGGAGGCGATCGGCGCCGACCAGCTGATCTACCAGGAGGTCGCCGACATGAAGGCGGCGATCCTCGAGGGCTCGGACGTCACCGACCTCGAGACCAGCTGCTTCACCGGCGAGTACGTCACGGGCACCGTCACCCCGGAGTACCTCGACTGGGTGGAGCGCACGCAGCTGAGCTGAGCTCTGCACAGCGCCGGGCGCGGCGCAACGGGTGCCGCGGATCCGTGCGCCGCTCCATGATCGGAGGGTGCGCGGCCCCGCGCGCATGCACCCGAGGAGTCCCCCGTGATCTACCGAATCCTTCCGTTCCTGCTCACCTTCGTGGCCAAGAAGATCTCGAAGTCGCAGAAGGCCAAGCGCGCCGCCGCCAAGCGCCCGACGTCCAGCGCGAGCAGCAGCCGCCGCTCCTCGTCGCGCCGGGGACGCTGACGCCGCGGTCCCGTCCGCGAGCGCGAGCCGCGGGCGGGACCTTCAGCGCAGGGCGGAGTGCCGCGGCCGCAGGGCGGCCCGCCTCCGCCGGCTAGACCCGGTCGGACCCCGTCTGCGGGTCGTCCTCGTCGGACGTCGTCCGCACGTCGGGCAGGGCCTCTTCGGCCACGGGCTCCTCGGCCGCGTCCTCGCGCTCGACGATCCGCTCGGCGGTGGTCCGGACGACCTTCCGGCCGACGACCCGGTCGAGCAGCACCACGACGAGCCCCGCGAGAGCGCCGAACAGCGTCACGAAGAGCAGCAGGCTGAAGCCGAAGACCTGCCCGCGGGAGAAGCCCTGCGTCTCGGGCAACGCGAAGGTCAGCACGAAGGCCGCGATCGCTCCGAGCCCGACGCCGAGGGTCAGGATGCGCCAGACGCGCGGGGAGCGGCGGACGTCGACCTCTTCGCGGGTGACCTCGGGGCGGGCGGGATCGCTCATGCCTCCATTCTCCCCCGCGCGGGCGAGGGCACGGCACCGTGATCGCTCAGAGCGCGTGCACGAGCCGGCCCGCCTGGGCGCGCAGCTCGCGGACGACGGTGCGGACCGAGAGCCGCTCCGCCCGGTCGGGCCGCATCAGCGCGACGATGTGCCGCACGGAGTTCACTCCACGGAGCGGCTTCACCACCACTCCCGCGCCGCCCGCCGTGTAGCGCGGGAGCACCGCGATCCCCAGGCCCGCCGCGACGAACGCCTCGGTCACGCGGGTCGACGCGAAGCGCTGCTCCACCCGCACCGCCTCGCCGGACGCGGTCTCGATGTCCTGCATCACGCGCTCGAACGGGAACCCGTCCGGGACGCCGATCCAGGTCTCGCCGACCAGGTCCGCCGCCGAGACCGTCGCCCGGTCCGCCAGGCGGTGCCCGACCGGCAGGCCGATGTCGAGGGGCTCGACCATCAGCTCCGCCATCGCGAGGCCGCGGCCGGCCCAGGCGCTTCTGCCGGTGGGCGAGTGGGCGAGCACGATGTCGAAGTCGGCGGTCAGGTCGGCGAACTCGTCGGTGCCGGGGTCCGCGTCCTCGCACTGCACGACGAGTCCCTCGACGCTGCGGAGCGCGACCAGCGCGTTCGGGAGGAGCATCTGGCCCGCAGTGGGGAAGGTCGCGATGGTGACCTCGCCGATCGGGTTGTTCTTGAACGTCTGCCAGACGGCGTCGGCCCGCTCGAGCGCGATCGCGATCTCGGTGGCGCTCCGGGCGAGCTCGCGTCCCGCCGCCGTGAGCACCACGCCGCGGCCGGAGCGCTCGATCAGCGGCACGCCGGCCTCGCGCTCGAGCACCTTGAGCTGCTGCGAGACCGCGGAGGGCGTGCGGTGCGTCGCCTCCGCCACGGCCGTGATCGAGCGGCGCATCGAGAGCTCGCGGAGCAGTTCCAGCCGTCGCACGTCCATGTAGAGAAACTACACGTCAGGGCAAGAACAGTTCGATTGTCCTACGGAACACGGGGCCGGACACTGGACGTTGTACACAGCATCCCGGCGGATGGATCAGAAGCCGCCGCAACGAAAGGCAGAACACTCATGAGCATCGCAATCCTCGTCGTCCTCAGTGGCCTCGCCGCATGGGGCACGGTGTCGACGGTGCTCGTCGCCAGCCGCGACGGCTACCGTCAGGTCCCCGCGCAGCACTGAGCCCCGCCGCTCCGCGACAGCACCTCATCGCGTTCCGACGCCGTCTCCCGACCGGGAGGCGGCGTTCTCGCGTCTCCGGGGGCTGGTGCCGCTCCTCGGGGAGCGCCTCCCCGCCGCGGCTCCCGGGGGTCGACCATCGGCTCGCCCCGCACACGACGACGGGCCCCCGACCGGAGTCGAGGGCCCGTCGTGCGCGCGGTGCGGCTACTTCGCGGCGGTGCGGCGGCGCAGGCGCGCGACCGTCATGCCCAGACCGAGCAGCAGAGCGGCGATCCCGGCGGCGAACGCGGGGGTCGCGTCCACTCCGGTCTCGGCGAGGTGGTGCGAGCCGGCGACCGGAGCAGTGGTCGGCGTCGGCGCGGGGCCCGTGGTGGGCGGCGTGGTCGGCGCGGGCGTCGGCTCCGTGGTCGGTCCGGGAGTCGGGGTGCCCGCTCCGGCACCGGCCGCGACGGCGAAGCCGACGCTGATCTCGGTGCCGGTGGTGTCGAGCGCGAACGTCGCGGTGTGCGCGCCGCCCGCCAGGCTCTCGTCGATCGGGACCGAGAACGAGGCGCGGCCGGTCGAGTCGTCGGTGACGGCCCGGGTCGGATCGATCGTCGCGGTGCCGACGACGGTGCCGTCGACGCTCGCGGTCACGGTGGTGTCGGCCGCGGCTCCGGTGCTGAACAGGAGCGAGGAGAGGTCGACGGTCATGGTGTCGCCGACCGCGTACTCGCCCGAGTCCGGGACGTTGTCGGTCAGGCCGATCGTGCGCTGCACGGGGTCGGGGCTGACGGTGCCGAGGTCCTGGATGTAGCCGACGAAGGCGTCCAGGTCGATGCGGCCGGAGTCGGCCGTGCCGGTGCCCTCGGTGAAGGTGCTGAAGCCGTCGCCGCCGCTCGCGAGGAAGCTGCTGGTCACGACGGTGAAGGTCGCGGCCGGGTCGATCGGCTCGTTCTGGAAGAACACCTGCGAGATGCGCGAGCCCTCGGGCGCTGTGGCGTCGAAGACGTAGGTGAGGTCCTTCGAGGTGGAGAGGTTCAGCTGCGGGTGGCTGGAGCTGCCCACCCACTGCTCCTCGAGCAGGTCGGAGATCTGCTCGCCGGTCAGCTGCAGGGTCACCAGGGTGTTCGCGAAGGGCTGGGCGTCGGAGGCCTCGGCGTAGGTGACCACGCCGTCCGCGTCGCCGGGCTGGTCCGGAGTCGCGGTGTAGGACAGGTCGTCGCGCAGGCCGCCCGCGTTCGAGAAGGCGATCTGCGTGCCGAGCTCACGGGTGGCCCACAGCTGGGCGTCCGAGACGAGGTTGCCGAGGGTCGACTCCGAGCCGCGGTTGGTCGTGGTGCCGTCCGGGCGATAGGCGCGCGAGATGTCCTCGGTGATGGTGCCGACCTTCACGCTGCCCTCGCGGACGGCGACGGCCTGGGCGTCGGCGACGATGGTCTCGACCTCGGGGTCGGGCTCGAAGGCGCCGACGACGATCGTCTTGGCCGGGTCGTCGGAGGTCGGGTCGTCGACGACCTTCGTCAGCGGCACGACCTCGCTGGTGAGCGACGTGAGCTGCTTGGTCGCCGGGTCGACGGTCAGGGACATGCGGCCGATGTTCTCGGCGTAGCTGCCGGTCTGCGACACGACGGTCGGGAAGGCCCGGCCCGCGTCGATGCCCGCGTCGTACTCCTGGTGGCTGTGGCCCGAGACGATCGCGTCGACGTTCGGGGCGACCGCGTTGACGATCGCGCCGAACTTGGGGTCCGCCTCCGGAGTGTTCAGCTCGGCCGCGTCGGCGTCGGCTCCCTCGTGCAGGAGCAGGACGACCACGTCGGCCTCGTCGTTGGCGGCGTCGCCGTCCTGGAGCTGCGCGGCGACCTCGTTGACGTTCTCGGCGATCGGCTCGATGGAGAGCGTCGAGATCGTGGCGGGGCTGACGAGCTTGCCGAGGTCCTCGGTGATCGCGCCGATGAAGGCGACGGAGACGCCGTCCTGCTCGGTGATCACGTACGGGGAGTAGGCGCGCTCGCCGGTCGCGGTGTCGTAGAGGTTCGCGTTCACGTAGGGGAACGCCGAGGCGTCCACGACGCGGCCGTCGACGTCGGCGCGGCCCTGGTCGAACTCGTGGTTGCCCAGGGTGCTGACGTCGAGGCCCATCGCGTTCAGCGAGTCGAGCGTGGGGATGTCGCCCTGCACCTTCGACACGAAGGTCGAGGCGCCGATGTTGTCGCCGGCCGAGACGAACAGCGTGTTCGGGTTGGCGGCGCGGTAGGAGTCGACGGCACCGGCGAGCACGGCGGCTCCGGCGACGGCGCGGTCGGCGGCGAGCCGCCCGTGGAAGTCGTTGATCGAGAGGATGTCGATGGCGACATCGCCCTCGGCCGCCGCGGCGGGCGTGGCGCCGAGGAGGGCCGCTCCGGCGACGGCGCCGACGGCGGTCGCGGAGAGGAGTCGGGTGAGGCCGCGTCGGCCCGGGGAAGTACTGCGCATCGTGAAGGGGACTCCAAGCATCGAGCGGTGGATCCGGAGAGGATTTGTGCCGCGTGAGGGGGTTATTCCCAGACAACCCGACGGCGGAGCCCAGGTCAAACGTTCTGGAGACGGCTCGCCGCCGCGTTTACGAGAAGTTAACTCGCCGACGCTCAGCCGACGCGCAGGATGGGAAGGAACGGCGTGAGGTCCGCGCGCACTCCGGAGGCGTGGATCCGCCCGCTCGCGAGACCCTCGCTCCACGGCAGGGAGCCGGTCGCGAGCGGCAGCCAGGTCGCCGCGTCCATCTCGATCACGTTCGGCGGAGTCCCGCGGGTGTGGCCCGGTCCCTCGACGCACTGGGCCGCGCCGAACGGCGGAACGCGCACCTCGACGCTGCGTCCGGGGACGTTCGTCTCGATGATCTGCAGGAGGAACCGCACCGCCGTCGCCGTCGTGTTCCGGTCCGCTCCTCCGGCGAGCGCCGCCCGCACCGCGGACTGCCCGCTCGCCTCGTCGATCCTGCCCTTGGCCATGCATCCATCCTGCCGCCGCCGCTCGCTCCCGGAGGCCTCCCGCCGGCTCCGCCCGGCGTGTCGGCGTCCGCAGCGCCGCCCTGCGGAGGAGGACGTCACAGGGACCAGCCCCGGGGCGGGGCGCCCTATCCTGTCAGGGTGAAGATCCTCGTCCTCGGTTCGGGTGCCCGTGAGCACGCCATCATCACGGCTCTCCTCGCGGAGGAGGAGCACCACGAGATCATCGCGGCGCCCGGCAACGCCGGCATCGCGCGTGACGTCGAGGTCATCCACTTCGACACGAACAGCCCCCGGCTGGTCAGCGACTTCGCGGTGGAGCAGGGCATCGAGCTCGTCGTCATCGGCCCCGAGGCGCCCCTGGTCGCCGGAGTCGCCGACGCGCTCCGCAAGCGCCGCATCCCCACCTTCGGCCCCGACCGGGCCGCCGCCGCACTCGAGGGCTCGAAGACCTTCGCGAAGCGCGTGATGGACATGGCCCGCGTGCCCACCGGCCGCGCGACCCGCGTCTCCACCCTGGTCGACGCCACCCGCGCCATCGACGAGTACGGACTCCCCTCGGTCGTCAAGGCCGACGGCCTCGCCGCGGGCAAGGGCGTCCTGGTGACGGAGTCGCGCAGCGCCGCGATCGCGCACGCCGAGTTCTGGCTGCAGTCCGGCGACGTCCTCATCGAGGAGTTCCTCGCCGGCCAGGAGGTCTCCCTCTTCCTCCTCTCCGACGGCCACGACGTCGTCCCTCTCTCCCCCGCGCAGGACTTCAAGCGCCTGGGCGACGGCGACGAGGGGCCGAACACCGGCGGCATGGGCGCCTACTCCCCGCTCCCCTGGCTCGCCGACCGCTGGGAGAGCGAGCGCGCCTTCGTCGACGAGGTGATCGACACGGTCGCCATCCCGACCATCCGCCAGCTCGAGCGCGAGCGCACCCCCTTCGTCGGACTCCTCTACTGCGGCCTCATCGTGACCGACGCGGGCCTGCGCGTGATCGAGTTCAACGCCCGCTTCGGAGACCCCGAGACCCAGGTCGTCCTCCCCCGCCTCGCCTCCCCGCTGTCCGCGCTGCTGCACGCGGCGGCCACCGGCGCGCTCGCCTCCGTCCCGTGGCCCGCGTTCACGGACGAGGTCGCCGTCACCGTCGTCCTCGCGAGCGAGGGCTACCCCGAGAACGCCGTCACCGGACGGACCATCACCGGACTCGACGCGGCGGCGGACGTCCCCGGCGTCACCATCGCCCACGCGGCGACCCAGCTGGTCGACGGGAGCTTCGTCGCCACCGGCGGCCGCGTGCTCAACGTCGTCGCGCGCGGCGCCGACTTCGCCGAAGCGCGGGAGCGGGCGTACCGCGCGCTCGACCTGATCCACCTCGACGGCGGGCTGTATCGGAGCGACATCGCGGCGAAGGTCGCGCAGTAGCGCGACCTCAGCGTGATGTCGGCCACGCCGCTCCCCGCGCGGCGTGGCGCAGTCAGCTGGGAGAGTGGCCGGGTCTCGGGGAGCGATCGGCGCGTACGACACGCTCGGCACGCGTTCCGGTCGACGCCTCGAGGGTGGCCGGGGGTGAAGTGGATCCGCGCTCGGACTCGGACCTCCGCGACACGGGCTCGCGGCGGAGGTCGGTCGCCTCGCGGGGGGCGGGTCAGGCCAGGGTGCGGAGGGCCTCGGCGAGGTGGGGGTGCGCGAAGGTGAAGCCGGCGTCCTCGAGGCGGGCGGGCACGACCCAGCGGGACTTGAGCAGGAGCTCGGACTCGGTGCGGAGCAGGAGCGTCGCGGGCTCGAGGACGAAGCGCGGAGCCGGCACGCCGACCCGGCGGCCCACGGCGGCGCGGAGCAGCCGGGAGAGCTCGGTGTTGTCGCTCGGATTCGGCGACGCGAGGTTCACCGGCCCGTCGAGGGTCGACTCCTCGAGGAAGCGGATCGACCGGTGGACGTCCTCCACGTGGATCCAGCTGAAGTGCTGACGGCCGCGGGTGCGCCGGTGCTCGTGGTGCACACCGGCCTCGCGGCGCGCGCGCGTCGAGGGCCACGGCCCGTCGAACTGCGGACCGCCGAGGCCGAGCCGCGCCAGCCGCAGCAGGATCGCCGTCGCCGGACCGTCTCCGAGCACGATGGACATCCGCAGCGCCACGCGCCGCACGCCGGGCGTCTCCCCGGTGAAGAACTCCGACTCCCACGCCCGCGCCACATCGACCGAGAAGCCCTCGCCGAGCACGCCCTCGTCCTCGGTGTTCGCCCGCTCCTCCTCGTGCCGGTAGATCGTGGCCGTGCTCGCGTTCATCCAGACCGGCGGAGGAGTCGCGGCCGCCGCGACCGCCCGGTGCAGCTCCGCGGTGGTCGCCACGCGCGAGCGGAGGATCTCGGCGCGGTTCGCCGCGGTGTACCGGCAGTCGACGCTCTTGCCGGCCAGGTTCACCAGGAGGCGCGCACCGTCGAGGACCCGGGTGATGCCGGCGGTGTCGCCCCAGCGCGCGTCCGGCCCGGAGCGGCCGATCCTCCGCACCGTCCAGCCGTCGGCCGTGAAGCGGCGGGTGAGGTCCGTCCCGAGGAATCCGCTCGCACCGGCGAGGACGACGACGGGGTCAGCGGTGCTGCTCATCGCCCCATCGTGCCGCACGGCGCCGGAGTCACGGGGAGGACTCGTCGCAGGCGCGCTGCCGGGACGCGGAGTGGGTGGAGGCGGGCCTCGGTCAGCCGCCGAGCGACCCCGCATCGCGGAGGAGACGCGCCGCGGCGAGCGCCCCGGCCAGCCGCTCGGCGAACCCCGGCGGCACCTCGGCGGGCAGCGCGTCGACCGGCCACCAGGCCACGTCGTCGCTCTCGTCGCTGACGCTCACCGGAGCGTCCGGATCGGCGATCGCACCGTAGCCCACGTCCCAGTGGCGGGAGCAGCGGCCGAAGCCGTCGCCGAGCGCGTGCCGGTCGAGGTCGAGGGGCAGGACGCCGAGCGGCTGCAGCCGTGCCGCTCCGCTCTCCTCCCGCGCCTCGCGGAGGGCCGCGTCGGCCGTGGAGTCGTCGCCGGGCTCGACATGACCGCCGAGCTGCACCCAGAACCGGCCCTTGCGGTGGAAGCAGAGCAGCACCTGCGCCAGATTCGGCGAGAGCACGAAGCAGCTCGCCGTGACGTGCTCGGGGCCGCCGTCGCGCTCGAGCGCCGACTCGCCGCGCTGCTCGAGGAACGCCAGGTACTCGTCCCGCAGGTCCGCGAGCGCGCCCGCGTCCCACTCCCGCAGCTCGCCCGCCAGCCGCGTCCCTCGCTCCCCCGTCACGCGAAGGACCCTACCTCCCCTCCGGGAGCTGCCCCTCCGGTGCGCTGCACGGCGTGCGTGGCGTACCGGAGCGGCAGCTTCCGGGGAGGGAGCAGGGACGGGAGCGTCAGACGGAGAGGCCGGAGAGGCCCTCGCGGTCGACGCGGCGGTGGAAGCGCATGCCGGCGAGACCGCCGAGCACGGCGCCGACCAGCGCGACGACCAGGGCGGCGAGCGCCGTCACGACCGCCGCGGCCGTGGCGTCGCCGGCGTCGAGCGGGATCGTCGGGAAGCCGCTCACCGCGGAGAGCGCCTGGCTGCCGCCGGTGATCGCCGAGACGATGCCCACGACGATCGCGACGACGACCGCCCAGGCCCACACTCCGACGCCCTGCTTCGCTCCGCTGAAGCGGGCCATGCGGCCTGCCACGTAGCCGCCGCAGTAGTAGGCGACGAGGAGGATGACCAGCAGTGCGATCGCGCCCGCCCAGCCGAACGCGGCGGGGTCGGCCGCGAGGTCGCCGGTGACGTCCTGGGTGCCGATGACGGCGGCCCCGATCGCGGTGACGAGGGCGGTCAGGAGGACGGCGAGTCCGGTGGCGGCGAGCCAGCCGAAGAAGGCGCAGCCGATCTTGAAGCCGCCGAAGCGGTCGCGCTCGCGCTGGTGGATGTCCTTGCGCGCAGCCGCACGGGCCTGCTTCGCCTCGGCGGAGTCGGGGTCGACGGGCGCGCGGTGCTCGGGGGCCGAGTGCGCCGAGTCGGAGCGGTCCGTCGAGGCGGAGCGGTCCGTCGAGGCGGAGCGGTCCGTCGAGGCGGAGCGGCCCGGAGTCGCGGAGCGGTCCGAGGAGGCGGAGCGGTCCGGAGTCGCGGAGCGGTCCGGAGTCACGGAGCGGTCCGTCGCCGCAGCCGCTCCCGTATCCCCCGCGGAGTCGATGCGCGCCGTGCCGCCCGCCGCCGAGCCCTCTGCCCGTCGCGGCAGTCCGCCGTCAGCCGGATCCCTGTCTGTCGTGCTCATGTCGAACCTCCTGGCCGAGCGCCCCGAAGAAGGGCGACACGCTCAGTCAAGACCCAGGGAGCCCTCGGTGTCGCGGGCTTGACGACACGACGGAGCGGTCCGGGCGTCAACCCCCTGCGCCCCCTCCCTCCCACCCGCTTGCATGGAGGGACCGACCGACGACACGAGAGGGAGAGTCATGACTCCGGAATCCCCCGAGCAGACACCGCCCGGCACCGAGGCCGAGCTGACGCCGAAGGCCGACCACGGCGAGACCACCTACCGCGGCACCGGCCGCCTCAGCGGCAAGGTCACCCTCATCACGGGCGGCGACAGCGGCATCGGCAAGGCCGTCGCGATCGCGTTCGCGCGCGAGGGCGCCGACGTCGCGATCTCGTACCTCGACGAGCACGACGACGCCGAGGACACCGCCAAGTGGGTCCGGGAGGCCGGCCGCGAGGCGCTGCTCCTCCCCGGCGACCTGCAGGACCCGGCGCACTGCCGCGCCGTCGTCATCGAGACCGTCGAGCGCTTCGGCCACCTCGAGGTGCTCGTCAGCAACGCCGCCTTCCAGATGAGCCGCGAGAGCGTCACCGACATCCCGGACGAGGAGTGGGACCGCACGATCGCGACGAACATCAGCGCCTACTTCCACCTCGTGAAGTCGGCGCTGCCCCACCTGAAGGAGGGCGCGTCGATCATCGCGACGAGCTCGGTGCAGTCCGACCAGCCGTCGTACCAGCTGCTTCCCTACGCCGCCACGAAGTCGGCGATCCTCAGCCTCACCGCCTCGTTCGCGCAGGCGCTCGGCGAGAAGGGCATCCGCGCCAACTCGGTCGCGCCCGGCCCGATCTGGACGCCGCTGATCCCCTCGACCATGCCGGAGGAGGCCGTCGCCGAGTTCGGCGAGCAGGTCCCGCTGGGCCGCCCCGGGCAGCCGGCCGAGGTGGCCCCCGCCTACGTCCTCCTCGCCTCCGACGAGGCGAGCTACATCAGCGGGTCGACGATCGCCGTCACCGGCGGGAAGCCGATCCTCTGATCACGCTCCAGGGCACCGCTCACCCGCAGGATTCCGCGATAGGTTCCTGCGGGTGAGTGTCCACATCCGCAGCATCGAGACGGCGGTGCCGACCACGGTCCTGCGCCAGTCCGAGGTGCGCGACCTCTTCGCGTCCCAGCCCGCGATGACCCGGCTCGGGTCCCGCCTGATCGGCGCGGCCTTCGACGCGTCCGGGATCGACACCCGCAGCACGGTGGTCGACGAGCTCGACCGGGTCGAGCGGGAGGGTGCGAGCGTCTTCTACGACGCGGGGAGCGGCCTGGTGCTCGACCCGGGGACGGCCGCGCGCAACGCCGTCTACACCGAGCGCGCTCCCGAGCTCTTCACGGAGGCGGCCCGCCGCGCCCTCTCGTCCGCGTCGATGACCCCCGAGGACGTCACCCACGTGGTGACGGTCTCCTGCACCGGCTTCTACGCCCCGGGGCCCGACTACCAGCTGGTCCGCCGCCTCGGCCTCGCGCCCTCGACGCAGCGCTTCCACCTCGGCTTCATGGGCTGCTACGGCGCCTTCCCCGGCCTGCGCGCCGCCCGCCAGTTCTGCGAGGCCGACCCGGAGGCGGTCGTCCTCGTCGTCGCGGTCGAGCTGTGCACCATCCACCTCACGAGCTCCAACGACCCGGAGCAGATCGTCGCGACCTCCGTCTTCGCCGACGGCGGTGCGGCGGCCGTCGTCACCGCCCGCGAGGCCGCGCCCGGCACCTCGGTGCTCGAGCTCGACGCGCTCGCCACGACGCTCACCGACGAGGGCGAGACCGAGATGGCGTGGACGATCGGCGACCACGGCTTCTCGATGCGGCTGAGCACCTACGTGCCCTCGATCATCGGAGCGAACATCGAGGCGGCCGTCGCCCCGCTGCTGGCCGGCGCCGAGGTCGAGCGGAGCGACGTGCAGCGCTGGGCGA
Source organism: Rathayibacter sp. AY1F9 (assembly GCF_002932155.1). Taxonomy (NCBI): domain Bacteria; kingdom Bacillati; phylum Actinomycetota; class Actinomycetes; order Micrococcales; family Microbacteriaceae; genus Rathayibacter; species Rathayibacter sp. AY1F9. Next base: position 26,772 of record NZ_PSVA01000015.1, on the reverse strand, counting down.
TCCACCCCGGCGGCCGCAGCATCCTCGACAAGGTGCAGGCCTCGCTCGCCCTCAGCGACGAGCAGCTGGCCCCGTCGCGCGAGGTGCTGCGGACCAACGGCAACATGTCGAGCGCGACCGTCCTCTTCATCCTGCGGCGCCTGCTGCACGGCGAGGCGGCCGACGGCGAGCGGATCGGCGCGATGGCGTTCGGCCCCGGCCTCACCGTCGAGCTCGCGCTGCTCACCAAGCGGGGCGGGGAGTGACTCCGCGAGCCCCTCTCGCGCCGGACCTGCGCCACCGCGAGGTCTCCGAGCAGGAGCTGATGGACGACCCGGACTGCGACCGCACCCTGCTCGACGCCACCTACGCCCGCTTCGGCACCGTGAACCGGCTGGTCTCGGGGTGGCGTGGCCTCTACCGCTCGCGCCTGCGTCCGCTGCTGCGGCCCGACGAGCCGTTCCGCCTGCTCGACATCGGCTCCGGAGGCGGCGACGTCGCCCGCTCCCTCGCCGGCTGGGCCCGCGAGGACGGCCTCCGCCTGGCGATCACCGCCGTCGATCCGGACGAGCGCGCCTCCGCCTTCGCCACGTCGACGCCCGCGCCGCCCGGAGTCGAGTTCCGCCGCGCGAGCAGCGCCGACCTGGTCGCCGAGGGCGAGCACTTCGACCTGGTGACCTCCAACCACGTGCTGCACCACCTGTCGCCGGACTCACTCGCCGACCTGCTCGCCGACAGCGAGCGCCTGGCCCCGCGCGCACTGCACAACGACATCGAGCGCTCGCGGCTGGCCTACACGGCCTACCTGCTGGCCACGCGACCGATCGCGGCCGGCTCGTTCCTCCACTACGACGGGTCGCTGTCGGTGCGGCGCAGCTTCACCGCCGCCGAGCTGCGGGCTGTGGCGCCCGAGGGGTGGCGGGTCGAGCGCGCGGCGCCCTACCGGCTGCTGCTCGCGCGGGGCGAGGTGTGAGGACGCGGCGGAGGGTGAGCGCTTCCGGTCCGCTCTGGCTGCGCGCCGCCGCTGTCAGCTACTCCGCCAACTGCGCCCTCGGCACCGCCGTCGCCACCGGCGCTCTCCGCACGGGCCGCTGGCACTGGATCCATCACGCGCTCTACATCTGCACGTCGACGCTCACCGCTCTGGCCTGGGCGACGCTGCGACGGTCGGACACCCGCGCCGCGTCCGCGCTGGCTCCCGCCGCCGTCCCGCTGGCGGTGATCCCCTTCGCGGGGACGCACGGACGTCAGCACCCGGCGATCGCGCTGGCGGCGGCTCCGTTCGTGCTCGCCGCTCTCGGGCGGACGCGGCGGCCGGCGCGGCGCCGAGGAGTGCTCCAGCGTCTCAGGGCCGGGTCAGCCCTGCGCTGACGCGCCCCGGCCTCTAGCGCGGGGGCTCGACGTCGCGGTCGGGGTCGGAGCGGTACGAGCGCAGCGCCTGCCAGCCGGCGATCGCGAGGATCAGCGCGCCGCAGAGCATCGTCAGCAGGTTCGGCACCGAGAAGCCGCTGCCCACGACCGAGTTGATGCCCGCGCCGAGCACGAACACACCTCCGAGGAGGTAGAAGATGACCCTCGTCTTCACCGTTCCACCGCTTCCCTCGAGCCTGCACAGGACCCTCGATGGTACCGCGCGCGCCCCGGGCCGCCGCTGCTCCCCCTCTGCGCGATCGATCGGGGCAGGATCGAGGCATGGAGTTCCTCGATGTCGTCCGGCGCCGGAAGACCACCAACGGCGCGTTCCTGCCCGACCCCGTCTCCGAGGAGCACCAGCGGCTCCTGATGGAGGTGGCCGGCCGGGCGCCCTCGCAGCTCAACAGCCAGCCGTGGCGGTTCGTGCTCGTCGAGGAGCGCGAGACGATCGACCGGATCGCCGCGATCAGCGGCGAGAGCATGACCACCGCGATGTCGAACGGCACGTTCTTCGAGCGCTACAAGCCCTACTTCCGCTTCAGCAGCGAGGAGATGGAGCGGCGGCGCGACGGGATGCTGTTCGACAAGCTGCCGGCTCCGCTCCGCCCCTTCACGAAGCAGGTCTTCACGAAGCGCGGGCAGTTCCTGATGAACTCCCTCCGCGTCCCGCAGACGCTCGGCGAGGAGAACCGCCGGCTCGTCGCGGGATCGCCGCTGCTGCTCGGGGTGATGCTCGACCGCTCCGAGTACCGGCCGGGCGAGCTCTCCTCCTTCTACTCGGTGTTCAGCATGGGCGCCGCGATGGAGAACGTCTGGCTGAGCACGGTCGAGCTGGGGATGGGGATCCAGTTCGTGTCGTTCCCGATGGAGGTGCCGGGAGCGTGGGCGCGGATCGAGTCGCTGCTCGCCGTGCCCGACGAGCTGGAGCTGATGGCGGTGTACCGGCTCGGCTACCTGCCTCCGGAGCAGCGGCGGCCGGCGATCGACTGGTCCTCCCACCAGCGGAAGCTGCCGTCGCAGTACGTCTTCCGCGGCACCTGTGCGACTCCGCAGGAGGGGTGGGACGCGCCGGCCGGGCCGTGACGGGATCCTGAGCGGCGCGGCCGGCAGCCGGAGGTGCCCGCGCTCGCTCCCGGGCCGGCCCCGGCCGACGGGAGATCCGCGACGGAGCATCGACTCCGCCGTCACGCGTCGGCTAACGTGGCGCCCAGCACGCCCGGCAGTGCTACGTCCCGTCCGCGGGACTGTCAATGGGGGTCCGGCGTGTCTCCCGCCCGATTCCCCGCACCGGGGTCCGAGCGGATACCGTCCCCCGAGGAGCCGTCCGCCAGGGCCGGCCCGATGAACGAAGGGGGCCCGTGGCCACGCTCATCTACGGACCGCAGAACCTCGAGATCGAATTCGAGGAGCGCGTCCTCGCGCACCTGAAGGTCGCCGTCCTCTCGAAGCTGCGCCGCAACGAAGCCTTCTCGCTCTCGTGGATGGAGGACGCCTCCACCGGACACGGCCGGAGCTCCGTCTGGCTGCACCCGTCGGTGCCGCTGCACTTCCGCTTCACCGAGGCGCACCAGCCCAAGCTCAACCGCGCGTGGATCGAGCAGATGCTCAGCGTCGCCAGCATGCACGGCGAGCTCTCGGTCCTGCCGGAGCCCGAGGAGCAGCGCCAGGGCTCCTGAGCCCTGCCGCTCCCGGGCCCTGCTGCTCCTGGGCCCCGCTGCCCCCTGATCGCACGGCCGTCAACCCCGTCCCCTCTGCGGGGGACGCGAAGTACCGTCGAGAAGACGTCCCCGGAACCATCGGCGGACGTCGACGGACGGAGACGACCATGACGGACACCGCGCGAGCGACCGGCCTGCCCACCCTCACCCCGGTGCGGACGCTCCGCAAGGAGCAGCCGATCGAGCCGCGCCGCGTGCCGGACTCCGTCTCCGTCGGCTCCCAGCCGGTCATCGGCTGCCGGATCGACGTGAGCGGCCGCTCCTTCGTCGTCGAGCTCGACATGGCCGGCATCTTCCTGCGCCAGGTGCGCCGGAGCCTGCGCGAGGGCGAGGGCGGCCTCGTGCTGCTGCGCCACGTCGACGGGATCGAGATGATCCCGTTCTCGCGCGCGACGCCGTTCGACGTCTCGGACATCGTCTGCCCCGAGGGCGTCGAGCCCGCGGACGCCCGCTCGGCCCTGGGGCTCCGCGACCGCTGAGCCGCGACGGGTGGCGTGCTCCGCCCCGCGCCCGCCGCTGAGCGGGATCAGGCGGGGAGCGACGCCTCGATCAGGTCGACGATCCGCGGGTCGTCGGGCTCGACCGTCGGGCGGAACCGGTGGACCGTGCCGTCGGCCGTGATCAGGAACTTCTCGAAGTTCCACTTCACCCGGCCGGCCTTGCCGTTCTCGTCCTCCGCCTTGGTGAGCTCCGCGTAGAGCGGGTGCGCCGAGCGGCCGTTGACGCGGACCTTCTCGAACATCGGGAAGGTGACCCCCCAGGTCGTCGAGCAGTACGCCTTGATCTTGTCCTCGTCGCTCAGCTCCTGGAGGAACTGGTTGCTCGGGAAGCCGAGGACCGTGAATCCGCGCTCCCCGTAGCTCTTCTGCAGGGCCTCGAGCTTCTCGTACTGCGGGGCGAGGCCGCAACGGGAGGCGACGTTGACGATCAGCCGCACGGGCGGGTAGTCGGCGAGGGTCGACGTGGTGCCGTCGATCGTGGTGAGGGGGATGTCGGCGATCGTGTCGGGCACGGAGGGCTCCTTCGGACGTGGTGCGTCGACGCTACTCCCCGCCGCCGAGGGAACCCCGAGTCGTGGAGGCGGCTCGCTGCGGGTTCCCGCGACGGTCCGGGGTTCCCTCGGCGCGCACCTGCCTCCACCATGGGGGGATGGCCGCCTCGCAGCAGATCGTCTCGGTCGGCGGGCGGAGGCTGCGGCTGACGAACCTCGACAAGGTCGTCTACCCGGAGACGGGCTTCACCAAAGCCGATGTGCTCTCCTACTACGCCTCCGTCGCCTCCGCGATGCTGCCCCATCTCGCGCGCCGCCCGGTCACCCGGAAGCGCTGGGTCGACGGAGTGGGCACCGCCGAGCATCCGGGCGAGGTCTTCTTCGAGAAGAACCTCCCCTCCTCCGCCCCCTACTGGCTGAGCCGGACCCGGCTCGCGCACTCGTCGCGCGACGTCGAGTACCCGCTGGTCGACGACGTCGCCGGGCTCACCTGGCTGGCGCAGCAGGCGGCGCTCGAGCTGCACGTCCCGCAGTGGCGGGTGGGCTCCGACGGCGAGCGCCGTCCGCCCGACCGCCTCGTGCTCGACCTCGACCCGGGCGAGGGGGCGGGCCTCGCCGAGTGCGCCGAGGTCGCGTTCCTCGCCCGCGACCTGCTGGAGGGGATGGGGCTGTCTCCGCTGCCGGTGACCAGCGGGAGCAAGGGGATCCACCTCTACTGCCCGCTGGACGCCTCCGCCTCCAGCGACCAGATCTCGGCGGTCGCGCACGAGCTGGCGCGCGTGCTCGAGTCGGACCACCGCGACCTCGTCGTCTCGGACATGAAGAAGACCCTGCGCGAGGGCAAGGTCCTCGTCGACTGGAGCCAGAACAGCGCGGCGAAGACGACCATCGCCCCCTACTCCCTCCGGGGGCGCCTCCGGCCGGCCGCCGCCGCGCCCCGCACGTGGGAGGAGCTGGGTGCCGACAACCTGCGCCACCTGTCGCCCGACGAGGTGGTGGAGCGGCTGCGGAGCGACGGCGACCTCCTCCGCCCGCTGCTCGCCGCCCGGGGTGCCGGGCTCGAGCCGACCCCGGAGCGGATGGCGGGCTTCGCCGCGACGGACGCCTCCTCCGACCGCCTGGCGACCTACCGCAGCATGCGCGACGCGTCGAGGACGCCGGAGCCGGTGCCCGAGGCGGGGTCCGCGGGCTCCTCCTCGGGCGACTCCTTCGTCATCCAGGAGCACCACGCGCGGCGCCTGCACTACGACTTCCGGCTCGAGCACGACGGCGTCCTGGTCAGCTGGGCGGTGCCGAAGGGCCCGCCGCTGGAGGGCGACCCGAACCGGCTCGCGGTGCAGACCGAGGACCACCCCCTCGAGTACGCGACCTTCGAGGGCACGATCCCGGCCGGCGAGTACGGCGGCGGCGAGGTGCGCATCTGGGACGAGGGCACCTACGCGCTCGAGAAGTGGCGCGAGGGGAAGGAGGTGATCGCGGTGCTGACCGGCCGCCCCGACGGCGGGCTCGGCGGCGAGCCCCGTCGCTACGCCCTGCTGCACACGGGCTCGAGGGAGGGCGCCGAGAAGAACTGGCTCCTGCACCTGATGGCGCCGGGTCCCGCTCACGGGCACGGGACGCAGCGACGGGGCCGGGCGGCCGCGTCCGCCGCGTCGCCCGCTCCCCGCCCCGCACCCTCCGCAGACCGCCCGGCCGAGGACTCCGCTCCGCGCCGCCACCGCCCCATGCTCGCCACGGCCGGACGCCGCGGCGACGTGGACCCCGGGGCCGCGATCGAGATGAAGTGGGACGGCTACCGCGCTCTCGTGCGGGTGCAGGGCGGCACCGCGACCCTCACGAGCCGCAACGGCAACGACCTGACCGCGGCGTTCCCCGACCTGCTCGCCCCGCTCGCCGAGGCCGCCGCCGACGCCGTGCTCGACGGCGAGATCGTCGCCCTCGACGCTCGCGGGCGCCCCGACTTCGGCGCCCTGCAGACCCGCGGCGGGCTGACGAAGCCGCGCGAGATCGAGGCGGCCGCCCGGTCCACTCCGGTGCACCTGATGGTCTTCGACCTGCTCGAGCGCGCAGGAGAGGACCTGACCGGGAGCGATTACGACACCCGTCGCTCGGCACTGGTCGAGCTCGTCGCCGAGAACGAGCGCGTGCACGTCCCGTCCGTGTTCGACGGCGACCTGGAGGAGGCGATGGCCACCAGCCGCACCCTCGGCCTCGAGGGCGTGGTCGCCAAGCGCCGCGACTCGCGCTACCAGGAGGGCAGCCGCTCGCGCGACTGGATCAAGCTCACCCACCACCGGCTGCAGGAGGTCGTGATCGTGGGCTGGCGCGAGGGCGAGGGCGGCCTCCAGGGGTCGGTCGGGGCGCTGCTGACCGCGATCCCCGGCGAGGACGGGCTCGCGTACTCCGGCCGTGTGGGCACCGGCTTCAGCGACCGCGAGCGCCGCGGCCTGGTCGATCGCCTGGCCGAGCACGCCACCGAGGAGCCCGCCGTCTCCGTCCCTCCGCTCGAGTCGCGCGGCGTGCACTGGGTGTCGCCCGTCCTGGTCGGCGAGGTCCGCTACCGCGAGCGCACCGCCTCCGGCACCCTCCGCCAGCCGGTCTGGCGCGGCTGGCGCGCCGACAAGGCCGCCGAGGACGTCCGCGTGGAGGAGCCGGGCAGCTGACCCTCCGGTCTTCCGACTGCGAGGCCCGGCATCGCCGCTCGCGCCGCCGATCCGCTGCGGCCCCGGGCACCTCAGTCCAGGCGCACCCCGCGCAGCAGGAGGAGGGTCGCGCCGACCGCGGCACCGGTGCCGATGAGGACGCCGCCCGCTCCGGCCGCCGCCGCGAGGACGCCGAGCAGGCTGGGCAGGGCGATCAGCCCGAGGCGGTTCCCGGCCAGGCGCAGCGCGAGGGCGCGGCCGTGGCGGTCGGCGGGGGTGCGCTCGATCAGCCAGGACATCGTGATGGGCTGGCCGATCCCGAGGCCCAGGCCGAGGGCGGCGACCGCGACGAAGAGGAGCACGGTCGGCGCGGGCAGGGCGACCAGCACCAGGCAGAGCGCCGAGATCAGGATGCCGCCCACCATCACCCGGGTGCGCCCGAGCCGGGCGGTGGCCGCGCCGAGGAGGAGCCGCGAGGCCATCGACGCGAGTGCGCGCACGGTGAGCAGGGCTCCGACGACGCCGGCCGGGAGCCCGCGCTCGGCGCCGAGGGCGGGGAGGTAGACGACGGTCAGGTCGACGGCGGCGACGACGGTCGCGCTGGTCAGCAGGGCGCGCGCGAGGCCCGGCACCCGGAGGAGACCGAGCGTCGAGCCCGGAGCCGCAGCCCCCTCCGCCGCGGGTCCGCGCGGGGACGGGCTGCGGATCCCCGCCGTCGAGACCAGCAGCAGCACCGCGAGGATCCCGCCCACGAGGAACAGCGGCGCCGGGTCGGGCCGCACCGAGCCGCCCGCGAGCACCGGGATGAATGCGGGCCCGATCGCCTGCCCGAGCGACGCGGCGAACGTGTAGTAGCCGAAGCGGCTGTCGAGCCGCGTCCCTCCGGTGCCGCCCGCGACGACGGTCTGCTGCCCGACCACGCAGCCCAGGTGCCCCGCGCCGAGCAGGGCGATGCCGAGGAGCAGCCCCGCGACGCTCCCGCCCGCCAGGAGCAGCACCGCGGCCGCTCCCACCGCGACGAGCGAGCCGACGGCCATCACGGCCCGGCCGCCGACCCGGTCGACCAGCCCGCCCACCGGCAGCGCGATCAGCAGCGGCACCAGCGCGAACGAGGCGCCGAGCGCCCCGAGCGCCCAGGCCGGCACGTCGAGCCGGATCGCCTGGTAGACGGCGGCCGGCCGGAGCAGGAACGCGACGGCCTGGATGAGCACGGCGTGCGCGAGCAGGGACGGAGTCGCCAGGCGGTTCCGCACGCGCGCTCCTTCCCGCGGCGCTCGGCCGAGCACCCGCTCCCCCATCCTCCTCCCGGTGCCGCCGCCGAGTCGCCCGGAAAGGATCGTCCTGCCCCCTCGAGAACGGGCCTTCTCGTGCGACTCAGCCCTGCGGCGGCGGCGAGGGGAGCGCGTGCGCGGGCAGGGTGCCGAGGCGGTGCCGGCCGCGGAGGAGGAACCAGGCCAGGCCGATCCCGACGACCGCGGCGATCACGACGACCGCGCTCCAGCGCAGCTCCTCCCCGTAGACCTCGACGCGCGGCCACGCGAGGTCGACCGTCATCGCCGCACCCCAGAGCACCGCGACGACGTTCACCGGCAGGCCCGCGCGGCCGAGCGAGAAGCGCCCGGGCGCGGCTGCGGGCCACCGGCCGCGGAGCCGGGCGATCAGCAGCGGCACCGTCACCAGCAGGTAGGCGAGGTAGATCAGGATGACCGCCACGCTCGTCACGGCCGTGAAGATCGCCGGCGTCCCGATGTTCACGACCAGGATCAGCACCGCGAGCACCCCCACGACCAGCGCCGGCGCCACCGGTGTCCCGCGCCGCGGGTCGACGCGGGCGAGCACGCGGCTGCCGGGCAGGGCGTTGTCGCGGGCCATCGCGAAGATCAGTCGGATGGCCGCCGTGTGCACCGCCAGCGCGCACACCGTGATCGCGACGACCACGCAGAGCAGGAGGACCGATCCGAGGGGGCCGCCGAGCACCTGCAGCACGATCCGCTGCAGCCCGCCCGACGCCTGCCCGAGCGCCGGGTCGGCGAGGTCGGGCGCCGAGAGGATCCCCAGCAGCAGGATGAGGCCGCCGAGGACGAAGGAGGCGGTCACCGCCCGCAGGATCGCCGTCGGCGCGGTCCGGCGCGGATCGACCGTCTCCTCGCCGAGCGAACCCGCGGTGTCGAACCCGTACATCACGTACGCCGACGCGATCGCGGCGATGAGGAACGCTCCGGCGTACCCGCCCGGCGTGCTCCCGCCGTAGCCGCTGGTGTCGAGCAGCACGGTCGGCGGATGCACCACGTTCACCGCGAGCACCGCCACCAGCAGCACCGCCGCGACGAGCTCGATCAGCACGCCGACGCTGTTGATCCGGGCCATCAGCCGCACGCCGCGCGCGTTGACCGCGGTGGTGAACGCGATCAGCAGCGCTCCCCAGACCACCGCGCTCACCCCCGCGGAGCCGCCGAGCTGGAACCCGCTCCAGATCTGCGGGAGCGTCGCCTGGTACGCCAGCACGACGGCCGCGAGCGTGACCACGGACGCGGTGGCCATCAGCCAGCCCGCCAGCCAGCTCACCGTCGGCCCGGCGAGGCGCTTGCTCCAGTTGTAGACGGAGCCGGCGACCGGGTAGCGGGCGGCGAGCTCGGCGAAGCACAGCGCGACCATGAGCTGCCCGGTGAACACGATCGGCCAGGACCACCAGTAGGCGGGACCGCCGAGCGCGAAGCCGAAGGAGAAGAGCTGGAACGTGCCGGTCAGGATCGAGATGTAGCTCACGCCCGCGGCGAAGCTGCCGAAGCGGCCGATGCCGCGGGTGAGGGAGGGGCGGTACCCGAACTCAGCGGTCCCGTCGTCGACGTCCTCGGTGGTGCTCATCGGGCTCCCCCTCGCGGGCGCGCTCGTCGCACCGAGGTCAGGATGCCAGCCGCCGCCCGGCCGCACGACTCCCCCGTCCCCGGCGTCCGTCAGCGGGTGCTCAGCGCTCGCCCCGCTCCCGGTGCACAGGACTCGGGCGGCCCCCGCGGACGGGAGCGGCGTCAGCCGTGCGCCGCGAGCCGGGTGCGCTGGGGCACTAGGAGCTCGAGCAGCTCCTCGACCCCGTCGACCCGCTGCGGCTCGACCGGGTGCCCGGGTCCGCACGGCTTGTAGGCGAGCGGATCCACGTTCAGGACGTGCCCGACGGGCCGCCCCTTCTCCCAGACCGTGAGGAGGAAGGCGCCGTCCCGCTCGTCGGGGGCGCCGATCTCGAAGACCCGGCCGCGCACGATGGCGCACTGCGGCTCCTTGCGCGCGAGGCGCACCCAGAAGGGATGGTCTCCGGTCATCGTGCCCGTCCTCCCCGGCCGACCCGCGGCCGTGCCCGTAGCGGTCGACCGGTGATCGTGTCGTCGGTGACCCTCAGGGCCACGGTACGTCCGCCTCCCCTCAGCCGATCAGGGGGTTCACTGCGGAGCCTCGCAGTGGTAGCGGACGCCGGTCGCGCCCGGACGCGCACCACGGGGAACCACTCACTGCTCGTAGGAGTCCTCGTAGTCGGCACCACTGGTCAGCTCGCCGTCGCCGGGTTGCACGGGATGCTCGCCGGTGAGCGCGTCGATCCGCGCGCGCAGCCGTGCCACCTCCGCCGCGTTGTCCGGTTCGGGCAGGTCGCTCGGCGTGGTCTCGACGATGAGTGCGGCCGCGGCGTTCACGAGGAAGGTGGCGTCGACCGTCCCGCCGTCGGCGCCGATCCCCGTGTACTCGACGGTGTCGGCCGCGCCCTTCGAGGCGAGGGCGACGGCGTATTCGACGAGTGCGTCGGCCGCCTCGTCCCCCACCAGGATCGTCTTGTCGGCGAAGAGGATGTGCTTCATGCCGCCCATGCTCGGCAACGCCGGCTGCGTGGAGGGAGGAGGTTGACAGAGGACCGCCGCTGACGGAAGACCTGGACAGATCGAGCAGAGAATGGCAGGCCGGGTTGTCGGATCCCTCCGGTCTGCGGAAGGGTGGTGGCAACGGCGGGCGCCTGCCGGCCGGAGATCAGGGGCTGGAGACGCCGATGGGGAAGCTGCACTACGACGGGACCGTCGAGATCGACTTCGAGGACCGCGTGCTCGCGCACCTGCAGATCGTCATCACCGCGAAGCTGCGCCGCAACGAGTCGTTCCTGCTCAGCTGGCGCGACGACCACAGCATGGGCGACGGCCGCAGCGCGATCTGGATCCACCCCTCCCACGCGCTCCGCTACAAGTACTTCGGCGGCCGGATGCCCCGCATCAACCCCGCCTGGATCTCCGCGCTCACCGACCTCGCGAACTCCGCGGGCGGGCTGTACGTGATCTCGGAGCCCGCCGAACCGGTGCGTCCTCCGGCGAAGGGCGACCAGCTGTGAAGCGCATCGACCTGATCTACAACGGCACCGCCTACACGGTCAACAACAGGAGCCTCGAGGAGTTCCGCGCCGAGGTCGAGGCCGCCCTCGCCTCCCCGACCCCGCAGTGGCTGACCGTCAACTACGGCGAGGGACGCGCGAACCCGGCGCTCCTCCTCATCACGCCGTACACCCCGCTGTCGATCATCACGAACGACTTCGACGAGCTCAACGCAGAGCACGAGTAGCGGCGGACCTCGGGGAGGTCAACCACGTCGTCCGGTCGATCCGCGCCCCGTACCGTCGGGCAGGACCTCGTCGACGTCGTGCGCGGACCCCGCACGGCGACACCCGATCGACACCGCCCGCGCCCCGGCGCGCAGAACAACGGCCGCGGACACCCGGCCAGGAGCCGTGATGACAGATCCCGCCTTCGCCGTTCTCGACGACCTCATCGCCGCCCTCGAGCGTCCCGGCTCGATCGACCCCGGCCTGAGCCGCTCCGTCGCCGTGCAGGCCGCCGTCCTCCGGCTCCCGTCGCCCCGCACCATGCACCGTCCGCGCCCGACGAGCCGCTTCACGGGCCGTCGCCTCGTGCGCCCGGGCAGCGCAGCCAGGCGGGCTCCGGCGCGTCACCGCGTCGTCGTCCCCGCCGGTCCGGCGGAGCGTCGCGCCGAGCGGAGCCGACGGCTAAAATGGGCGCGGTGACCGACTCCGACGCTCTCTGCGACCCGTATCTGCGCGGGTACCCGATCGACGGCGTCGCGATCTCCACGCTCGGCAGCCCCTTCGGCGGCGAGACCGTCGCCGCGAGCGACAGCACCGCGAGCCGGCTGGACGAGATCCAGATCGACCTCGGCGAGGGCCCGTGCTGGGAGGCGATCCGCGCTGCCGGCCCCGTCTCGGTGCCGGACACCGGCGCGGAGGAGCGCTGGCCGCTCTTCACCGAGGCGATCGGCCCCACGGCGGTGCGCGCGGTCTTCGCCTTCCCGCTCTCGATCGCGGGGCTCTCGATCGGCGCGGTCGACCTCTACTCCCGCCGCCCCACGTCGCTCAGCGACTCCCTCCTCGGCCGGATCAGCGCCTCGACCACCGCGACGGCGCTGCTGGTGCTGGCCGCGGTGCTGCGCGACAACGAGGTCGAGGAGAGCACGAATCCGCGCTCGCGACGCGTGGTGCACCAGGCGACCGGCATGATCATCGCGCGCTACGGCAGCACGGCCGAGGAGGCGCAGCTGCTGCTGCGCGCCCACGCCTTCGCCCAGCAGCGCTCCGTCGTCGATGTCGCCTCCGGCATCGTGGCCCGGCACGACGGGTTCCCCGACCGCCCTCTCACCGCCCAGGACGACACATGGTGACGAACTCCCGCGAGCGCAGCGTCATCCAGACGTTCGTCGCCCTCTCCGACACACTGGTCGACGACTACGACGTCGTCGACTTCACCCAGACCCTCGTGGAGAGCAGCGCGACCCTCTTCGACGCCGTCTCGGCGGGGCTCGTCCTCGCCGACTCCACCGGCTCCCTCGAGGTGCTCGCCTCCACGGACGAGGACACCCGGCTGATCGAGCTGCTCCAGCTCGACAGCGGGTCGGGCCCGTGCATCCAGTGCTTCGAGACCGGGCGGCCGGTGATCGTCGAGGACGCCCGCGCCGTGGGCGAGGAGTGGGCGGAGTTCCGGACGCTGGCGGTCGAGCTCGACGTGCTCTCGGCGCACTGCGTGCCGATGCGCTCGGCGGGGACGACGATCGGCTCCCTCAACCTCTTCCAGGCCCGGCCGGGGCGGCTCGATCCGGACGACATCGCGGTCGTGCAGGCGTTCGCCGACGTCGCGACGATCGGGATCCTGCACCAGCGCGCGCTCCAGCAGAGCACGGTCACCCAGGAGCAGCTGCAGCACGCCCTCGACAGCCGGGTGCTGATCGAGCAGGCGAAGGGGATCCTCGCCTACGCCCACCGCACCACGGTCGAGCAGGCCTTCGAGGTGCTGCGGGTCCGCGCGCGAGCGACGTCGACCCCGATCACGACGCTCGCCCAGGAGATCATCCGCGACTACCGGCGCTGACGCTCCGCGCGCGCGGAGCAGGAGCGGGGCGGATCCGCGCCGGCGGCGCCGCGGCTCAGAGCTCAGTACTCGTTCTCGAGCTCCCACGTCGCGCGGGGGTCGACGTCCGAGGCGGGCACCGGTCCGCCCGCACTGTCGAGCGCGTCGAGGCGCTCGAGGATCTCGGTGCTCGACTCCGCCGCTGCGCTACCGGCCCCTGCGACCACCAGGGGGACGCCGAGCCCGACGGTGAGCGTCACGACGGAGGAGGGGGCCGAGTCGTCGGCGACGCTGACCGTGCTCATCCGGTGCCGCTGCGCGAGCGCGAGCGAGTAGCGGACGACGGCGTCGGCGGTCGCGTCGTCGAGGGAGAGGGAGCCACCGGTGTGGAAGAGCGTCGTCATGGTCAAGTCCTCGCAGGGCAGGCGGATGGGCATGGTTCCGTCACCGGGGGCCAGGATGCGGTGCGTTCACGCTACGCCCCGGGCGCTCGCGGGTGCAGGTCTTGCGCCGAGGCGTGCCCCTGGCGCATGGTTCGCTCCCGACGCCCGAGCAATTCCCCCATGGCTCTGAGGTGGCCCACATGTTAACGTGAACAGACGCGTCGGTCCCCTCGGCTCGACGCATCCCTCCCCTGAAGGAAAGGTCTCGACGATGAGACGACGCTCCCCGGAGCCCCCTGCCGCCGCGCCTCGGCGCCGCGTGCGATCCCTCTTCCTCTCCGCTCTCGCCTGCACGAGCGTCGCCCTCACCGGCGCTCTCGTCCCCGTCTCGGCGCAGGCCGTCGACGTCCCGGCGCCCACCGCGCACTACGACATGTCCCACGCCGGCTCGGCCCTGCTCGACATCTCGGGCAACGGACACAACGCCACCCTGACCGGCCTCACCGACGCGTCCTTCGCGAACGCCGGCGGCGACCAGGTCGCCCGGTTCAAGAACGACGGCTACGCGAGCCTCCCCCAGGGCCTGGTCACCGGAGCCGACAACGCGTTCGCCGTCGAGTACACGGTGAAGACGCAGACCACCGCCAACCAGTTCGGCTGGGTCATCGGCGACGGCGTCGGCCCGTGGAACACCACGCAGCTCGGCAACCACGTCTTCGTGAACCCGCGCAACCCCGACGGCTCGCCCAGCGGACAGGTCCTCGCGGGCATCCGCGTCAAGGAGCCCACCAACAACGGCGAGACCCGCATGCCGTTCGGCGGCACGCTGAACCCCGGGTTCACGACCCTCACGCTCGTCGGCACCGGCACGGGGTCGAGCACCGTGCTGACCCTCTACCGCGACGGCACGCAGATCTCGACGGCGAACACCACGAAGTCGATGGCGAGCATCGTGCCGACCGGGTCCACGCTCGGCTACCTCGGCCGCTCGCTCTACTCCGGCGACGCGCTCGTGACCGCCGACGTCACCGACGTGAAGTTCTGGGACACCTCCCTCACCGCCGAGCAGGTCGCCTCGAGCATGCCGACCGCCACGGCGAAGGCGTCCGCGACCTCCGCCCTGCTGCGCTCGGACATCCAGCCCGTCCTGCTGGCCGGCAACCCGTCGCTGACCCAGGTCTCCTCGAACCTGACGCTACCCGCCTCCAGCAGCGGCGTCCCGCTCACCTGGACCTCCTCGAACAGCGCGGTCGTCTCGGCCACCGGCGTCGTCTCGCGCTCGATCGCGCAGAACACCCCGGTCACCCTGACGGCGACCACCGCCCAGGGCGCGACGATCGCCTTCGAGGTGGTCGTGCTCGCCCCGAGCATCAACGACGACCTCGACGCGCTGAAGCTCGCCACGCGCACCACCGAGAACCTCCCCCTCGCAGTGAAGGGCGCCCGTAACGGCACCGACATCACCTGGACCTCCTCGGACCCGGCCCTCGTCACTCCGACGAACACCTCCTACGCGGCTCCGGCGGTCGGCGCGGCCGACCCCTACCGCGGCGGCGGCGTCGTCACCCGGCCGGCCTACGGCTCCGGAGACAGGACCGTCACCCTCACCGCGACGGCCACCCTCAACGGCGTCGCCGAGACGCGCGCCTTCACGCTGACGGTCGCCGAGCTCGGCCGCACCGCTCCCGACGCGGGCTACGCCTCGGCGTACTTCAAGTCGGACGGCGACGAGAAGATCTACCAGGCCGCGACCTCGGGCAACGACTTCTTCACCTTCTCGCCGGTCAACGGCGGGAAGGCGGTCATCACCTCGACGACCGACACGAAGGGCCTGCGCGACCCGTTCATCCTCCGCTCGCACAACGGCGACAAGTACTACATGGTCGCCACCGACCTCTGCATCTCCTGCGGCACCGGCTGGGGCGACGCCCAGTCCAAGGGCAGCCTGAAGATCGAGGTCTGGGAGTCGACCGACCTGGTGCAGTGGACCCGCACCAACGGCGCCGACACCGGCATCACGGTGAACCAGCCGGCCGCCGGAATGACCTGGGCGCCCGAGGCGTACTGGGACGACGCCCTGCAGTCCTACGTCGTGTTCTTCTCCTCGCGCCTCTACTCCGACGCGACGAAGACCAACAACGACAAGCTCTACTCCCGCGTCTTCTCCGTGATCACCCGCGACTTCCGCACCTTCACCGCTCCTCCCGCCACCTGGCAGGACACCGGCTACGCGCGGATCGACTCGACGATCACGAAGATCGGCGACTACTACTACCGCTTCACCAAGAACGAGGAGGGCGGCGCCGCCGGCACCCTCGAGGCCGGAAAGGACATCTTCCTCGAGAAGTCGAAGGTCCTGACCGCCGGGACGACCTCCTCGAACTGGAGTGCCGACCCGAACACCACCTGGCAGCTCACCGACACCCGGATGACCTCGCTCGAGACCGGCCAGGCCGGTGAGGGACCCGAGATCATCAAGCTGAACGCGGGCGACCCGAACGACACCACCGGCGCGGGCGACGGCTACGCGTTCCTCGTCGACAACTACGGCGACGGCGGCTACAAGGCCTTCATCACCTCCGGAGCGGCCATCGCCGGCAGCTCGCAGACGAACCGCCTCTCGCAGTCGGCCGACTGGAACGTCTCGCCCAAGAGCCGCGCCGGCCTCCCGGCCAGCCCGCGGCACGGTGCGTTCGTGAGCGTCCCGCAGACGGTCCTCACCGCCATGAAGAACTGGACCGGCGTCACCGCCGTCGACTCCACCACGATCCTCACCGCCGACGGCCGCACGGTCACGGCGACGGTCGCGGCGGCCGACAAGGGCGACGTCGTCGGCTCGGTCACCTTCACCGGCGGCTCGTGGACCTCGACCGTCCCGCTCTCCGGCGGCTCGGCGAGCGTCTCGGTCCCGGCGGGCGTGACCGCCGTCACGGCCTCCTACACCGGGTACGCGGACAAGCTGGTGCGCACGTCGGTCTCGGCCGCCGTCCCGCTGGACACCCTCGAGCTCGTCCCCGCCGTCGCCACGCGCTGCGTCGCCGGCAAGATCGTGCTCACCGCGACCGTGAAGAACACCGACACCGCTGCCGCGGACGTCACGATCACCTCGGCCTACGGCTCGAAGTCGTTCACCGCGGTCGCTCCCGGCTCGTCCGCCTCCGCCGCCTTCACCACCCGCCTGGCCTCGATGCCGGCCGGCACGGTGACGGTGACCGGATCGGCGACCGGCCAGCCCGCGTTCACCGCGACGGTCCCCGTCGCCGCCGCGCGCTGCTGACGCACTGACGACGAAGGGCCCCCTCCTGCGCTCGCGCGGGAGGGGGCCCTTCGTCGTTCCCGGGTCAGACGGTGGGAGCGAGCAGGTCCGCGTGGTGGGCGGCCGCCACGTTCGGGTGGGCCCGGAGGCGGTAGCGCAGCGCGTTCTCGCCGTAGGTCTCGAGGATCGGCGCGTTCGTCGGGTCGACCGAGAGGCCGGACTTGAGCTCCTCGGGCAGCGGGAGCGAGGGCATGGTGGCCGAGAGCGCGGGATTGAAGAAGAACGGGATCGAGATCCGGTCCGTTCCGATCAGCGGCGAGATCACGCGGTGCAGCGTGGCCTTGAGGTAGCCGCCCGTGGCGAGCTCCAGCATCTCGCCGATGTTGACGACGAACGCGCCCTCCATCGCGGGTGCCTCGATCCACGAGCCGTCGTGCTCGACCTGCAGGCCGCCCTTGCCGGGCTCGACCAGCAGCAGCGTCAGCACGCCGCCGTCGCGGTGCGCGCCCACGCCCTGCTTGGGCTCCGGGTCGGAGGTGCCCGGGTAGCGGACGACCTTCACCAGCGAGAACGGCCGCTCGGCGAACGCCTCGTCGAACACGTCCTCCGGGGCGTCGAGTGCGACGGCCCAGGTGCGCAGCAGCCGGATGGCGACCGCAGCGAGCTCCGCGTGCCAGCGCTCGAAGACCTCGCGGAACTCCGGCAGCGCCTCGGGCCAGAGGTTCGGCCCCTCGAGGCGCTCGTAGTCGGCGACGCCGGGCCCGGCGGGAACGGCCGGTCGGTCGATGCCGATGTCGACCTGCTCGCGGTAGTCGACGTCGCCGTTGGTGAGCTCGGCGCCGAAGCGGGTGTAGCCGCGGAACTGCGGGCTGAGGGTGTTCTCGATCGCGAGCTTCTCCTCCTCCGGCAGGTCGAAGAAGCGGCGGGAGACGGCGACGACGTCGTCGAGGAGGTCCTGGGGCACGCCGTGGCCGACGAGGTAGAAGAAGCCCACGTCGTGCGTGGTCTCCCGGAGGTCGCGGCGGAAGGCGGCGGCCTCCGCCTCCCCCTGGTCGAGGCGGGACAGGTCGAGGATCGGCAGGGAATCGGTCATGCACCGACTCTCGCGCACGAACCTGCACAGCAGTCGATTGTTACGACAACCAAAACGGCGGGCCCCGCCACGGCACGGAAGAGGGTTCCTCCGCGCCGCGACCGGGCCCGCCGTGAGCGCCGAGTGTTACGGCGTGGGCATGCCGCCGTTGACGTGCAGCGTCTCGCCGACGACGTAGCTCGACTCCGGGGAGGCGAGGAACACGTAGGCGGGAGCGAGCTCGGCCGGCTGGCCCCAGCGTCCGAGCGGCGTCTGCGAGCCGACCTCGGGCAGCTTGTCGGACGGCTGGCCGCCCGCGGTCTGCAGCGGCGTCCAGATCGGGCCCGGGGCGACGACGTTCACGCGGATCCCCTTGGGCGCGAGCTGCTGCGCGAGCGCCTTCGAGAACGTGTTGATCGTGGCCTTCGTGCTGGCGTAGTCGACCAGCATCGGCGACGGCTGGTAGGCCTGGATCGACGAGGTGCTGATGATCGCGGAGCCCGGGGCGAGGTGCGGCACGGCCGCCTTCGTCATCCAGAACATCGCGTAGACGTTGGTCTTGAAGGTCTCGTCGAACTGCTCGTCCGAGAGCTCGAGGAAGTCCTCGACGTGCTGCTGCTTGCCCGCGTTGTTGACCAGGATGTCGAGTCCGCCCAGGCCCTCGACGGCCTTCGCGACGGCGCCCACCGCGAAGTCGTGGTCGGTGATGTCGCCGGGGATGGCGACGGCGGTGCGGCCGGCCTCCTCGATCAGCGCGACGACCTTCTTCGCGTCGGACTCCTCCTCGGGGAGGTAGACGATCGCGACGTCGGCGCCCTCGCGGGCGTAGGCGATGGCGACGGCCGCGCCGATGCCCGAGTCGCCTCCGGTGACGAGCGCCTTGCGCCCGGTCAGACGGCCGGAGCCGCGGTAGGTCGACTCGCCGCGGTCGGCGGGGTCGTCCATCTTCGAGTCGAGGCCGGAGCCCTCCTGGTACTGGGCCTCCGTGTCGATGTCGGCGAACATCGCGGTCGGGTCTTGGAACGTGTACTGGTCGTTCTGCGGAGTCTGGTCGTTCTGCGAAGTCATGTCTCGACGCTAGGCGCGCGGGATCGGCGGCCGCGCGTGCTTGACAGCCCCGATCCGCCAGGACACAGGAGGTCTTCAGGAGCCGCGGAGCCCCCCGGATCGGGGAGAATGGTGCGGTGACCCGCGACGACTCCCTGTCCTTCGACACCACGGCGCCGCTGCCCGGCTGGCAGCACGCCTACTCCGGCAAGGTGCGCGACCTCTACACCCCCGACGACGCCGACCCCGTGCTCGGCGCCGACCGCATGCTCGTCGTCGCCAGCGACCGGGTCAGCGCGTACGACGCGGTCCTCGAGCCCGGAATCCCCGGCAAGGGCGAGCTGCTGACCACGCTCTCCCTCTGGTGGTTCGCGCAGCTCTCCGACGTCCCCAACCATCTGATCCCGGGCGCGATCCCCGAGGCGGTCCGCGGCCGGTCGATGCTGGTGAAGACGCTCGACATGTTCCCGATCGAGTGCGTCGTGCGCGGCTACCTCTCCGGCAGCGGCTGGAAGGAGTACCGGGAGACGGGCTCCGTCTGCGGCGTCCCGCTCCCCGAGGGCCTCCAGGACGGCGACGCTCTCCCCGAGCCGATCTACACCCCCGCGTGGAAGGCCCCGCAGGGCGAGCACGACGAGAACATCACCTTCGAGCGCACGGTCGAGATCGTCGGGGAGGAGGCCGCGGAGGCGCTGCGCACCCTCTCGCTCGCGGTCTTCCGCGAGGCGTCCACCATCGCCCTGGCCCGCGGCGTGCTGCTGGCCGATACGAAGTTCGAGTTCGGGGTCGACCGCGGGACCGGAGTCGTCACCCTCGGCGACGAGGTCCTCACGAGCGACTCCTCCCGCTACTGGGACGCCGACGACTACGACGCCGGCATCCGCGGCCGCTCGTTCGACAAGCAGATCGTGCGCGACTGGCTCTCCGACAACTGGGACGGCCAGGGCCTCCCGCCGACCCTCCCGTCCGAGATCGTCGAGCGCACGGCCGCGCGCTACCGCGAGCTCATCGAGCGCCTCACGCGCTGAGGCACCGGAACGACCTGTGGACGATCACCACCCTCGCGTCCGGCTGGAGGCCCGCGGCGAGGATCCGGACGAGGCGCGGCACAGCCTCGCGCGGCTCTACAACGGCGACGAGTGGCGCGCCGCCACCACCGCTGCAGACTTCAGCTACCGCTACGCCGCCATCGGCGACGGCGGGATGACCCTCCGCACCTCGCGGATGTCCGGGCGCCTCGCGGGCGGCGTGGGTGACTCGGACGATGTCGTCGTGCAGTGGATCGTGGGCGGCTCCGGCCGGATCGACGTCGGCCGCGCCTCGATCGCGATGGAGGAGAACCGTCCCGTCCTCTTCCCCGTCGGCCGGCCGTTCGCCTTCGACTACGTCGACTTCGACCAGCGCCTGGTGCACCTCGACCGGGGAGTGGTCGACCGGGTCGCCGCCGAGCGCGGCCTCGTCGGCTCCCTCGTCTTCGACTCCGAGCACCGCCCCGACGCCGCGGCGATCCGCCGGTGGCGCACGGCCGTCGCCGACTCCGCCCGCGCGCTGCGCAGCGAGCGCGTCGAGCAGCTGCTCTGGGACGAGCTCACCCGTGCCACGGCCTCCGCGCTGCTCGACCTCTACCCTCCGGAGTCCGCTCCGGTCCCGCCCGAGCTCCTCGCCCCCCGGAACGCACGGATCCGCACGGCCGTCGAGTACGTGCACGCCCACTGCAGCGAGCCGATCGGCCCCGCCGAGATGGCGGCGGCGTCGGGCCTGACCGTCCGGGGCCTGCAGTCCGCGTTCCAGCGGGTGCTCGGGATGCGCCCGATCGCCTACCTGCGCCTGGTGCGGCTCGACCGCGCCCGGGAGGAGCTCGCCGTGAGTCCGCCCCTCGGGACGACGGTCGCCGCCGTCGCCCGGCACTGGGGCTTCGGGAACGCGGGCCGCTTCAGCGCGGCCTACGCGGAGCGGTTCGGCGAGTCGCCGAGCGCCACGCTGCAGCGCTGATCAGTCGACGAGCTCGGGCGGCGGCTGCCCCTCGAGGATGCGGCTGAGGCCGTCGAGCAGCACCGCGACGGTCGCGGCCTCCGATTCGGGCACCTTCGCGACCATCGCGCGGATCTGCTCGTAGGTCGGGTCGTCGGTGCCGACGATGGCCTTCTGCGCGCGCTCCGTCAGGCAGAGGATGCGGCCGCGGCCGTCGGACGGGTCGGGAGTGCGGTTCACGTAGCCGGCGCGGGCGAGGCGGTCGACGAGGAGGGAGACGGCCGCCGTCGTGATCGACAGGGCCGCGGACAGGTCGACGGCGCGGACGATCTCGTCGCGCCGCTCCCCGACCCCGATCAGCCTCAGGGCCGCGAGATCCGTGGCGCCGATGCCCAGGCGGCGCTCCACGCGGCCGTCGTAGTCGCGCTCCGCCGTGCGCAATCGCGCGAGCAGAGCGAACAGGTCTGGCCGAGCGTCCATCGAGGTGCACCTTCCGAGCGGCAGGCGCCCCGGACGGGAACTCGCTGCCCCCATCGAACCACTTCTCCGGCGATCGGACGGCGTGTGTCCCGAAAGCGCAGTCGGCGCCGAGACTGTTAGTCAACCGACTTAGCAATACCTAGTGTCGACGGTGCGGCACGCCTTCCGTGCGCCGCCGACGGTGAGGAGGTGCGCGCGATGGGACAACTGCTCTACGGCGCACCCGCCAGCTCGCACTCCTTCGAGGACCGCGCCCTGGCCCACCTCCAGACCGTGATCACCTCGCGGTTCCGCCGCGGCGAGGGCTTCCTCCTGACGATCGAGGACGCCGAGGGCCGCCGGTCCGAACTGTGGCTCCACCCCGGCATCCCCACCCGCTACGAGTACGACGGCACCGCCGCGATCGAGCTGAACCCGCACTGGCTGCGCGAGCTCTCGAACGCCTCGAACGGCCGCCTCGGCCTCCACCTCCTCCCCGAAACCTCGTCGCCCGACGACCTCTCCGTGAAGAAGATCCCCGCATGAGCGACCACAACGGCACACTGTTCCGGCGCGGAGGCACCGTCCGCTTCGTCCGCTGGATCTCGTCCCGCGACGGCGGCTGGGCCCCCGAGATCGTGCAGGGGCGCTACCTCGAGCGCGACGACCGCGGCTGGCTGGTCGAGATCGAGGGCACCCCGACGGTGCTCGCGAAGGACGACTGGGCCGTCTACCGCTGACCGGCTCTGCGCTCGGCGTACTGTTGAGCAGGTGCGTTCTCGTGATCGCCGCGGCATCACCTCGGCTCCCCTCCTCCTGACGACCATCGGAACGACGAGCCTCGTCTTCCTCTGCGCGTTCGAGTCGCTCGCCGTGACGACGATCATGCCGATCGTCAGCGCCGACCTCGACGGCCGCGCCCTCTACCCCCTGGCCTTCGCGGCGACGCTCGCCGCCGCCGTGGTCGGGATGGTCGCGGCCGGCTCCTCGGCCGACCGCCGCGGCCCGACGCCGTCGCTCGTGGTCGCGATCCTGCTCTTCACCCTCGGTCTCGTCGCCGCGGGTGCCGCGCAGTCGATGCCGGTCTTCGTGGCGGCCCGCCTGCTGCAGGGGCTGGGCAGCGGAGGGATCACCGTCACCCTCTACGTGCTCGTCGCGCGGGTCTACCCGAGCGAGCTGCATCCGAGGATCTTCGGCGCCTTCGCCGCGGCCTGGGTCGTGCCGTCGCTGGTGGGGCCGCTGGTGGCCGGAGTCGTCGCCGAGCTCGCGAGCTGGCACTGGGTCTTCTTCGGAGTCGTCGCCCTGGTGGCCCTCGCGAGCGCCGCGATCGCGCCGACGCTCCGCTCGCTCGAGCCGCGCGAGCGCCTCCCCTTCGATCGCCGGGCCGTCGGCCGCATCGCCCGCGCCGTGGTCGTCTCGGCCGGAGTCGTCGTGCTGAGCACGAGCGCCGAGCTCGCGCCCGACCTCGCCGGGCTCCTGGCCGCGGCCGCCGTGGTGGTCGTGGTCGTGGCGGTTCGCG
The DNA here is from genome assembly GCF_002932155.1 of Rathayibacter sp. AY1F9. Taxonomy (NCBI): domain Bacteria; kingdom Bacillati; phylum Actinomycetota; class Actinomycetes; order Micrococcales; family Microbacteriaceae; genus Rathayibacter; species Rathayibacter sp. AY1F9. The sequence continues at coordinate 3,942 of NZ_PSVA01000015.1, read as the reverse complement.
CGCTCCTGCCCGCGGGCACGCTGCGCGCCCGGGGCGTCCTGCCGTCGGTGATCCTCCTCCGCGCCCTCGTCGCCGCGGCGTTCTTCGGCACCGAGGTCTACCTGCCGCTGCTGCTCTCGGAGCAGTACGGCCTGCCGCCCTGGCTCTCGGGCGCCATGCTCACCGCGGGCGCCGTCTCCTGGGCTCTCGGCTCGAACCTCCAGGGACGCCCGGGCACCCGCCTCAGCCACGGCGGAGCGATGCGGCTCGGCTCGTCGCTCGTGCTCGCCGGCATCGGAGTCGTGCTGCTCGTCACGGTGCTCGCCCTCAGCCCGATCGTCGCGGGCGTGGGCTGGTTCCTGGCCGGCGGCGGCATGGGCACGATGTTCCCGCGGATGGGGACGATGACGCTCGCGCTCTCCGCTCCGGGCCGGGAGGGCTTCAACAGCTCGGCCCTGCAGATCGCCGACTCGACCGGCGCCTCGGTCTCCCTCGCGCTGACGGGCCTCCTCGCGGCGGCGGTCACCGGCCTGATCGGGGCCGGGACCGGGGTCTTCGCCGCGACCTTCTCGTACGCCGCGCTGATCGCGATCGTCGCGGTCGGTCTGGCCGGCCGGCTCGACGGGCTCCTGCGCCCCGAGGGACGCCGGGAGCCCGCCGAGCAGGCTCAGCTGTAGAGCGACTCCGGCACGTCGAGGCCGTAGATCGCGCGGCCGGACGACCAGATCACCGAGCAGGCGGCCCGGAGCAGATCGGTCGCGTCGTCGCCGGCGTCCACGATCACCACGGAGTCGCCGTCGAGGCGGACCTTGGCGCCGCGGACGGCGTGCGTGCCGTTCCGCGAGACCGTCGTCGCCGGGTAGGGCAGGTGCAACTCGCGAAGGTCGCCGAGGATGTACGTCGGCCGGAGCTTGGGCTCCGCGGCGAGGAGCTGCTTGGCCCGGTCGATCCCGGTGAGCACATGGGCGCTCTCCATGTCGGCGCCGTTCGCGCCGGCGATGTCGGTGTCGAGCCGGTCGCCGAGGAACAGCGGGTTCGTCGAGCCGAAGCGCGCGGTCGCCGCGTCGAAGATGGCCCGCTCGGGCTTGCCCGCGACGACCGGGAGCCGGCCGACCGCGGTGTGCACGGCCGAGACGAGGGTCCCGTTGCCCGGGGCGATGCCGCGCGCGACGGGGATCGTCCAGTCGGTGTTCGTCGCGACCCACGGGATCCCCGTGTGGAGCGCGAACGAGGCCTCGGCCAGCTGCTCCCAGCCGACCGTGGGCGCGAAGCCCTGGATGACCGCCGCCGGCGAGTCCTCCGCGCTGCGCGTCACGGTGAACCCGGCGCGCTCGACCTCGGAGGTGAGGCCCTCCGCCCCGACGACGAGGATCGACGAGCCGGCCGGGACCAGGTCGGCGAGCAGCACGACCGCCGCCTGCGGGGAGGTGACGACGTCCTCGGGCCGGACGCTCAGCCCCAGCTCGGAGAGGTGCCCGGCGACGGAGGCGTCCGTGCGGGAGGCGTTATTGGTGATGTAGCCGACCCGCAGCGTCTCGGCCGCTCGGTTGAGGCTCTCCACCGCGAAGGGGATCGCGTCGGCACCCTTGTAGACGACCCCGTCGAGGTCGGCCAGGACGGAGTCGCGGCCGTCGAGCGGAGTGGGCTCAGTCCTGCTGCTGCGGAACATCGGCGTCCTCCTCGGTGGTGTCGGCGGATTCGACCAACTCGTCGGCGGTCGGCTCGGCCGAGTCGAGAGCCTCGTCCGCGTCCGTCTCGGCGAGATCGTCGGACTCGAGGGACTCGTCTGCGAAGGTCGGCTCGTCCGTGTCGACGACGTCGGCGTCAGCGCTCGCGTCGGCGTCGTCCGCGTCCGCGTCGTCGTCGTCGTCGATCTCCTCGGACACAGTCCGGTGGACCTCGTCCTCGTCCGCGTCGTCGACGGCGGTCGGGCCGTCCTCGTCGTCCAGGTAGTCGTCCGCGTCGTCGACCGCGGTCCCTTCCTCGGCGCGATCGGGAGCGGACGCGGCGTCGGCCGACTCGTGCTCCTCCTCGATCACCTCGATCGTCTCGTCGTCACCGCCGCCCTCGGCCGCGAAGACGGCCTGCGCCGCGATGTCGGCGCGACGCTGCCACTCGGCCGCCTCCTCGGAGCGGCCGACCTCCTCGAGGACGAGTGCGTAGGCGGCGAAGAGATCCGGGCTGTACGAGAACGCGCGGTCCGGGTCCAGCTGCGGGATCTCGAGCTCCATGAGAGCGAGCTCCGCCTGCCCGAGGTCGAGGCGGGCGCCGGACATGGCGATGGCCAGCGACACCTGCGCGCCGGGGCTCAGCGTGGTGCGGTCGATCGACCGACCCAGCTCGAGCGCCTTGTCGGGTCGGCCGACGCCGCGCTCGGAGTCGACCATCAGCGGCACCTGCTCGTCCGAGCCGGAGATCCGACGGAAGGTCCGCAGCTCGCGCAGCGCCAGGGCGAAGTCGCCCGTCGCGTACGCCGAGATGGCCAGCGACTCGCGGACCACGGCGATGCGTCCCGCGCGGCGTGCCGCCGAGAGCACGTGGCGGTGCGCCAGCTCGGGGTCCTCCTCGAGGAGGCGGCCGGCCATCACCAGGTGACGGGCGACCCATTCGGCGTTGTCCTTCGAGAGCGTGCGCAGCTCGTTGCGGGCGACCTTGTCGAGGTCCTTGGCCTGCACGTCGTCCGGAAGGTCCGGGTCGTCGTGGCGCGGACGCACCGACTGGAGGGAGCGCCGCTCGCGCTCCTCCTCGGTGAGCTCCGGCTCCTCGCGGGGGCCGCCGCGTCCGCCGCCGAAGCCCTCGCGTCCACGTCCGCCGCCCTGGCGGTCTCCGCCGCCCCGACGATCGTCCGACCACGGCCTGCTTCCCCCGTCGCGCGATCCACCGCGGAACGGTGGACGCGAGTCCCCTTCACGCTGCGGACGAGAGTCGCCACCACCACGGTAGGAAGGGCGGGAGTCACCATCACGCTGCGGACGCGAATCTCCACCGCCACGGTAAGGAGGACGGGAGTCCCCGTCACGCTGGGGACGCGACTCGCCACCGCGATAGGGAGGACGCGAGTCACCGTCCCGCTGCGGACGGGAGTCCCCACCTCCACGGTAAGGAGGACGGGAGTCCCCATCGCGCTGAGGACGGGAATCCCCACCCCCGCGGTAAGGAGGACGAGAGTCACTGTCACGCTGCGGACGAGAGTCGCCGCCACCGCGGTACGGAGGACGCGAGTCCCCATCACGCTGCGGACGCGAATCGCCACCGCCACGGTAAGGAGAACGGGAGTCCCCGTCGCGCTGCGGACGGGAATCGCCGCCACCGCGGTACGGAGGACGCGAGTCCCCATCACGCTGCGGACGCGAATCCCCACCGCCACGGTAAGGAGGACGGGAGTCCCCATCACGCTGCGGACGGGAGTCCCCACCACCACGGTACGGAGGACGAGAGTTTCCATCACGCTGCGGACGGGAGTCCCCACCACCACGGTACGGAGGACGAGAGTCCCCATCACGCCGCGGACGCGAATCGCCACCACCACGGTACGGAGGACGAGAGTCCCCATCACGCTGCGGACGGGAGTCGCCACCGCCACGATAGGGAGGACGAGCATCACCGTCGCGGCGGGGGCGGGAGTCGCCCGAGCCGCCGCGATCGTTCGAGGAGCGGCCGGGACCGCCGGCGCGAGGCGGCCGCTCGTCACGACGTCCGGAGTCCCGGTCGTTGCGGTCGGATCCTGAGTCGTCCATGCGTTCCTCGCCTGTCGTGGTGATGCTCTGTGGAGTTGACCCGCCCGAGGGCGGGGAGGACGGCCGTAACCGTCGCACCACCCTAACCCGCACCGCGCTCCAGTGAGCAGCGGGGATCCGAGGTGGTGGTTAAACAGCGATGGCCACCCATTTCTGGGTGGCCATCGTGAATGGTGTCCGGCGGTGTCCTACTCTCCCACAGGGTCCCCCCTGCAGTACCATCGGC
>NZ_PSVA01000014.1:0-84027 GCF_002932155.1 Rathayibacter sp. AY1F9 | reverse complement strand
GGAGGGAGCGGGCGCCACGAGGGGGACGGGGAACGGGAACGGGGAGGGACCGGGCGGCGGGCGCCCGATCCCTCCCCGGAGGCGGAGGCTAGGCCTCCTGATCCTCGCGGCGACGGCTGCGGGCGATCAGGAGCGAGCCGAGGCCGAGGGCGACAGCACCTCCCGAGAGCAGCAGCCAGGAGCCGGTCTCCACTCCGGTGGAGGGGAGGCCGCCGGGGCCGGTCGGTGCGGTGATCGGCGCGGCCGTGGCGGTCGGTCCGGCCGTCGGCACGACGGTGGGCTCCGGGGTCGGCGTGGGCTCGGGGCTCACGGTCGGCTCGGGCGTCGCCGTGGGCTCGGGAGTCGCGGTCGGCTCCGGCGAGCCGGTCGGCTCCGGCGTCGGCGTGGGCTCCGGGGTCCCCGGCAGCTCGACGGCGGCGCCCTCCGGCGCCACGGCGAGCAGCGCCCGGGCGACGTCGCTGAACGCTCCGACCGGGTGGTTGCGGAACACCGGCGAGGTGCCGAAGAGGAAGCCCTCGGTGCCCGACTCCGTCGAGAACGAGACGGCCGAGGCCTGCCCGGCCGCGTCGCTCCGGGACTGACCCTCGGAGTCGACCCAGTGCCCGGCGACGAACGTGCCGTCCTCCGAGTAGCTCTGCTCGACCGCGACCGACTCGTCGAAACCGGCGAACCACAGTGCCGGCGAGACGAACGCGGTGTCCTGCGGGTAGTCGCCCAGGACTCCGCCGGCGGGCGTCTCGACCGAGACGATGCCGTTGGAGCCGCTGGTGCCGGTCTGCGCGGTCAGCTCGGCCAGGCCGAAGTCGGACACGAAGGCCGCTCCAGCGCCACCGCGGCCGACGACGTCGCCGCCCGCCGCGAGGAACTCCTCGACCACGGTGCGGCCCGCGGCCTGCTCCGGGGTGAAGGAGAGGGCGCGTCCCACGTAGAGCACGTCGGCACCCTCGAGGGTCGCGGTGCCCGCGGTGAGCGCGGCCGCGTCGACGGCGACCGCATCGGCGAAGCCGAGCTTGGCCAGCGCGTCGCGGTCCTCGTTCGTGCCGGAGTAGGCGACGCGGAGGGCGTCGAGCGCCTTCCCGTCCTCGGCGCGCACGCGGTCGGCGGTGGTCGCCGTGAAGTCGACGCCGAAGACGGCGGCGGCTCCCTCGGCGGCCGCGAGCCCGGCGGCGTCGGCACGCAGGGCGATGGTGCCGTCCTCGAACTGCTCGAGAGCGACGCCGTCGGCCAGCAGCGCGTTGACGGCCTGGTACTCCAGGACGCCGCGCGGCTCGAAGGCGAGGTAGTCGGCGCCTGCCGGGACGGAGCCGACCGGAGCGACGGCGGTCACCGGCTCCAGGCCGACGGCTGGGAGGGCATCGGTGGTGGAGCCGATCGCCTGCACGTCGGCGCCCCAGAGGAGCGAGAGGCTCCAGGCCGAGACGTCGTACATCTCGGGCACACGGCTCGAGATGTCGCTGCCGTCGGCGAGGAGGACGTTGGCGAGGCCGCGGACCGACTGGTGCATGTCGACCAGGTAGGTGCCCGCGGGGTAGGAGACTCCTCCGACGCTCGTGGCGGCCGTGGTCCGCGACACCTCGACGCCGTGGGCGAGCAGCTGCGCGACGAGGGTCTCGGCGTCCGAGAGGGAGCGCTGCGTGCCGTCGACGGGGATGACGTAGGCGCGCGGGTACTCGGTCGTGTAGACGTCGGTCTCGTCCCAGATCTCGGTCCACTCGGTCGGCACGCCCGCGGGCAGGTCGGCCGCGGAGACGTCGGCGGGGATCTCGACGGCGGGGGCGCCGGTGACGCCGCGCTCGAAGATGCTGACCTGGTTGCTCAGGAGCGCGTCGCGGTTGGCCTCGATGTAGTCGACGGAGGCGTCCATGACGATCCCGGCGACCTCGACGTCGATGTCCGCGTTGGCCTGGCCCTGGGCGATCTCCTCCGGAGTGCTGTTGGCCGTGCGGCCGAGCGGAAGCTCCACCGTGTTGGTGATCGCGCCTTGGAAGGCGACGTACTGCGGGGCGAAGATGGGGGGCCAGTCGTCCCAGCCCGCGCGGATGTCGCGGTAGGGGATGAGGATCTTCCCGGTGTTGTCCGTCGTGGCGCTGCCGTCCTCGGCGAGGTAGGTGTTGCCGGGCACGTCGGCCTCGACGACGCGGCGCTCGATCTCCAGCGCGGTCGCGTACGCGTGCGGGAGGAAGAGGTCGTACTCGTAGTTCTCGCCGTGCGGCGGGCCGCAGGGCTCGACCTGGAGGATCCCGGTGTAGCCGTGGATGTCGATGAAGTACGTGGGCTGGAGCACGCTCGAGAGGTCGCGGATCACGGCCGCCTCGCTGGTGGCTCCGGTGATCATGTCGCGGTTCGGGTCGTAGCCCGCGGCGACGGCGCGCTGGCCGAGGGCGCGGCCGTCGGGGTTGTTGGTGACGGTGAAGTAGAGGCGGTTGCCCTCGAGCAGCGCCTCGGTCTCCGCGTCCTCGGCGGTGGCGACGCCCTCGATGTACTCGAGGATCGCGTCGCTGCCCTCCCACTCGTTGCCGTGGATGTTGCCGTTGAACCAGACCGGCACCTTGTAGCCGTCCATCAGGTCGGCGTCGGCGGCCGCGGCGGCGGGCTCGTACTTGAGCCGGTCGCGCCACTCGGCCTGCTGCGCCGTCTCGGCCTCGGTCTCGGGGGCGGTGACGGTGACCAGGTAGATGTCGCGGCCGAGGCCGGACTTCCCGACCACCTGGGTCGAGACCCGGTCGGAGCGGGCGGCGAGCGCGTTCAGCTGAGGCGCGATGGCGTCGTAGGGGGTGACTCCGCGCAGGAGCGAGGCGTCGGTCGGGTCGACGGGCACCTCGGTCAGCGGGGTCTGCTGCGGGTAGCTGGTCGGCACCGCGATCGGAGCGGACGGCGGACGCACGATGTCCACGCGGGTGTAGTCGGCGGGTGCTGTCGTCGTGGCGGTCGCCGGTGGGGCGACCAGGAGGCCGCCGGCGGCGAGCGCGAGCGCGGCGCATCCGGAGGCGAGGGCGGTTCGAGATCTCAAGCGGAGTTCTTCCCTTGTCGAGGCGTGACGGAACGGATCGGGCCCCCGTCGGCGTCTGGATCTCCGAATCGGATGTGAACCCTCTCAGGAAGATAGAGGCTCCATGTTTCCGTCACGTGTCGGCCGGGTCACCTCCGCGAGATGCCTGTTCTGAACGCCTCGCCCGGCGACTCGGGTGCCCGAGTGGCATCCGGCGAGAGGAGGAAGCAGGTCCCGGTCAGAGGAAGAGGGAGAGGACGAGCGTGGCGCCGAGCGCGAGGACGGAGGCGAGGGAGACGCCGACGGTCACCGACTTGAGGGCGCCGCGGACCGACTGGCCGAGGAAGCTCTGCAGCAGCCAGAAGGTGTTCGAGGTGACGTGGATGCAGAACAGCGCGCCGGAGCCCGCAGCGAGTGCGATCAGCAGCGGGTCGAGGCCGAGTGTCGCGGCGACCGGCGCGACGACTCCGGCCGCCGTGATCGCCGAGAGGGTGACCGAGCCGACCGCGATGTGCAGCACGGCCGCCATCACCCAGACGAGCAGCAGCGGCGCGGTCGCCGAGGTCGAGAAGTAGCCCTTCAGGATCTCGCCGAGGTCGCCCTGCGCGATCACCGCGGCGAGCGCCCCGCCGACGCCGGTGAGCAGGAAGATCTGCCCGCCGTCCTGGAAGCCCTTGGCGACCGCCTTCTCCATCCGCGCGGTTCCCACGGTGGACCGGCCGACCACTCCGGTGCCGATCACGGCGAGGAGGAGCGCGATGACGGGGTTCCCGAGGAACTGCAGCACCGGCAGCTCGATCCCGGAGACGGTGAGCACCGCCTGCGCGGCGATGAGCAGGAGGGCGAGGAGCATGGGCGCGAAGAGGAGCAGGAGCGGGCGCTCGCGGGCGGGGTGGGCGTCCTGCGCCTCGGCGGGACCCGCCGCGTCCTCGACGGACGAGCCGGACGAGCCGCCCGATGCCGCTCCGACTCCGCTCGAGGACGCCCCGCCGCTCCCCCGCGCTCCGAACGACGGCAGCCGTCCGCCGTCCGCGGCGGGCGACGCCCCCACCGTCGCGAGCCCGGTCGTGTCGTCGCGCACGACCAGCTGCTCGTCGCGCGCCGGGTCCCAGAAGCCGAGGCGGAATGCGAGCGACATCAGCAGGATCGTGACCACGACCGTCGGCGCCACCACCGCGAATCCGCCGAGCATCATCACGCCCAGCGGCACTCCGAGCAGCCCCGCGAGCGCGACCGCGGCGAAGCCGGGCACCATCATCACGATGCCCGTCTCGAGCCCGACGGCGAAGGTCACGGCGACGATGCCGGTGCCCGCGCGCCCCAGCCGCGGCGCGATCCGGCGGGCGAGCGGGGCCGCGATCACGATCAGCGCGTCGACGAAGATCGTCTGCAGGTACGTGGCGAAGGAGAGGCCCAGCGCGTAGGGGATCCCGCGGCGGCCGAAGACGCGCAGCAGGCCCTCGACGAGCCGGACGACGGCGCCCATCTCGTTGAGCATCGCGCCGATGAGCACGCCCCAGCCGATCAGGAGGCCAGCCTCCATCATCACCTCGCCGAAGCCGGTGGTCATCGTGGAGACGGTGTCGACGGGGCCGAGCCCGGTGAGCAGGCCGATCGCGGCGGCTCCCACGGCCAGCGCCAGCACCGGGTTGAACCGGAAGCGCACGATCGCGACGACCACCACGACGATCACGAGGGCGACGACGCCCAGGGTGTACCACTCGGGCATGACGTCCTCCTCCGCCCGCGACTGCGCGTGCCGTCACACCCTAGGGGACCGCCGCGCACCCCCTCGCCCCCGCCGGGCGCAGGGCCCTAGCGTGGACGCATGGCACTGACGCTCCCCGAGCCCCGACTCCCCTCCCTCCTCGACTCCCCCGTCCTGCGCTGGGGGGTGATCGCGCCCGGCTCGATCGCCGGCTCGTTCGTCGAGGCGCTGCAGAAGCACACCCGGCAGCGCGTGGTCTCGGTGGGCTCCCGCTCGCTGGAGCGCGCGGAGCGGTTCGCGAGCCGGTTCGGGATCGAGCGGGCCTCGGCCGGCTACGAGGCCGTGGTCGAGGATCCGGAGGTCGACGTGGTCTACATCGCGTCCCCGCACTCGGAGCACGCCCGCCAGGCGCTGCTCGCCATCGCCGCGGGCAAGCACATCCTGGTCGAGAAGCCGTTCGCGCCGACCCCGGGCGAGGCCGAGATGATGGTGCACGCCGCGCGCGACGCCGGAGTCTTCGCGATGGAGGCGATGTGGATGCGCTACCTGCCGCACATGGACGTCGTGCGGCAGCTGCTCGCGGACGGGGCGGTCGGCGCGCCCGCCGTCGTCTCGGCCGACTTCGGCGCCGCCTTCGACTTCGACCCCTCCAGCCGCATCTTCGACCCGGCGCTCGCGGGCGGCGGCCTGCTGGACGTCGGCGTCTACGCCTCCTCCTTCGTCTCGATGGTGGCGGGCACCCCGCAGAGCACCGTCGTCGCCGGCAGCATGACCTCGACCGGCGTCGACGCAACCGCGACGATCGTCGGCAGCCACGCGCACGGGGTGCAGTCGGTGGCCACCTCGACCGTGCTGGCCGACACCCGGCACGCGGCGAGCGTCGCTGGGCGGGCGGGGCGGATCGACGTGCACCCGTCGTTCTGGACGCCGGGCGGCGTGACGCTCACCCGCGGCTCCGAGAGCGGGTCGTGGATCGACGAGACGCCGCTCCAGGGCGGCGAGGGCCTCGCCTGGGAGGCGCTGCACGTCGCGCAGTACGTGACGGAGGGGCGCACCGAGTCGCCGCTGCACCCGCTCGACGAGGTGGTCGCCGTGGTGCGGACCCTCGACGACGCGCGCCGCCGGCTGGGCGTCTCGGTGTAGGGCGGGCGGCGGGAGACCCCCGCCCCTGCCCTCAGCCCGCCGGCAGCTCGACGCGGAAGCTCGTGCGCCCCGGCTCGGACGCGACGAGGACGCGCCCGCCGTGGGCGTCGACGACCGCCGCCACGATCGCCAGGCCCAGCCCCGTCGATCCGGTCGTGCGCGCTCGGGAGGAGTCGCCGCGGGCGAAGCGCTCGAACAGCACCGGCACCAGCTCCGGCGCGATGCCCGGGCCGGAATCGGTGACCGTCACGACCGCGATCGGCCGCCCCTCCGACACCTCCTCGGCGAGGGCCGCCACGACCCGGGTGCCGGGGGGCGTGTGCACGGTCGCGTTCCGCAGCAGATTGGCGACCACCTGGTGCAGCCGGAAGCCGTCGCCGCGGATCTCGATCGGCTCCTCGGGGAGCTCGAGGTCCCACTCGTGGTCGGGGCCCGCGGCGTGCGCGTCCGAGAGCGCCTCGATCACGAGCAGCGTCAGGTCGACGGGCTCCTTCTCGAGGTCGCGGCCCTCGTCGAGGCGGGCGAGCAGGAGGAGGTCCTCGACCAGCGAGGTCATCCGGGTGGCGGCGGACTCGATCCGGTCGAGGGAGTAGGCCGCCGACTCCGGCAGCTCGGTCCCGCCGCGCCGGGGCAGCTCCGCGTAGCCGCGGATCGCCGCGAGGGGGGTCCGCAGCTCGTGCGAGGCGTCGGCGACGAACTGCCGCACCTTGTCCTCGCTCGCCTGCCGCGACTCCAGCGCACCGGTGACGTGGTCGAGCATGCGGTTGAAGGCGGCGCCGACGCGGCCGACCTCGGTGCGGGTGTCGGCGTCCTCCTCCGGGACCCGCTCGACCAGCTCTACGGCGCCGCGGTCCAGCGGCAGCTCGGCCACGCGGGTCGCCGTCGCCTCCACCCGCTCCAGGGGCCGCAGTGCCACGCGGATGATCGCGGTGGCGACGAGGGCGACCAGCAGCATCGCCAGCAGCACCACCACGACGACCACCCAGGTGAGGGAGGCGAGCGTCTCGGCGACCTCGCCCAGGGGGACGCCGACGACGACGACGGAGCCCTCGACCGCCGCCGCGCGCACGCGGTAGGTCCCGAGGCTCCCGGGCAGCTCGATGGTCGCCTCCTCGCCCCCCGCGGCGACGGCCGCCGCGAGCACCGAGTCGGCCGGGTCCGAGAACTGCCGGCAGACCCCGTCGGCGTCGACGTAGGCGCCGATGAAGGAGCCGTCCGAGCCCTGGACGGCGGTGATGGTGCTGAGGTTCTGGCTCGGGCCGCCGCCGAAGGATCCGCTCGGGCAGGTCGTGGCCTGCTCGATCGCGCTCGACCCGCCGAAGCGGCTCGGCCCGTCGAAGTCCTGGAGGCGCGTGACCGACTGGCTGAGCGACGCGTCCGTGCTGCCGTAGAGGATCGAGCGGGCGGAGAGCACGCTGACCGCTCCCACGGCGCCCGCCGTCACCGCGACGAGCGCGACCACGGCGACGACCATCCGCCGCCGCAGAGTCCACGGCGCGCGCCGGCCGCGGCGGGAGCTGCGGAGGGCGGAGCGGGTCGCGAAGTCGCCGAGCGACGGGCGGCCGGTGCGGCTCACTGGTCGGCGGGCTTCAGGAGGTAGCCGGCGCCGCGCACGGTGTGGATCATCGGCGAGCGGCCGGCGTCGATCTTCTTGCGCAGGTACGAGATGTAGATCTCGACCACGCTCGACTTGCCGCCGAAGTCGTACGACCAGACCCGGTCGAGGATCTGGGCCTTGCTGAGCACGCGGCGCGGATTGCGCATCAGGAAGCGCAGCAGCTCGAACTCGGTGGCGGTCAGCTCGATCTCGTCGCCGCCCCGGCGGACCTCGTGGCTGTCCTCGTTCAGCACCAGGTCCCCCACGACGACCTCGGGGTCGTCCGCGTCGTTGGCGAGCAGGGTGCTGCGGCGGATGAGTCCGCGCATCCGGGCGACCAGCTCCTCGAGGGAGAAGGGCTTGGTGACGTAGTCGTCGCCGCCGGCGGTGAGCCCGGCGATCCGGTCGTCGAGCGCGTCCTTCGCGGTGAGGAAGAGGACCGGGGTCTCGCTGCCGTCCGCGCGGACCCGCTGCAGGACCTGGAGGCCGTCGATGTCGGGGAGCATCACGTCGAGCACGATCACGTCGGGCCGGAACTCGCGGGTGATCGTGATCGCGGCGCGGCCCTCGGCCGCGGTGCGCACCTCCCAGCCCTCGTAGCGCAGAGCCATCTGGAGCAGGTCGGTGAGGGTGCTCTCGTCGTCGACGACGAGGACGCGGATCGGCGTCCCGTCGGCCCGCTTCAGGCGGGTGCGCTGCGCGGGGGCGAGGTGCTTCGAGGGGGCCGGGGTGCTCATGACTCCAGTATCGGGAGTTCCCTATGGATCGGCTATGACCGGCCGATGCCGTCGCTGTGCGCTCCCGATGCGTCCTCCGCGGGATCGGCGTCGAGCTCCTCCGGAGCGATCGCCGCGGTGCGCGCGTAGCCGCGGACCCGCCGGTCGATGAAGGTCGCCGCCCAGAGCAGGACGCCGATCACGAGCAGCACCCCCGCGATCCCGTACTGGGCCATGTCGCGTCCCGAGGTGATCGGCAGCACCAGGTAGACGCAGGCGATCGTGCCCAGCACCGGCAGCACGGTGGGGGTCCGGAAGTGACGGTGCTCGACCGGCTGCCGGCGCAGCACCAGCACGGAGACGTTGACGACGGCGAAGACCGCCAGCAGGAGGAGCGACGTGGTCCCGCCCAGGAGCACCGCGATGGGGTCGGAGGGGTCGCGCGACACGTAGGCGGTGAGGAGCAGGGCGATCACCGTCGTGAAGAGGATCGCGGCCCACGGCGTGCGCCGTCCGCGCAGCACGTTCTGCAGGAACGGCGGCAGCACGCCCTGGCGGCTCATCCCGTAGAGCAGGCGGCTGGCCATCATCATGTTGATCAGCGCGCTGTTGGCCACGGCGAAGAGCGAGATGAAGGGCAGGAGCGTCGAGATCGGGAAGTCGGGCGCCGCGGCCTCGACGACCGTGACGAGCGGAGTGTCGTTGCCGGCCAGCTCCCCCACGGGGACGATCGCGACGGCGAGCGTGGACACGAGCACGTAGACCACGGCGGTGATGCCGAGACCCGTGAGCATCACGCGCGGGAAGATGCGGCTGGGCTCCTTCGTCTCCTCCGCCATGTTCACGGAGTCCTCGAATCCGACCATCGCGAAGAACGCCAGCGAGGTCGCGGTGCTCACCGCGAGCAGCAGCGACTTGTCCTCCGGCGCCTCGAACGCGACCACCCGCGAGAAGTCGGCCTGCCCGCCGAACACCGCGAAGAAGCACACGAAGATCACCAGCAGCAGGCCCGAGAGCTCGATCAGGGTGAGCACCACGTTCAGCCCGACGCTCTCGGCGACACCGCGCAGGTTCACCAGGGCGATGCAGACCATGAACACCAGCGCGATGCTCAACCGCGTCCCCGCGCCGTCCCCGAGCCCGAAGCCGATCGCGAAGTTGCTCGCGAAGGCGCCCGAGGCGGCGGAGGCCGAGGTGATCCCGCTCGCCATCACGGTGAAGCAGACGAGGAACGTGACGAAGTGGATCCCGAACGCCTTGTGCGCGTAGAGCGCGGCGCCCGCCGCCTGCGGGTACTTCGTCACCAGCTCCAGGTACGAGCAGGCGGTGAGCGTGGCGACGACGAACGCGATCACGAAGGGGAGCCACGCGGCCCCGCCCACCTCGGCCGCGACCTGCCCGGTGAGCGCGTAGATCCCGGTGCCGAGGATGTCGCCGACCACGAACAGCAGCAGCAGCTTGGGGCCGAGCACGCGCTTGAGCTCGGGCGGGGCGGACGTCTCTCTCGTGGCGGTCATCGTCGGCCCCTCCCGTTGCGGATGAGCGCGAGCCTACGACCGCGGGCACCGCCCCGGGAAGAGCGGGCGCCCGGAGAGCAGGAGCCGACGACACCCACCACTCTGCCGTCGCGCCGTGCGCAGCGCAGCCTCCACCTCGCCGGCGGGAGGCTGCGCGAGGCCGGCTGACCGGATGCTGCCACGGCCGGAGCCTGCCCGGACGTCCCGTGGGCCCCCGACCCTCCGCCCCGCGCGGAGCCGGGGGTCCGCCGCATGTCCGGATGCTGCCGTGCCCGGATGCTGATCTGGTGCCGCCGACGGGCCTCCGCGAGGCTCGGAGGACCACGACGAGAGGACGCACCATGACCGCCACTGCACCCGCCGCCACCCCGCACCTCGGCCCCGTCGCCGCCGGAGGCGCCCTCGCCTGGGCCGCGCTGGCCGCGCTCCTCCTGCTCGGGGAGCCGCACCCCGCGGCGGTCCTCCTGCTCGTGCTCGCCGCCGCCGCCGCGACCTCGCTGAGCGTCGTCGCCGTCGCCCGCCGGCAGCCCCCCGCCCGCCGTACCGGAGTCGTGATCGGTCTCCTCGCCCCCCTCCTCGCGAACGCCGGTCTCACTCCGCTCGCCGCGCTGGTCGGCCCGGCCGTGTTCGGAGCGGTAGCGCTGGTCCTCGCCGGTGAGCTCGCCGTCGTCGCGGTTCTCGCGCGGCGGCGCTGAGTGCGCGCCTCCTACACTCGGGAGGGTCGGGAGAACGGGGGGCCGCCGGTGCTGAGCGAGAACGCGATCGCGCTGTACCTGCACGCGTCCGTGCGCGGAGACTGGTCTCTCGAGAGCGCGTCGGACGAGCTCGGCGTCACCGTCGACGGCCTCCGCGAGGCGCGCGACGAGCTGATCGGGCTCCGGCTGCTCGCTCCGCTGCACGCGGGGGCGGAATCGCTCGCCACGGCCGCACCGGACATCGCCCTGGCCGAGCTGATCGCCGAGGACGAGCGGCGCCTCCTCGAGCTGCAGACCGGGATCACCCGCCGCCGCAGCGAGCTGATGGCCCTCGTCCCCGCCTACCGGAGCGCCCGCAGCGCCCTCGCCGCCGCGGAGCAGGTGGAGGTGATCGAGGACCCGGCGACCGTCCTCCGGCTGCTCCTCGACCTGCAGCGCGGAGCCTCGGAGGAGGTGCTGATCGCCGCTCCCGGCACCAGCAGCGTGGAGCGGCACGAGGCGAGCGACGCCGTCGACCGCGAGCTGCTCGGGCGCGGTATCGCGAGACGGACGCTGTACCACGACCGCCGCCGCGACAACGCGGCCCTCCGGCGCTCGGTCGCGGAGCTCGAGCCGCTGGGCGCGCGGTTCCGGACCCTCCCGGTGCTGCCCTTCCGGCTGGTGGTCTTCGACCGCTCCCTCGCGATCGTCGCCCGCTCCCGGGACGAGGACGACCGCGCCGCCCTGGTCGTCCGCTCCTCCGAGCTCGCGGCGACCCTGGCGCGCGTCTTCGACGCGGCGTGGGAGTTCGCAGCGCCCCTGCACGCGGCAGGTGCCGAGGAGGAGCCCTCCCTCTCCGCGGTGCAGCGGTCGATCCTGCAGGGCCTCGCCGCCGGGCTCACCGACGAGGCGCTCGCGGCACGGCTGGACCTCAGCGTGCGCACCTGCCGTCGGCACATCGCCGGTCTCTTCGAGCTGCTCGGCGCCGAGAGCCGCTTCCAGGCGGGCGTGCTCGCGTCTCGGCGGGGCTGGCTGCCGGTCCGACCGCGCTGACGCCGGCCGTCGGCGAGCTCAGCGCCGCGGAGCCGCGGTGTCGGAACGGGGTGTCCGCTAGCGGACACGTCCTCTTCCGGCTCTTGTCCCGGCACTCTCCCAGGTCGAACATGGGGACCGCCGCCGACATCCCCGATGACGGGCGGCCTCCGCACCGCGACACCGTACCCGACGGGACCGCGGCCCCGACGCCCGCGCCGTACCCGACGGACCGCGGCGCATCAGCGACCTGAGCCGAACGCGCGCACAGGCGCTCCTCCGGCGCGCCGTCCGGCACCCCCGACCGACGACGCTCCGGGCCCCCGCTTCCACCTACCCGAAGAGCTCACCCGTGAACCCCAGCACCCCCGCCCGCCCTGTTCCTCCCGCTCCACCCGAGATCCGCCCGCTCCTGACGCGCCAGCAGCGCGTCGCCAGCCCCCGTGCCGTCACCAGCCGCGCCAAGCAGCAGTCGCCCTCGCTCATCATGATCGTGCTGCTCTCCGGCGCCGGCGCGCTGCTCTACGGCGCCTTCCTGCTCAACCCGCGCAACATCGGCGACCCCCTCCCGTTCGCCATCGTCATCATCTGCGAGCTCTACCTGATCGGCCAGGCCGCGCTCACGATGTGGACCGCCCTGTCGAGCACGTACGACCCGCGCGACTCCGCCTTCCACTCCGCCCGAGCGACGCTCTACGGGAGCCCGGTCGACGGCATCCCGATCGGCGAGGACCTCTACCTCGGCCGCCGCCGCATCACCGTCGACGTCTTCATCAGGACCTACAGGGAGGACCCCGCGATCATCGAGGAGACGGCCCGTGCGGCCCGCGACATGCGCGGCACCCACGTGACGTGGCTCCTCGACGACGGGGACGACCCGCAGGTCGCCGCGATCGCCGATCGCCTGGGCGTCCGGTACGTGGTGCGCGAGGACCGCGCGGGTGCCAAGGCCGGCAACGTGAACCACGCGCTCCGTCTGACAGACTCGGACTTCGCCGTGATGATCGACGCCGACTTCGTGACCGTGCCGGAGTTCCTGGAGGAGACTCTCCCCTTCTTCGCCCACGACGACGTCGCCTTCGTGCAGGCCCCGCAGGTCTACGGGAACGCGCACAACTTCATCTCGCGCGGCTCCGCCTACATGCAGATCGTCTTCTACGCCCTCACCCAGCCGGGCAAGAACAAGTACAACTCCGCCTTCTGCGTGGGCACCAACGCCGTCTTCCGCCGCAAGGCCCTCGACGACATCGGCGGGATGTACGAGGGCTCGCAGTCCGAGGACATCTGGACGTCGATCTTCGTGCACGAGCGCGGCTGGCGCTCGATCTTCGTGCCGATGACCCTCGCGGTCGGGCGCACGCCCGAGACGATCGAGGCCTTCGTCCGCCAGCAGGTCCGCTGGGCCGTCGGCGGGTTCGAGATCCTGCTCAAGCACAACCCGTTCTCGCCGAAGCGCCGGCTCACGACCGACCAGCGCGTGCAGTACTTCATGACCGTCACGTTCTACTTCACCGGGATCGTGCCGCTGGGCCTGATCGTGCTGCCCCCACTGCAGATCTACCTGAACATCACGCCGGTCAGCCTCGAGGTGCCGCTCGTCGAGTGGATCCTCTTCTACTGCGGGTTCTACGTGCTGCAGATCGGGCTCGCGCTGTTCATCATCGGCTCGTTCCGGTGGGAGACGCTGCTGCTGTCGACCGTCACCTTCCCGATGTACACGAAGGCGTTCTTCCTCGCTCTCGCGGGCCGGAAGCCGGCCTGGACCTCGACGGGCGCGACCGGGCAGGCCGCCTCGCCCTTCAACTTCATCAAGGTGCAGATGGTCTTCCTGGTGTTCCTGGCCGCGACCTCCGTCGTCGGCTTCCTCAAGGCGGAGTGGACCGCGGAGTACTCGGTGGCGCTCGCCTGGAACGTCCTGAACACCCTCACGCTCGGAGCGTTCGCGGTGATCGCGGCGCGCGAGCACGTCCTCCTGAAGCGCGCCGCCCGGGCCGAGGTGGTCGCTCCGAGCGGCCCCGCCGCCGCGGGACGCCACGGACTCGCCGTGGGTGCGGCATGACCGCGCTGCGCTGGCTCGGCTTCCTCGCCTCGTGCGCCCTCGCGCTCGGCGTCGCCGCCGCCGGCCTGGTCTACGCGAACAACTCCTCGCTCACCGTGCGGGCGGCGAGCGCTCAGCTCGTCACCGACGAGTACTCGCTGGGGACGCCCTACGCGGGCACGATCCAGGACCTCACGATCTCCCGCGGCGACGCGGTGGAGAAGGGCGACGTGCTCTTCAGCCTGCAGAGCACCGTCCTCGAGTCCGACATGCAGACGAAGACGTTCACCAGCGCCGATGTCGGCTACCGGATCGAGGAGGGCGGCCTGATGGTCTTCACGGCGGCGCTGGACGGCGTGGTCACGTCGGTCGACGCCGAGATCGGCTCCTTCGTCGAGGAGGACCAGATGATCGCGGTCGTCGCGATCTCGGACTCGATCCACCTCGAGAGCGAGTTCGTGCTCGGCGCCCGGGACTACTCGCGGGTCCCGATCGGCGGCACCGTCGCCGTGGCGATGCCGGACGGGACGACCGTCGACGCCGAGATCTACGACGTCGAGGTGGAGCGGTTCCACGAGGGGCGGGCGACGACCGTCATCCGCGCGCGCACCGACGAGATCACGACGCAGGACTACACCGTGGTCGGAGCTCCCGTCGCGGCGGAGGTGCGGCTCCGCGACGACGGCGACGGCTTCGGCGGCTGGCTGGTCGCCCAGCTCGGCAGGCTCTTCACGCCGGGCGGATTCGCGCGGTGAGGCGCGGGGCGGGGGCGGCCCTCGCTCTCGCCCTCGCGATCGCAGGCCTCACCGGATGCACGTCCGACGGCTCCGCGTCCGACTGGGCCGTGGCAGCGTCCGTGCACGCGCGGGAGCTGCCGCAGGTCCCCGGCCCCTACGCGGGGACGGCGCGGCTTGCCGAAGGGGTGCGGCCGCCGACGAACTCGTGGGTGTCCGGACCGGTGTTCGGGGAGGATCTCCCGCTCTACTCAGGGATCCTCACCGTCACGCCGCGCGCCGACGGCTTCACCGTGGGCCTCCCGATCGTGGAGGCGGCTCCGCGGACCGTCTACGCCCTCGCCCGGGACGATCTCACCGTGACGGTCCCCTCGAGCGCGGTGGCGCTCTCCGCGTTCGACGACCTCGTCGCGCACTGGAGCCTCGCGGGTGCCGGTGAGCTCGTCGCAGCCGAGGGCTGGCCCTACGCCTCCTACCGGACCGAGAGCGCCCAGACGGTGCTGATCGGAGGCGCCACCGCTCCCGAGCGCGCGGCCGGCGGCCTGCTCCTGGTCACCGCGGGCGGACAGCGGTACGGGCTGGTGGCGCCCGCCGCCGCCCTCGATACGTTCCCCCGGATGACGCTGGACGGCACGCTGCTCCTCTTCGCGGTGCCTCCGGGAGCGAGCAGGGCGCGGATCGACGAGCTTCGGCGTCGTGCAGTGCCCCTCGAGGGCGCGAGCGTCTCCCACGACGTCACGGCGAGCACCACCACCACGACCTACGCGCTGCGGACCGAGGGCGGCGCCGAGACGTTCTTCGGCCTCGGGGCCGAGGGGGCGATCGGCTACGACACGCTCTACGGCCGGGTGGGGCTCCGTGCGGGAACGTCGTTCTCCCGCGCCGCCCCCACTATCGTCGAGTCGGGGGCGCTCGATCTCGGCTCCCTCACGGCCGAGGAGAAGACGACGCTCCGGACGCAGGTGCCACTCGACGCCGCGGCCACCCGCTTCGCCGCGCCCGACACCTACGGAGCCGGCAAGGAGCTCTACCGCGCCGCTGCTCTGCACCGTCTCGCCGTCGACCTCGGCCTGGAGGAGGTGGCGGCCGACCTGCACGACCGGATCGCCGCCGAGCTCGACCAGTGGCTCGACCCGCGCGGCTGCGCACCGGGTGCCGTGAAGTGCGTCGTCTACGACCCCGTGCTCGGAGGCGTCGTCGGCTCCGCGCCGTCGTTCGGGTCCGACGCATTCAACGACCACCACTTCCACTACGGCTACCTGCTCTCCGCCGTCGGGATGCTGGCCGCCGAGGACCCGTCCCTCCTCGAGCGGTACCGGACCGTCGCGGACCTGCTCGCCCTGGATCTCGCCTCTCCCGTCGACACCGCCGAGTTCCCGCGGCTGCGCGTGTTCGACGCGTACCGCGGCCACTCCTGGGCCTCGGGGCTCGCGCCGGCCCGGGACGGCAACG
This sequence comes from Rathayibacter sp. AY1F9, assembly GCF_002932155.1. Taxonomy (NCBI): domain Bacteria; kingdom Bacillati; phylum Actinomycetota; class Actinomycetes; order Micrococcales; family Microbacteriaceae; genus Rathayibacter; species Rathayibacter sp. AY1F9. Next base: position 68,427 of record NZ_PSVA01000014.1, on the reverse strand, counting down.
ACCAGGAGTCGGTGTCCGAGGCGGTCAACGCCTGGAACGGCCTCGCCCTCTGGGCGGCCGCCTCCGGGAACGCGCCGCTGCTCGAGGAGGCGCGCTGGCTGCTCTCCCTCGAGACGCAGGCGGCCGCAGACCTCTGGCTGAGCCCGGAGACGCCGGTCGGCTTCGAAGCGCCGTTCGTCGCGATCAACTGGGGCGGCAAGCGCGACTACGCCACCTTCTTCGACGCGACACCCTCGGCGCTGCTGGGGATCGAGCTGATCCCGATGCCGCCGTCGACCGCGTTCCTCCCCGACCCCTCGCGGGTCGACGAGCTCGTGGCCGGAGCCCCAGGCGCGCCGCTCGCCGACTACGTGCTGATGCTGCAGGCGACCAGCGACCCGGCCACGGCTCTCGCGCGGGCGGAGCGCCTGCCGGACTCCTCGATCGACAGCGCCGACTCGCGCAGCTACCTGGTGGCGTGGATCCTCACCCGCTGATCCCGCACAGCCCGCTCAGCCCGCGTGCGCTCCGAGGAACGCGAGCGCCCGCGGCCAGGCGTCGGTCGCCGCCTCGGCCTGGTAGGTCTGCTCGTTCGCGTCGTTGAAGAAGGCGTGGCCCGCTCCCGGGTAGACGACGACCTCGACGTCCTTGCCCTCGGTCGCCTCGCGGATGCGCGGCACCTGCTCGACGAGGGGAGCGTCCTGATCGCCCAGGAACGCCAGCACCGGCACCTGCAGCGCGCCGAGCTCCTCGGCGGACGCGGTGACGTGCCCGTAGAACGGCACGGCCGCCGCCAGCCGCGGCTCGGCCAGCGCGAGCGCCCACGAGAAGGTGCCGCCGTAGCAGAACCCGGTGACGGAGACGCTGGTCGCGCCCTCCTGGCGCAGGAGCCGCTCGACGAGGGCGCGGAGGATCGCGACGGTGCGCGTCGCGTGCTCCGGAGTGAAGACGGAGGCGAAGAAGGTGCGCAGCTCGACCTGGCGCGGCAGGCGCCGCACCGGGTGGTCGTAGTCGGCGCGCTGCTCCTCGTCGAGCTGCTCGAGCAGGCCGCTGTCGGCCAGGAGCTCGGGGGCGACGACGCTGTAGCCCTCGGCCGCGTAGCGGTCGGCGACCGAGCGGATGTGCCCGTCGACCCCCCAGACCTCGTGGATCAGGATCAGCGCGCGGCCGCCCTCACCGCTGCGGTACACCGGTACGTCGTGCTCGGCCAGGGTCCAGGTCTCATCGCTCGTGGGCATGCTCGCACCCTAGCCCCGGACCCCGGGAGCACGCGTCGTCAGAAGTCGTACTCGCAGTTGCGGAGGTTCGCCACGTCCTCGGTGAGCGTCGGCTCCCCGCCGAGCAGGAACGCGTAGTTCTTCGAGTTGGAGGCCAGGAAGCGCAGCGTCGAGTCGTGCACGCAGTCGCGCTCGGTCAGCAGCACGGACGAGCCCAGGGCCGCCGCCGTCGTCGCTCCCGAGAGGGCGTCGGCGAAGGAGGACCCCGCGGCGAGGAAGACGCTGTCCTGCAGCAGCGACTGGGGGTAGGCGCTGTTCAGCTCGACGCTGGTCTCGTAGCGGTCGCGGCCGGCGATCCTCGAGACCGAGGGGGCGAGGCCGCGACGCTCGAAGTCCGCCACGTACGCGTCCCGGATCGAGGGGTCGCCGCCGAGGAACTCCACGTGCTCCGGCGCCAGATCGCGCACCGCGGTCGCGGTCGCGGAGTCGGCGCCCGAGGTCGCACCGTCGACCAGCAGCACGGGCTGCGCACGCCAGCCGGCGATCGGCGCGGCCGACAGGGCGTCGGGGAAGTTCGTGCCGGTCGCGACGAACATGTTCGAGTAGGGGCCGGCGCCGAAGGCGTCCGCGACGATCCGGCGGGAGGTGTCGTAGCGGTCCGTCCCGCCGATCCGCTCGGTGCCGCCGACGATCGAGCGGATCGCGGAGAGGACCCCGGGGCTCACGCTCAGCTCGCTGCCGACGACCACGACCCGCTCCGGGCGGAGGCGGCGGATCTCGTCGGAGACGACCCGAGGCAGGCGGTCGGGATCGGTGAGCAGGAGCGCGCCTCCGAGGGCGGCGGCGGCCGGGCCGGCGCTCAGCGCATCCGGCCAGTTCGCCCCGCTGGCCACGTAGAGCACCGGGATGCCCGGGGAGAAGTAGCCCGTCGCCTCCACCGAGGTCGCGTAGCGGTCCGATCCGGCGAGGCGGCCGGTGTACTGCTGGTAGTCGCTGCTCAGCGAGAGGTCGATCCCGGCGGCCGATCCGCCCACCGGGACGCGCACGTCGCCCGCGTCGCCCGAGCGGAGGACGTGGTCCCAGTAGCTGTCGTCGATCACGTCGTCGCGGCTCGACGCCCGGACGAGGTAGTCGCCGGGGACGACCTGCTGGAACGAGTACGGGTTGTCGCCGCCCGTGATCAGGTCGAGCTCGCCGGTGCGGAAGTAGCCGTCGGTTCCCGGGTCGCGGTACCAGATGTCGACGCGCTGGTCGCCCGCGACGCCGCTCAGGCGTCCCTCGAGCGACCCCAGCCGTGCGGTGCGCAGCTGCACGCCGGCCGCCGGGGCCTGAAGCGGCTCGGCGCTGCGAGCGACGGCGCTGCCGCCGGACCAGAGGTCGGCGTACAGGTCGGCGTCGTCCTTGATCAGCAGGTAGTAGGTCTGCCCGGCGGTGAGCCCGTCGATGCTGAAGGTGAGGTCGCCGGCGACGGAGTGGTTCCCGAGGAGCCCCGCCTCGCTCGACCAGACCTCGACGTTCAGGAGGGCGCCGCGGGGAGTGGTGGTCGCGATCGAGCCGTCGGCCTCCTCGACCACGACACGGCCGCTGATCGACGCCGCAGCGCTCGCACGGGCGGCGCTCGGCGCCTCGTCCGGCACGGCGGGCAGGGGGGACTCGGCGCTGGGCTGCCAGAGCGGCTGCCCCTCGGGGAGCACGATCGAGCGGGGCGCGTCGGAGGCGGCGCCGAATGCGGCGACGGGGGCGGCCGACGGCGCGGCCGCCGATGCGGCGGAGGCGAGCGGGCTGGAGGTGATCGCCAGGGCGGCGACGAAGACCGCGGAGGCGGCGGACCTCAGAACGAGCGGGGACACGGCGGAGTGCCTGCTTCCAGGAGGAGGTCGCCCTGCGGCCGACCCGGCGGAGGGGATCGCGCTCATGCTAGCGGCGGCCCGCGCCCCGTCGTCCTCCCCGATCAGGGGTCAGGAGACAGGCGGCGCGACGAGGATGTCGTCCCACTCCAGAGCGCGCTCGAACCGGAAGCCGTGCCGCTCGTAGAGGCGGCGGGCGTCGCTGCGCTTCAGCACGTCGAGCCGGAAGGGCAGACCCGGCCGCGCCTCCTCCGCCATCACCCGGCGCAGGACGGCGCCGCCGACTCCGCGTCCCTGTGCGTGCGGCGCCAGGTAGACGTGCTCGATCCAGACCGCGTCCGGCTCGACCCGCGCGGCGATGCTCCCGGCGAAGGCGCCGTCGAGCTCGATCACCCGGGTGAGCTCGGGCCGGTAGCCGTCGAGGAAGCGGTGCCGCACGCGGTGCTCGTCGTAGCGGTCGAGCGTCTCGAGCGACGGGCGCATGACGACCGCGCGCAGCTCGGCGATCGCTGCCGCGTCCTCCGCGGTCGCGGGGCGGAGCGACCAGCCGGCGTCGTCGGCCACGGTCAGCGGCCGCGGGGCTTGCGGGTGCGCCGCACCGCCGGCGCGGACGCCTTGGCGCGGGCCGGCTTCTTCTTGCCGCCGCCGGCCCTCTCCGCCTTCTCGCGCGCCTCCCGCGCCTTCGCCTTGGCGGCCTTCGCCCGCGACTCGACCTTCGGCGTCGCGGCGGTGCCGCGCGTGGTGTTCGCGCTGCGGCCGCGGACGACTCCGATGAAGTCCTCGACGTCGTCGCCCTTGTCGTCCGTCACCCAGGCGAGGCGGACGGAGGAGGGAGCGACGCCGGTCACCGGCACCGCGGTGACGTCCTTGCGGCTGTGCACGCGCGCCACCGACTGCGGCACGATCAGCACGCCCACGCCGGCCGCGACCTGCTCGACCGCGTCGTCGAGGCCGGCCATGCGCGGCAGCGGGCGCCGCGAGCCGTCCGCGAGCTCCTCGGCGACCGCGGCCCACTCCGGCACGTCCTCCGGATCCTGGAGGAGGTGCTCGCCGGCCAGCTCGGCGACGTCGAGCTCGTCCGCGGCGGCCAGGGCGTGCTCGCGGCCGACGACGGCGACGGGCTGCTCGTCATAGAGATGGATGGAGCTGAGGGCGGAGGAGGAGACGTCGCCGCGGACGAACGACAGCTGCGCGCGGCCGTCGAACAGCGCCTGCTCCTGATCGCGCTCGGCGACGACGGTGATGCGCAGCGGGAGATCGGAGCGGCGCTGGCCCCAGACGCGGGTCCACTTGGTGGGGGTGACGCCGGGCACGAGGGCGACGGCGAGCACGGGGCCGGCGGGGACGGCGTCCTCGGCGTCGGAGTCGGCGTCGTCGACATCGCTGTCCCCGGCGTCGCTGTCCTCGGAGTCGAGGTCGTCGGAGTCGCCGTCCTCGGAGGCGCCGTCCGTGTCGTCCGACTCGGTTCCGGCTCCGGCGCCGACCGCGCCCGATCCGGCCGACGCGTCGACAGCCGCCGCGTCCGCCCCGCCCTCCGGACGCCCCTCCGCCTCGGGAGCGGCCTGCGGGTCGACGGTCTCGGGCTGCTCGCTCATCCCCTCAGGGTAGGTGGTCCGCGCCGCGCCGGTAGGGTTGCCGCATGGCCAAGGCGACACAGACGATGAAGGCTGCGACCGCGGCGAAGAAGCTGCAGGTCTACCTGCCCGCGACCCCGGAGGAGTTCCAGGAGTCGGCGATCACGCGCGAGCAGTACGACGAGCTCGCCGCGAACCCGCCCGCCTGGCTCGTGCAGCTGCGCGAGGAGGGGCCGCACCCCCGCTCCGTCATCGCCTCCCGGCTGAACGTCTCCATCTCGGGGCTCGCCCGCGGCGGCGTCACCGAGGCGCTGACCACTCCCGAGATCCAGGCCCTGCTCGACGAGGTCCCCGAGTGGCTGCGCGTCGAGCAGAACCGCTACGCGGAGGTCCGCCGCGAGCAGGCCCGCATCAAGTCCGAGCGCGCCGCCAAGGCCGCCGACTGACCCCACCCCCGCCTGCGGGACCCCGATCCGGCGCGCGCGACGTGCGCTGCGGGCCGGAGCGGGATCCCGCCGAGGAGAGCCGCGCGGCTACTGGTTCGAGAACGCGGCGTCGAACGACGCGGTCGGGGTCCTCCAGAGCAGCGAGCGGATGAAGCCGACGGCCTCCTTCGCGCCGTGGAGGCGGTCCATCCCGGCGTCCTCCCACTCGATGGAGATCGGGCCGGAGTAGCCGATCGACTCCAGCGCGCGGAACGCGTCCTCCCACGGGACGTCGCCGTGCCCCGTCGAGACGAAGTCCCAGCCGCGGCGCGGGTCGCCCCACGGCAGGTGCGAGCCGAGCACGCCGGCGCGGCCGTTCTTCGGGCGCAGGCGGGTGTCCTTGCAGTCGACGTGGTAGATCCGGTCCTTGAAGTCGACGATGAAGCCGACCGGGTCGATGTCCTGCCACATCATGTGCGACGGGTCCCAGTTGAAGCCGAAGGCCGGGCGGTGCCCGATCGCCTCGAGGGTGCGCACGCTCGACCAGTAGTCGTAGGCGATCTCGGACGGGTGCACCTCGTGCGCGTAGACCACGCCGTTCGCGTCGAACTCGTCGAGGATCGGGTTCCAGCGGGTCGCGAAGTCCTCGTACCCCTCGTCGATCACGGAGGCCGGCACCGGCGGGAACTGCGCCACGTAGGGCCAGATCTTCGAGCCGGTGAAGCCGACGACCACGTCCACGCCGAGCTTGCGGGCGACCCGCGCCGAGCGCTTCATGTCCTCGGCGGCGCGCTGACGCACCCCCTCCGCGTCGCCGTCGCCCCAGGTGTAGTCGCGCACGAGTGCCTTGTGGCGGAGGTCGATCGGGTCGTCGCAGACGGCCTGGCCGGTGAGGTGGTTCGAGATGGCGAAGACCTCGAGGCCGTAGCGGTCGAGGATCTCCAGGCGCGAGGCTGCGTAGGCGTCGTCCTCGTCCGCGCGCTTGAGGTCGAGATGGTCGCCCGAGGCCGCGATCTCGAGTCCGTCGTAGCCCCACTCGGCGGCGAGTCGGGCGACCTCCTCGAAGGGCAGATCGGCCCACTGGCCGGTGAACAGCGTCACGGGGTGGGTGGCGGGGTAGGTCTTCTCGTCGCTCATGCGGCGATCTCCGTCCGGTCGTCGGCGGCGGCGGGCACGGTCACCCAGGCGCCTGTCTCGGCCGCGTCGAGCACGGCCTCGGTGATGCGCGCCGCGCGGAGGCCGTCGGCGAAGGTCGGCAGACCCTCCACGTCGGCGCCCGCCACGGCGGCGTAGGTGTCGCGGGCGAACGCCGTGAAGGCGTCCTGGTAGCCCATCGGATGACCGCTCGGCACGATCGAGAGCCGGGCCGCATCGGGCGCGAGGATCGAGGCGTCGCGCGGCACCAGCAGGGCGCTGTCGCGCCGGCCGACCCACAGCGTCTCGGGGAGCTCCTGCTCGAAGCGCAGCGACTCCTCCAGCCCGGACACCTCGAGCACCAGCTCGTTGCGGTGGCCCGCGGTGACCTGCGAGACGAGGAGCGTGCCGACGGCGCCGCCCTCGAGCCGGACGATCAGGCCGGCCACGTCCTCGGTGCTCACCGGGCGGCCGCCGCGCTCGGCGTGGACGGTGCTCGTGATCGCGGCGAGCGAGTCGATCCGGTCGCCGGTGACGAACTCCAGCAGGTCGACCAGGTGCGAGCCGATGTCGCCGAAGGCGCGCGAGCGGCCGCCGGCGGCCGGGTCGACGCGCCAGTTGTCGTCGGAGGCGCCCAGCAGCCAGTCCTGGAGGTAGCTCCCGCGGACGGTGACCAGGCGGCCGGTCTCGCCGGAGGCGACGCGGGCACGGGCCTCGCGCACCATCGGGTGGAAGCGGTAGGCGAACGGGACGGTCGCCACCACGCCGGCGGAGGACGCGGCCGCAGCGAGCGACTCCGCCTCCCGCAGCGTCGCGGCGAGCGGCTTCTCGCACACCACGTGCTTGCCCGCCTCGATCGCCGCGAGCGCGAGTGCGGCGTGCGTGGCGTTCGGGGTGCAGACGTGCACGAGGTCGACGCTCTCGTCCTCGATCAGGGCCCGGGCGTCCGGGTAGGCGCGCTCGACGCCGAGCTCGGCCGCCGCCCGCTCGCCCTTCTCCGGGGTGGAGGAGGCGACTCCGGCGAGCACCGCTCCGGCGCTGCGGGCCGCGCGGCTGTGCACGGCCGCCATGAAGCCGCCGCCGAGCACGCCGACGCGCAGGGGCGCGGGCATCAGGAGAGGGTCGCTTCGGTCGGGTCCCAGCTCTCGGGCAGTGCGGGGCGGGGCGTCGCGGAGCTGGTGACGAGGACCTTCTCGCCGGTCTCGGCGGCCTCGAGGAGCGAGAGCATCACGTCGGTGACGTGGTACGCGAGGTCTCCGGAGGCGGCCTCGGCGCGGTCGGCCCGGATCGCGCGGGCGAGCTCGAGCACGCCGGTGCCGCGGGAGGCGGTCGAGCCGGTCGCCGCGATGACCTCCGGCTCGGCGGACCCGCGACGGTGCAGGGTGATCTCGCCGTCGTGCTGGTTCGGATCGGGGAGGACGAGGGTGCCCTCGGAGCCGTTGATCTCGACGAAGCCGGTGCGCGGCAGGCTCGACTCGAAGCTCCACACGCCCTGGGCCGAGGCCCCGGACTCGAAGCGGAGCAGCCCGCCGATGTGCGTCGGGATGGTCACCGGGAACTCGGCGCCCTCCTTCGGGCCGGAGCCCACGACGCGGGTGGCGCGGGCCTGGGACGAGACGGCGGTGACGCTCTCGACGGGGCCGAGGTTCTGCACGAGCGTGGTGATGTAGTACGGGCCCATGTCCAGCAGCGGTCCGCCGCCCTCGGCGAAGAAGAACTCCGGGTTCGGGTGCCACGACTCGGGGCCGGGGCCCTGGAAGAGGGTGAGGGCGGAGAGCGGCGTGCCGATGGCTCCGCTCTCGATCACGCGCTGCGCCGTCTGGAGGCCCGCGCCCAGGAAGGTGTCGGGAGCGGTCGCGACGCGCAGCCCCTTGTCCTTCGCCAGCGCGAGCAGCTCGATCCCGCTGTCGCGGTCGAGCGAGAAGGGCTTCTCGGTCCACACGTGCTTGCCCGCCTCGACCGCGCGGCGCGCGACCTCGACGTGCGCGGCCGGGATCGTGAGGTTCACGACGATCTCGATGCCCTCGTGCGCGAGGAGCTCCTCGACGGTGCCGGAGGCGGGGACGCCGAAGGCCTCGGCCTGGGTCCTCGCCCGCTCGAGGTCGATGTCGGCGACGAAGAGCACCTCGAGGTCGGGGAAGACGGTGAGGTTGGTCAGGTACTGGGTGCTGATGTTGCCGGCGCCGATGACGCCGACGCCCACGCGGCCGGTGCCGCTCATGCGCCGAGCCCCGAGACGTAGCGGTGGGCCGACTCCAGGCCCTCGAAGATGTCGCCGGCGTAGGCGTCGAACTCCAGCACGGGCAGGGCCTGCGGAGCGGCGGCGAGGATCGCCGGGACGTCCATCGCGCCCTCGCCCGCGGGCAGCTGCTCCTGGGTGTCGGCCGAGATCGGGCCGTCCTTCACGTGCAGGAAGCGCACCTGGTCGCCGAGGCGTCCGAGCACCTCGACCGGGTCGTCGCCGCCGACGGCCGCCCAGTAGGTGTCGAGCTCGAGGACCATGCGCGGGTCGAGCAGGCCCGCGAGGTGCTCGAAGGCGCTGCGGCCGTCGACGCGGTTCTCGAACTCGAAGGCGTGGTTGTGGTAGCCGAGCACCAGGCCGCGGGCGGCGGCGGAGTCGACCAGCGCGTTCAGCTCGTCGGCGATGCGGGCGACGTCGTCCGCGGTGGTCCAGCGGGTCGGGTCGACGTAGGGGTCGATCACGGTCTCGACGCCGAGCGAGGCGGCCGTGTCGAGGATCTCGTCGACGGTGGCGTCGCCCTGAGGGCCGAGGAGGCGCGCGTGGGCGCTGGGAGCGCGCAGTCCGCTGGCCGGGAGCGCTACGCGGTAGGCGTCGGCCAGGTCGACGAACCCGAAGAGCTCGACCGTGGTGAAGCCGATCGCCGCGAGGCGGTCGAGGGTGGCGGGAAGATCGGCCGCGAGCGGCTCGCGCACCGAGTACAGCTGGACAGAGAGGTCTGGGGGTGTGGCCACCGGTGGGGCTCCTGATCGCATCGGAAGGTGTGCCTCGAACCCTACGCGGACTTTTGCTCACGGACAAGCAAAACTAGCCCTGCGCGCCCGCCAAGTCGGGCGCCCGCCGCACAGAAGCACGGGCGCTGTGGTTGACTCTGGCCATGTCCCCGCGCCGCCGCATCACCGTCAGCGCGGTCGGCGAGCTGCTGCTCCTGCTGGCCGACGGGGCTCCCCGGACTCGGGCCGACGTGGTCGCCGAGACGGGCCTGCCGCGCGCGGCCGTCTCCGCCCAGCTCGACGTCCTCACCGCCTCCGGCCTGGTCGCCCGGCAGGACGACGCCCCCTCCTCCGGCGGCCGTCCCGCCGCCCGCGTGGCCTTCGACCCCCGGGCGCGCAGCCTCCTCGCCGTCGACCTGGGCGCCGCGCACGCCGTCGTCGCCCTGACCGACCTCGACGGCACGGTCCTCGCCCGCCGCCGCGAGAGCATCGCCATCGCCGACGGCCCCCTCGCCGTCCTCGGCCACGCCCTCGACGTCGCCGCGGCCCTGCTCGGCCGGACTCCGGCGGCCGGCCCGCTCGCGGGAGTCGGCGTCGGCGTCCCCGGACCCGTCGAGCACGCGACGGGCCGCCCGGTGAAGCCGCCGATCATGCCCGGCTGGGACCGCTTCGACATCCCGGAGTTCGTCGGCCGCCGCCTCCCCGTACCCGTCCTCGTCGACAACGACGTGAACCTGCTGGCGCTCGGCGAGCACGCCGACCACTACGCCGACGTGGACGACCTCCTCTACGTGAAGGTCTCCACCGGCATCGGAGCCGGGATAGTCAGCGGCGGCGCCCTGCAGCGCGGAGCCCTCGGAGCCGCGGGCGACCTGGGCCACGTGCAGGTCCCCGGCGACCGCGGCGAGGCCGACCTCGAGGCGATCGCGAGCGGCTCGGCGATCGCCCGCCGGCTGACCGAGTCCGGGATCGACGCCGCCAGCACCTCCGACGTCGTCACCCTGCTGACCGGCGGGGACCCCACCACCGTCGAGCTCACGCGCGCCGCCGGCCGCGACATCGGCGAGGTGCTCGCCACCTGCGTGAACCTCCTGAATCCGTCCGTCATCGTCGTCGGCGGCAGCATCGCCCAGGCCAGCCACGAGGTCCTCGCCGGGGTCCGCGAGGTCGTCTACCGCCGCTCCCTCCCCCTGGCGACCCGCGCGCTCGACATCGTGCAGGCCGCGGCCCAGGGCGGAGGCGTCCGCGGTGCCGCCCTGATGGTCCGGCGCCACCTCCTCTCCCCCGCGCACGTCGACGCCTTCCTCGACGCCTGAGCCGCCGGCGCGGGCCGTCGCGCCCCGGTGAGAGGGCGCGGGTCGGCGTGCCGATTCGACCGGGCGCCGCAGGGGGCAGAGAATGAATCGGTGCCCGACCTGCAGCTCTCCTTCCCCTGGGAGACGCAGCCCGTCTTCACGGACGCCGAGCCCCCGCACCTCCGGAGGGTCGTCGCCGACTCCTCGGACCGCGTCGCCTGGCTCCGCGCCCGCTCGCGCGGCATCACGGCGACCGACGTCGCCCGCCTCTCCTCCCCCGCCGCGATCGGCAAGGCAGCGCTCGACAAGCTCTACGGCACCGGCTTCGGCGGCAACGCCTTCACCGACCACGGCCGCGCCCGCGAGCCCGAGATCGCCGCCTGGGTGCGGAGCGAGCACGCGATCGAGCCCAGCAGCACCCTCTTCCACGCGAGCCAGGAGCGGCGCCACCTCGCCACGCCCGACGGCATCGGCCTCCGCGAGGACGGCCGGCTCGAGCTCTGCGAGATCAAGACCACGACGAAGCCGTGGCGGAGCATCCCGCGCCACTACCTGCGGCAGGTCTTCTGGCAGCAGTACGTCCTCGGCGCCGAGCGCACGCTCGTCGTCTGGGAGCAGCACCGCGACTTCGTGCCGATCGAGGGCGAGCCGAACTCCCGCTGGGTCGACCGCGACGAGGACGAGATCCACATCCTCGTGCGGCTGGCGGGGATGCTGATGGCCGAGCTGCACGAGCGGACACGCGCCCGGTGACGGTCCTCCTCCTGCACGGCCTGGGCGGCGACCGCTCCCAGCCGCTGGGGCTGCTGCGCTCCGCCCTCCCCGCTGGCAGCGAGGTCATCGCTCCGGACGTCCGCGCCCACGGCGCCTCCGAGCTGCTCGGCGCGCCCGGCGACTTCGCCCTCGAGGCGCTCGCCGACGAGGTGACGGAGGAGATCGTGCGCTCCGGAGCCGCGCACAAGCCGCTCACGGTGCTCGGCATCTCGATGGGCGCGGCGATCGCCCTGCGCCTCGCCGTCCGACGCGTGCTGCCGATCGACCGCGCCGTCTTCGTGCGTCCCGCCTTCACCGCCGAGCCGCTGCCCGAGAACCTCACCGTGTTCCCCGTCATCGCGCAGCTGCTGCACGACCACGGCGCGAAGCGCGGCGAGCGGATGTTCCGCGCCTCGGGCCTGTTCGCGCGCGCCGCCGAGGTGTCCCCCGCGTCGGCGGAGGCGCTGACGCTGCAGTTCCGCTCCCCGCGCGCGGCCGAGCGCGCCGTCCGGCTCGCCCAGATCCCGCGGAACGCCGCCTACCGCGACTCCGGAGAGCTGGGCGAGGTCATCGCGCGCACCCTGGTGATCGCGGCCGAGCGCGACCCCGTGCACCCGGTCGAGGTCGCGGAGGCGTGGGCTAGGGCTCTTCCGGATGCGGACTGCGAGCGGGTGCCGTCGCGGGACGAGGGCTTCGCCGCTCAGCAGGACCGGATCCGCGGGCACGTCCGCGGCTGGCTCGCTCGGCGCTGAGGTCCTCGAGCGCGAGCACCAGGCCGACGAACGCGAGCCAGAGCACTGCGATCGCCGTCGCCACGAACTCGAGCGTGCCGCCGAGCCGCAGCCACACGCGCAGGAGCGACAGGATCCCACCCGTCCCGGCGACGACCGCCACCGAGATCCCGGCGGCGAGCGAGAGCCGCGCGACCGCAGGGCGCCCCCGCACGGTCGCCAGCTGGAGCATCGCGGCGCAGGCGGCCCCGAAGCCGAGCACGGCGGCCGAGGTGTGGATGAGGTCCTGCCAGCGGAAGGCCGGCCCGACCGGCAGCGGGCAGCCCGCCGTGCAGGTCACCTGCGAGGCGAGCGCGAAGCAGGCGGCCGCCAGGAGGATGGCGCCCGCCGGGCGGAGGGCGGGCAGCAGGCGGGCGCGCACCGGCCAGGCGCCCGCGGCGATCAGCGCACCGCCGGCCGCCACGAGCAGAAGGGCGGCCTCGAAGGCGCCCGCCGTCGGCAGGTCCGGCGCGCCCATCTCGCTGACGTAGACCCAGCGGCTGGTGCCGATGCTGATCCGGGCGGCCAGGAGGACCACGAGCCCGGCCAGGACAAGGAGGGCACCGCCGACCAGCAGGGTACGTCGGCGTCGCATCCCCTCATCGTGCCAGACCGGGCGCCCGCGGCTCCGCGCGCCAATCTTCTCCCGAGGGTGACACCCCCGTAACAGCGCCGACTCATTGCCTCGATTGACTGGTCGCGGCGTCGGATGCGGGGATCGGGGGCGACGTCCTCGGCACGCTCCACCCGCACGCCTCAGCGACAGGAAAGGCGACGATGCACACCAGCGCGCTCGGGCACGGCCTCGCGATCGGCGAGATCCCGGAGGAGGTCGTCCTCCCCGACACGATGACGGCGGCGGTGATCGACGCGCCGGGCGACGCCTCCGCCCTGCACCTGGCGACCGTGCCGACACCCTCCGCCATCAACGCCGAGTTCACCGTGAAGGTGGTCGCGGCCGGCGTGAACCCGCTCGACGCGAAGACGCGCGCGGGCCAGGGGGTCGCCTCGCAGATCGCCTCCTACCCGGCGGTCCTCGGCCACGACTTCTCGGGCGTCGTCGTCTCGAGCCCCTACCCGGCGCATCCGCTGCGGCCGGGCGACGAGGTCTACGGCTTCGTCATGGTGCCGCGCTACTCGGGCTCCTACGCGGAGTACGTCAGCGTGCCGAGCGTCTCCATCGCGCGGAAGCCGTCGACGCTCTCGCACGTCGAAGCGGCCGGCGTCCCGCTCGCGGCGCTCACCGCCTGGGGCATGGTCGTCGAGCTCGCCAAGGCGCACGAGGGCCAGCGGATCCTCATCCACGCCGGGTCGGGCGGAGTCGGCCACTTCGCGGTGCAGTTCGCCGCCTACTTCGGCGCCTCGGTGATCGCGACCGGCTCGACCCGCAACCTCCAGTGGCTGCACGAGCTCGGCGCCGCGCAGGTGATCGACCACACCGCCGAGCGCTTCGACGAGCTGCTGTCCGGCGTCGATGTGGTCATCGATCTGGTCGGCAACGTCCACGACGACACGGGCTCGCGCTCGCTGAGGGTCCTCCGCCCCGGGGGCCTGATCGTGAACGCGCCCACCGGGAGCTGGCCCGGGTTCTTCGAGGAGGCGGCCGCTGCGGGCGTGCGCGCCTCCACCTACCGCGTCGCTCCCGACGGGGCGACCCTCGGCGTGGTCTCGCGCCTGCTCGAGTCGGGCGACGTCCGCGTCTTCATCGACGGCATCTTCCCCCTGGCCCGCGCCTGCGAGGCGCACGAGCAGCTCGAGACGGGTCACACCCGCGGCAAGATCGTCCTCACCGTCTCCGAGGGCTGACCTCAGCGAGATGCCGCTCCGGTACGCCACGCGGAGCGTGTCGCGTACCCGGGCGGCGTCTCGCGGGGAGGGTCAGGCGAGAGAGCGCTCGAGGACGAAGTCGTCCTCCCAGCGGTCGCCGACGAGGAAGCGCTTGCGGCCGACGACCGCGAAGCCGTGCTTGGAGTAGAACCGCTGAGCACGCGCGTTCTCCTCGTTGACGCCGAGCCAGACGCCCGCGGCACCGTGATCCCGCGCCTCCTCGAGGGTCGCGGCCATCAGCGCGGCCGCCGCTCCGGAGCCGTGCCGGCCGGCCAGGAGGTAGAACTTGCTGAACTCGACGGTCGGACGCAGCCGGATCGCCGCGACGACGTCGGCGTCGGCGGGCTCCCCGCGCACGAGCATCGCGTAGCCGGTCAGCGCGCCGGAGTCGTCGTCGACCAGGAGCGAGCGGAGCGGATCGGCGAGGTGGTCGCGGAAGCGCTCGACCGAGAGCACGGTGCGCACGAACTCGGCCTTCGCCTCCGCGGTGGTGTGCGGCGGGCAGGCCAGCGGGAAGGTCGCGGCGGCCAGCTCGGCCAGGGCCTCGGCGTCGGCGGCAGACGCCCGGCGGACGATCACGGGAGGCGCGGCGAAGCGGAGCGGCGGATCACCGGTCCAGTATGCCGGGACGACGAAGGAGGGGGCCCGCCGAAGCGGACCCCCTCCTCACGTCAGTGCGTGCTCGGCTCAGGCCAGGACGTTGACGTCCAGCGGGATGCCGGGGCCGAAGGTCGTCGAGACGGCGGCCTTCTGGATGTAGCGGCCCTTCGAGGAGGACGGCTTGAGGCGGAGGATCTCGTCGAGCGCGGTCTTGAAGTTCTCCTGGAGCTGCTCCTCGGTGAACGCGGCCTTGCCCACGACGAGGTGCACGTTGGCGTGCTTGTCGACGCGGAACTCGATCTTTCCGCCCTTGATCTCGGTCACGGCCTTCGCCACGTCCGGGGTCACGGTGCCGGTCTTCGGGTTGGGCATGAGGCCGCGGGGGCCGAGCACCTTTCCGAGACGGCCGACCTGGCCCATGAGCTCCGGGGTCGAGACGGCGGAGTCGAACGAGGTGTACCCGCCCGCGACCTTCTCGATGAGCTCGGCGCCGCCGACCTCGTCGGCACCGGCGGCCAGCGCGGCCTCGGCGGCCGGACCGGTCGCGAACACGATGACGCGGGCGGTCTTGCCCGTGCCGTGGGGCAGGATGACCGTGCCGCGGACCATCTGGTCGGCCTTGCGGGGGTCGACACCGAGCTTGAGGGCGACCTCGACGGTGCTGTTGAACTTGGCGGAACCGGTCTCGCGGGCGAGCGCGACGGCCTCGTCGGCCGTGTAGAACTTGCCCTCTTCGAGCTTGGCCGCGGCGGCCCGGTAGGCCTTCGACTTCTGTGCCATGTTGTTTCTCCTTGAAACGAGAATGTGGTTCTAGAGCCTGGCGGGCTCTCCCACGGGGGTGATGGAGTTCTGGTGGTGCCGCGATCGCGGCCGTGACTGCTGCTCGCGGGAGGCGGAGAGGTCGTGCGGAGGCTTTTCCGGACCGGGCGTGCGACCCCGCTGAGGGGCCGCCGTCGGCTTCTCGAGGCTTCCGCGGTGGGTCCGCGCCGGTGGGCGCGTCGCTCCCGCCGTCGAGCAGCGCGTCGCGCTACTCGACCGTGATGCCCATCGAGCGGGCGGTGCCGGCGATGATCTTCGCGGCGGCGTCGATGTCGTTGGCGTTCAGGTCGACCTGCTTCGCCTCGGCGATCTCGCGGACCTGCGCCTGGGTGAGCTTCGCGACCTTCACGGTGTGCGGGGTCGAGGAGCCCTTGGCGACGCCGGCGGCCTTCTTGATGAGCTCCGCCGCGGGCGGGGTCTTCAGCACGAAGGTGAACGAGCGGTCCTCGTAGACGGTGATCTCGACGGGGATGACGTTGCCGCGCTGCGACTCGGTCTGCGCGTTGTACGCCTTGCAGAACTCCATGATGTTGACGCCGTGCTGACCGAGCGCCGGACCGATCGGGGGCGCGGGGTTGGCCGCGCCGGCCTTGATCTGGAGCTTGATCAGGCCGGTGACCTTCTTCTTGGGGGCCATTCTGATTCCTTTTCTCAGGGTTCGAGCGGTCGGGGGCTCCCGGCCGCTCTCCCGCGCATCCGACGGTGCCGGATCGCGGTGGAGGAGGGTCGTCCGGCGCGCACAGAGGCGGGCGCCGACACGAAAACCCGTACGAGCTTACACGAGCGGGGCCACCCCCGACAGGGCGGAGGAGGGGCCGACGCCCGGGGGCGCGTGGGGCGGTGCCGGAGGGGGCGCCGCCCGGAACGGCGAACGCCCCCTCCGACGTGCGGAGGGGGCGTTCACGCGGCGCGGAGGCGACGCGTCAGAGCTTGGTGACCTGGTCGAACGACAGCTCGACCGGGGTCTCGCGCTCGAAGAGCGAGACGAGCACGGTGAGCTTGCCGCTCTCGGGCTTGATCTCGCTGATCGAGCCGGGAAGACCCGCGAACGAGCCCTCCTTGATGGTGATGGTCTCGCCGATCTCGAAGTCGACCTCGGCGGGCAGCACGCGCTGGGCCTGCTTCTGGCCCTTGGCGCCGGAGGTCTTCGAGGGGGCGACGTCCTTGATCTCGACGAGGCTCTTCAGCATCGTGAAGGCCTCCTCGAAGCGCAGCGGGGTCGGGTTGTGGGCGTTGCCCACGAAGCCGGTGACGCCCGGCGTGTGGCGGACGACCGACCACGAGTCCTCGTTGAGGTCCATGCGCACCAGCACGTAGCCGGGGATGCGCACGCGGGTGACCATCTTGCGCTGGCCGTTCTTGATCTCGACCACGTCCTCCATCGGGACCTGGACCTCGAAGATGTAGTCCTCGGCCTCGAGCGAGACCTTGCGGTTCTCGATGTTGGACTTCACGCGCTTCTCGAAGCCGGCGTAGGAGTGGATGACGTACCACTTGCCCGGCTTGCCGCGCAGCTCGGTGCGGAAGGCCTCGTACGGGTCGATGTCGGCGAGGTCCTCACCGGCGGCCTCGGCGTCCTCGGCGGCGACCTCGGCCTCGTCCTCGACGGCCTCGAGGGCCGCTTCGGCCTCCTCGACGGTGTCGATGTGCGCGGCCTCGTCGACCGCGGAGTCGGCCTCGGGGTCGTCGACGGAGCCGATGGCGTCCAGCGCTGCCTCGAGGTCGGAGGCGAGGTCGTCCTCGGACTCGTTCTCGTCGATGATGCTCAGCGCACCCTGCTCGGCGGGCTCGACGGCGTCCTCAGCCTGCGACTGGACGTCGCCCTCCTGCTCCTCCTCGACCTCCGACGACTGCTCGGCAGCCGTCGCCCAGTCGACGTCGTCGCGGTTTCTGTCAGACACTCGTCACAACTCTCTCTCGATCGATCGGTCGCGCCCCTCGGGGCGCGTCCCGCTGTCGCCGGCACCCTCCGCTCGCGCGGCCCGGATGCTCTCGGGTCAGGCGGCGGGTGTGCCGAACACGTACGTCACGGCCAGGGCGAACACCCAGTCGAGGAAGGACACCAGCGCCATCATGATGACGACGAAGATCAGCACGACCACGACGTAGTTGCCCAGCTCCTTGCGGGTGGGCGTCACGACCTTCTTCAGCTCGGCGATGACCTGCCGGATGAAGAGGGCGATGCGCGCGAACGGGTTGCGCCGCGCGGCTCGCTGCTGATTGGCGATCGCGACGACGTCCTCGCTCGGCTCGTCGACTGCTTTCCCGGCCACCTGCACGCACCTTTCCCGCACCGGAACCTCCGGTGTGGCCGACCGCCCGTCATGGGCGGCCCTGGACCGATGACCGCAGCGTCGCGGGGACCGCGTGCGACGGGCATCGATGTGCAGGGCGGACAGGGCTCGAACCTGCAACCTGCGGTTTTGGAGACCGCTGCTCTACCAATTGAGCCACCGCCCTATGGATGCCGTTGCGAGCATCCGAGGAGGAGACCGACCCGCCGCCCCACCGCCGCGACCCTCGCGGGCGCTGTGGATGAGGGCAGAGATCGACTACCTCGGACGAGTGTACGTGGACCCGCAGGGCGTGTCCAGCCGAGCGGCGGGGGGCCTCGGAGCCCCGTGCGCGCGCAGGATACGCTGGCCGTCGTGTCCTCCACCACGCGCATCTCCGCCCGCATCGCCGCCATCGCCGAGTCCGCCACTCTGAAGGTCGACGCCAAGGCGAAGGCCCTCCAGGCTCAGGGCCGCCCGGTCGTGTCCTACGCCGCCGGCGAGCCCGACTTCCTCACTCCCGAGCACATCGTCGAGGCCGCCTCGGCCGCCGTGCTCGACCCGGGGAACTACCGCTACACCCCCGCGGCGGGCCTCCCCGACCTCCGCGCTGCCATAGCTGAGAAGACGGCGCGCGACTCCGGATGGGCCGTCGACCCCTCGCAGGTCGTGGTCACCAACGGCGGCAAGCAGGCCGTCTACCAGGCCTTCCAGACCCTCCTCGACGACGGCGACGAGGTGCTGGTGCCGACCCCGTACTGGACCACCTACCCCGAGGCGATCAAGCTCGCCGGCGGCGTTCAGGTGGACGTGTTCGCGGGCGCCGACCAGGGCTACCTGGTCACCGTCGAGCAGCTGGAGGCCGCGCGCACCGAGCGCACCAAGGTGCTCCTGTTCGTCTCCCCCTCCAATCCCACCGGCGCCGTCTACTCGGCCGAGCAGACCCGCGAGATCGGCGAGTGGGCCGAGGAGCACGGCCTCTGGATCATCGCCGATGAGATCTACCAGAACCTCGTCTACTCCACCGGCGACCAGGACGACGCGAGCCCGCTCGAGCACGCGACCTCGATCGTCGAGGCGGTGCCGGCCCTGCGCGACCGGACGATCCTCGTCAACGGCGTCGCGAAGACCTACGCGATGACCGGCTGGCGCGTCGGATGGATGGTCGGCCCGGCCGACGCGATCAAGGGCGCCTCGAACCTGCAGTCGCACCTCTCGAGCAACGTCTCGAACATCTCGCAGCGCGCCGCGATCGCCGCCCTCACCGGCCCGCAGGAGCCGGCCGAGGAGATGCGCCTGGCCTTCGACCGCCGCCGCCGCACCATCGTCGCCGAGCTGAACGCGATCGACGGGATCGAGTGCCCCACCCCCGGCGGCGCGTTCTACGTCTACCCCGACGTGAACGGGCTGCTGAACCGCGAGTGGAACGGCACCACCCCGACGACCTCCCTCGAGCTCGCCGACCTCATCCTCGAGCAGGCCGAGGTCGCCACCGTCCCCGGGGAGGCCTTCGGACCGAGCGGCTACCTCCGCCTGTCCTACGCCCTCGGCGACGACGCGCTCCTCGAGGGCGTGCGCCGCTTGCAGCGGCTCTTCGGCACCGTCTAGCCCCTCTCCTCCTGCGTCGTCGATAGGCCGCGGCCGGCTCGACGACGAGGTGCGTCGCAGAGAGCGGGATGCGCAGCGCGGACGACGATCCGCCGACACGCGGATCGCCGGTCGCCGCTCGACCGTGCCTCACGGTGACCGGCGGGTACTGCGACGCGCCTGTCCGACAGGTGAGGGGTGCCTGGCATCTCGGGGCGGGGAGGGCAAGAGGGAGGCGGAAATCGGGGATCACTGTCGCCGGAGGGGTGCGACAGGGCACGCTGTGACGATGAGCGAAGACCACGCCGTCCGAGTCCGCGACCTGCGGAAGGACTACGGGGGCGCTCCGGCGGTCGCGGGAGTCTCCTTCGACATCCACCGGGGCGAGACCTTCGCGCTCCTCGGCCCGAACGGCGCCGGGAAGTCGACGACCATCGAGATCCTCGAGGGCTACCGCGACCGCTCCGGCGGCGAGGTGTCGGTGCTCGGGGTCGACCCGCGCCACGGCGACCTGGCGTGGAAGGCGCGTCTGGGGATCGTCCTGCAGTCCAGCGGCGAGTCCGGCAACGCGACGGTGCGCGAGCAGATCGCGCACTTCGCCAGCCTCTATCCGCGACCGCGCGACGTCGACGAGACCATCGAGGCCGTCGGGCTGACGTCCAAGGCCCGCTCGCGCATCGGGCGCCTCTCCGGCGGCCAGCGCCGCCGTGTCGACGTCGCCCTCGGCATCATCGGCCGTCCCGAGCTGGTGTTCCTCGACGAGCCCACCACGGGATTCGACCCCGAGGCCCGCCACTCCTTCTGGGACCTGATCGCTCTGCTCAAGAGCGAGGGCACGACCATCCTGCTCACCACCCACTACCTCGACGAGGCCGCCCGCCTCGGCGACCGCGCCGCCGTGATCTCCGGCGGGCGGCTCCTGGCCATCGGCCCGATGAGCGCGATCGGAGGGGACGAGGCGCGCGTCCCGATCGTGCAGTGGCGCGAGGACGGCGTGCTGCACCGGCTGCGCACCACCGAGCCCGCCCGGACCGTCGCCGAGCTGCACGCCCGGATCGGGGAGCCGACGGCGCTCGAGGTCGTCCGCCCCAGCCTCGAGGACATCTACCTCGACCTCATCCGCGAGGACCGCGACGCGGTCGACCTGATCGGAGAGCCCGCGTGACCGCCGTCGCCACCCGCCCCCGCACCCTCTCCACCGGCCCGGGACGCACCGTCCACCTCGGACTCGCCCGGGCCCGCTACGAGATCCGCTCGTACTTCCGCGCTCCGGACCAGGTGTTCTTCACCTTCCTCTTCCCGGTGCTGCTCCTGACGATCTTCTCGGTCGCGTTCGGCGACACCGCGGTGATGCAGGCGAACCCGCAGGACCCGGGCATCCCGATGGCGGAGTACTACGTGCCGGGCCTGGCCGCGGCCGGGATCCTGCTCTCGGGCGTCCAGAACCTGGGCGTCGACATCGCGGTCGAGCGCGGCGACGGCACGCTCAAGCGCCTCGCGGGAGCACCGCTGCCGGTCTTCAGCTACTTCATCGGCAAGTTCGGCCAGGTGCTCGTGACGAGCCTCGCGCAGACGGCCCTGCTGCTCCTCGTCGCGGCGACGGTGTTCTCGGTCGAGCTGCCCACCGACAGCGGGCGCTGGGCGACCTTCGCCTGGGTCTACCTGGCAGGAGTCGCGACGTCGGCCATCCTCGGCATCGCCGTCTCCGCGCTGCCCCGCTCGGGCAAGAGCGCGACCGCCGTGATCGTGCCGCCGCTGCTCGTGCTGCAGTTCATCTCGGGGTCGTACCTGTCGTTCACGACGCTGCCGGACTGGCTGCAGAACACGGCGAGCGTCTTCCCGCTCAAGTGGATCGCGCAGGGCATGCGCGCCGTGTTCCTGCCGAGCGGGTTCGAGGAGGCGGAGGTGAACGGGTCGTGGGACCTCGGCGGCGTCGCGCTGGTGCTCGGTATCTGGCTCGTCGTGGGGCTCGTCGCCTGCCGCTTCGGCTTCCGCTGGATCCGCCGCGACAGCTGAGCCGGAGGAGGCCGCGGCCGGAGGGCGCGCGTCCCCGGGAGCGCGGGGCCTGCGCGCGCAGACCGCGCGGACTCAGACCGCGGTGCCGACCACGACGGGCTCGGGGTGCAGCAGCACGCCGAACTCCGCCAGGACGCGGCCCTGGACGTACCGGGCGAGCTCGGCGACCTGCTCGGCCGTCGCTCCTCCGCGGTTGGTCAGGGCGAGGGTGTGCTTGCTCGACACGGCGGCCCGCGAGCCGGGCAGGGCGAAACCGCGCGAGACGCCGGCGTGCTCGATCAGCCACGCGGCGCTGAGCTTCACCAGGCCGTCGGCGCGGGGAGGCACGGGCAGCCCGACGGGCGCTCCGGCCTCGACCGCGGCGAGCGGGGTGATGACGGGCGCCTCCGCCGTCGGCTCGACCGGCCAGCGCGGCGCCTCGGGCGGCAGGGAGTCGGCGAACGCGCTCGTGACGAGGGGGTTGGTGAAGAAGGAGCCGGCGCTCGCGGTGTCCGGGTCCTCCGGATCGAGGACCATGCCCTTGCCCGCACGCAGCGCCAGCACGGTCTCGCGCACCCGCGCGAGCGGCACGCGGTCGCCGAGCGCGACTCCGAGCGCCGACGCCAGCTGACCGTAGGCGACGGGAGTGCCGTCGCCCTCGGCGCCGACCTCCTCGAGCGCGAACTCGACGGCCAGCACCGCGCCCCGGCGGCCCTGCTTGATCACGGAGGTGCGGTAGGCGAACTGCAGCTCCTCCGCCGTCAGCCGGACGGGCTCGCGGGCGCCCTCGTCGAGGAAGTCGACCGCGACCAGCGTGTCCGAGAGCTCCTGGCCGTAGGCGCCGATGTTCTGCACCGGCGACGCACCGACCGTGCCGGGGATGCCGCTGAGAGCCTCGAGGCCCGCCCAGCCGCGCTCCACGGTCGTCGCGACGAGGCCGTCCCACGACTCGCCCGCCTGGACCCGCAGGAGCACGAGCCCCGGCTCGTCGGAGGGGAGCCGCTCGACGCCGGTGGTGCGCACGCGCACGACCGTGCCCTCGACCCCGTCGTCGCCCACGAGGAGGTTGGAGCCGCCGCCGAGCAGCAGCCACGGCTCGTCGTCCGACCACAGGCCGACGAGCGTCTCGACCAGCTCCGCCTCGGTGGCGGGCTCGACGAGGCGCTCGGCGGGTCCGCCGACGCGGAGGGTGGTCAGGGCGGAGAGCAGCGGCGCGGAGGTCACGCGAGTCGGACCCGTGCCTGGGCCTTGCCGAGGACGGACTGGCCCTCGACCGAGACGGCGAGGTCGACGCGGACCCAGCCCTCCTCGGCGTTCACAGCACCGATCCTGGCGACCACGTCGATGGCGGCGCCGTCGCGCGGGTCCACCACGACGGGGCGGGTGAAGCGCACCTGGTAGTCGACCACGCGTCCGGGGTCGCCGACCCAGTCGACGACGACCTGCACCGCGGTGCCCATCGTGAGCATGCCGTGCGCGAGCACGCCGGGCAGGCCGACCTCGGCGGCGACGTCGTCGCGGTAGTGGATGGGGTTGAAGTCGCCCGAGGCGCCCGCGTAACGCACCAGGGTGCCGCGGTCGATCGGGAAGCGGCTCTCGGCGACGACCTGGCCGACGCTCAGCTCGGCGAGAGCGGGCAGTGCGGTGCTCATTCGTCTCCCCTGACCACGAGGGTCGAGATCGCGGTGACGACGTGCTCGCCGCTCGCGTCGACCATGCGGGACTCGGTGGTGACCATCGAGTGGGCGCCGAGCTTCTTGATGGCGGCGACCGAGAGGGTCGCGGTCAGCTCGTCGCCGGCGACGACCGGACGGGACAGCACGAAGCGCTGGTCTCCGTGCACGACGCGGCTGAAGTCGATCCCGCCGTCGGGCTCGGCGAGCAGCTGCTGGAGCGTGAACTCCTGCACGACGACGGCGAAGGTGGGCGGAGCGACGAGGTCGGGGTGCCCGGCGGCGCGGGCGGCCTCGACGTCGTGGTGCAGGGGGGAGGTCGCGGAGACGGCGCGGGCGAACTCGCGCACCTTCTCGCGCCCCACCTGATAGGGCTCCGTGGGCGCGAAGACGCGCCCGACGAGTTCGGGGTTCACTGGCACCCGGCCATACTAGGCGCTGCCGTCGCGGGGCCCTCGGGGCTCCGGAGGCGCCGCCGGTGGTCACCCGGGTATGACCACCGAGAATTTCCCATCCGTGTATGGCTGACCCGCGGCCGAACTTCTCCGAAGCTGGCGGGCATGTCGACACCCACTCCCGAGCGCGACTGGGCGACCTACGCCCGCGAGCTCGGCACCAACATGCACCGGGCCCGCATCGCCAAGGGCGCCAGCCAGGAGCGGATCGCCCACGCGGCCGGGCTCGCGGGCTACACCTACCAGAAGTTCGAGAAGGGCGAGTCGAAGCCCGGCTCGCCCGCGAACCCCACGCTGCACACCCTCCTCGCGCTCTGCGAGGCGCTCGAGATCGAGCTGACGGACCTCCTGCCGCCCGATCCGCCGCGCACCTCACGAGGCGCCGAGTAGCCGGAGCACCGCGCCGGCCAGCCGCGACCCCGAGCTGAGATCGAGGTCGACCTCGCCGAGCCCGTCGGCCTCCAGGCGGAGCCTGTCCTCCCCCGACTCCCCCGGGCGGCACAGGGAGACGTGCACCGTCGCGCCCGCGGCCCCGTCTCGGCCCGCCCAGAGCACCACCGGGAGCGAGCTCGCCGCGGAGCGGTGCAGCCGCTCCCCCGCCGCGACCAGCTCGTCGTGCTCGCCCGCGCACCAGCGCGGGCACCCCTCGTCGTTCCTGCCGTCCATCCGCTCCTCCACGTTCCGCACCCCTCGGTCGAGGAGACCAGCCCACCAGGCGGTACCGACACCGAGGGCCCGCCGCGCCCCAATCCCGACCGGGGTGTGGACAGGAGACGGTCGTCCGCCCGTTGTGGAGGAGCGAGGACCAGGATCCCATACGCAGGTGGTGCCGCCAGGGGTCCGGCACGAAGCACCGGCGCGGTGTCAGCGGTGGACGATCAGCCAGGTCGCGATCGCCGTGGTCGAGCCCGTGTTGACCATGCGGTGCGGCCGCTCGCACGGGAACGTGATGGCGTCGCCCGGCCCGAGGACGACCGACTCGTCCTCGAACTCGACCGTCAGCTCTCCGAGCGTCACCGTCCCCATCTCGAACCCGTCGTGGCGGAGCAGCTGCCGGTGCGCCGTCGAGGTCGAGCCCGGCGGGTAGGTCGACTCGAAGAAGTCGACGGCGTCCAGCGGACGCGGCGCCAGACGGCGGAACAGCACTCCGCCCTCGAGCGCCACGGGCGACGACTCGCGCGCCCGGACGACCGCGGTCTCGACCGGCGCCGACGCGCCCTGGTCGAACACGGCGGACAGCGGGACCCCCAGCGCGTCCACGAGGGCGATCAGCCGGCCGACCGAGGGCTGCATGGCTCCGCGCTCGATCTGCGAGACGGCGCTCACGGAGATGCCGAGTCGCCCGGCGAGTGCCTTCAGCGACAGGCCCGCCGAGAGCCGCAGCTCCCGCAGCCGGGCGCCGAGTCCGGCCCCGTCCGCGATCGCCCGGGCGGCCGCCTCGTCGGGCGCGGTGTCGTCGGAGGGCATGGCCCGTCCCCTCTCGCGGATCGTCACACAGCCGTAACGGAGCCGAAACGAGCGGCGGCCTCCCGACTCGTAGCGTGGCCCGCGTGAAGTGATCACTTCACTCGGAACGCTCTCCGCGACGCCCCGCCTCCTCGGCCGGACGTCCCGACCACCCTGACACATCCGCTCCGTGCCGCTCTGCGCACGACCGCCCGAGAGGTGGATCCACCCATGTCCGACCGCGTCACCGCACCCCGAGTCACCGCTCCTCCCGTCGATCCGGATCCCGCCGCCGCGGCGAGCGCCGGCTACGACGACCGCCTCTCCAACGAGGACCTCGCCCCGCTCCGGAAGCAGCGCTGGTCGAGCTACAACATCTTCGCGTTCTGGATGTCGGACGTGCACAGCGTCGGCGGGTACGTGACCGCGGGCTCGCTCTTCGCGCTGGGCCTGGCCGGCTGGCAGGTGCTCGTCGCCCTGGTGGTGGGCATCGTGATCGTGCAGGTCTTCTGCAACCTCGTCGCCAAGCCCAGCCAGGTCACCGGCGTGCCCTACCCCGTCATCAACCGGGCGATCTTCGGCATCCGCGGCGCGAACATCCCGGCGATCATCCGCGGACTGATCGCGATCGCCTGGTACGGCGTGCAGACCTACCTGGCGGCGCAGTCGCTGAACATCGTCTTCCTCAAGTTCTTCCCGGGCATGGCCGCCCTGAACACGCCCGAGGCGTCGTTCCTCGGCCTCTCGGCCCTGGGCTACCTCTCCTACGCGATCCTCTGGGTCGCGCAGGCCGCGCTGTTCTGGCGGGGCATGGAGTCGATCCGCCGCTTCATCGACTGGGCGGGACCGGCGGTCTACGTGGTGATGCTCGTGCTGGCCGTCTACCTGGTGTCGCAGGCGGGCTGGGAGAACATCTCGCTCACCCTCGGCTCCGGCGAGCCGCTCGACCTCGCCGCCGCGGTGCCGGTGATGATCTCGGCCGTCGCCCTGGTCGTCTCCTACTTCTCGGGCCCGATGCTCAACTTCGGCGACTTCTCCCGGTACGCCCGCAGCTACGGCGCCGTGAAGCGCGGCAACCTGCTCGGCCTCCCGATCAACTTCCTCTTCTTCTCCCTCCTCACCGTGATCACCGCCTCGGCGACCGTGCCGGTCTTCGGCGAGCTGATCACCGACCCGATCGAGACCGTCGAGCGGATCGACACCTGGTTCGCCGTGCTCCTCGGCGGGCTCACCTTCGTCATCGCGACGATCGGCATCAACATCGTCGCCAACTTCATCTCCCCCGCGTTCGACTTCTCGAACGTCAACCCGAAGAAGATCAGCTGGCGGATGGGCGGCATGATCGCCGCCGTCGGCTCGGTGCTGCTCACCCCGTGGAACTGGTACTCGAACGACACCGCCATCCACTACACGCTCGGCATCCTCGGCGCGCTGATCGGACCGCTGTTCGGCGTCCTCATCGCGGGCTACTACCTGATCAGCCGCCAGCGCGTCTGGGTGGACGACCTCTACACGATGAGCGAGAAGGGCCGCTACTGGTTCTCGCGCGGCTTCAACCCCAACGCCGTCTGGGCGACCGTGATCGGCGGAGTCCCCTCCGTCGCCTCGGTGCTCGTGCCGCGCTGGATCGCGGAGGCGGGAGGCGCGGAGTTCACCTGGCTCGGCGACTACAGCTGGTTCCTCGGCTGCGGGCTCGGATTCGTCGCGATGGCCGTGCTCGAGCGGCGCGCGCCGCGGATCGGGCGCCTCGACGAGGACCTCGAGCACGTCAGCGACGGCTCGACCGTCTGATCCGGCCGGCACGGAGGAGGGATCCGCTCCGGCCGCTCCGCATCCCGCGGACCGGCGGCCGGGCGGGTCCCTCCCCCTCCCGGCACCCGAACCGAGGAACCACCATGCGCATCACCGTCGTCAACCCGAACACCAGCACTGCGATGACCGCGGCGATCGGCCGGGCCGCCCGCTCCGTCGCCTCGCTCGGCACCGAGATCACGGCCGTCACCCCGCCGATGGGTCCGGCGTCGATCGAGAGCCACTACGACGAGGCGCTCGCCGTGCCCGGCGTCCTGCACGAGATCGCCCGGGCGGAGGCGGCCGGCTGCGACGGCGCGGTCATCGCGTGCTTCGGCGACCCGGGCGTCGACGCCGCGCGCGAGATCGCGAGCGGCCCGGTCGTGGGGATCGCCGAGGCCGCCATGCACATGGCCGCGCTCGTCGGCCGGGGCTTCAGCGTGGTCACCACGCTCTCGCGCACGAGCGGCCGCGCCTGGGACATCGCCCGCCGCGCCGGGTTCGGCGACGCCTGCCGTCAGGTGCGCGCCTGCGACATCCCCGTGCTCGAACTCGACGACCCCCGCTCCGACGCCCGCCGCGCGATCCTGGCGGAGTGCGCCGAAGCGCTGGCCGTCGACGGGTCCGACTCGATCGTGCTGGGCTGCGCGGGCATGGCCGACCTGTGCCGCGACCTCTCACGGGAGCTGGGCGTGCCCGTGATCGACGGCGTCGCCTCGGCGGTGCGCCTGGTGGAGGGGCTCGTCGCGATGGGCGTCAGCACCTCGCGGCGCGACGAGTACGCCGCGCCGCGGACGAAGGCGATGGCGGGGCTGCTCGCTCCGTTCGAGCGGGTCTGAGGTTCCACGTCCCGTGCAGTCGGGCGTTCTGCCGGACCCCCGACCCGGACCCACCTGCGAGGATCGGGGGATGAGCGTCCTCCGCGATCTCGGCCTCGGTGCCCGGCTCTTCCTCCGCGGCTTCCGCACCTGGGTCCGCTCGCCGCGGGCGATGCTCCTCGGCGCGATCCCGCCCCTGATCGTCGGCCTGGTCTTCGTCGGCGTGCTGGTCCTGGTGCTCACGCGGGTGCAGGACGCGGTGACCGCGCTCACCCCGTTCGCAGGCGGCTGGGACGAGGGCACGGCCGCCACCGTCCGCCTGGTGCTCTCGATCGCGGTGGTCGGCGCCGTGCTCGCCCTCGGCGTGGTCCTCTTCGCCGCGGTGACCCTGCTGGTCGGCGACCCCTTCTACGAGCGGATCTGGCGGCGGGTCGAGGACGACCTCGGCGGCGTGCCCGACGAGCGCGAGAGCACCTTCTGGCAGGGGGTCGGCCGCGGCCTCCGCGACTCCGCCGTGCTGGTCGCCACCTCCCTCGGGATCGGCGTGGTCCTGGTGCTGCTGGGCCTGGTGCCGCTGGTCGGCTCGATCGTCGGCCTCGTCGCCGGCGCCCTGGTCGGCGGGAGGGCCCTCGCGCTCTAGCTGACCGGGTTCGCGGGCGACGCCCGGGGGCTCTCCCTCCGCGACCGCCGCCGCCTCCTCGGCGAGCACCGCGCGGTCTCGCTCGGCTTCGGCATCGCCGTCTACCTGGCGTTCCTCGTCCCCGGGGGCGCGGTCGTCGCCACCCCCGCCGCGACGGCCGGCGCGACCCTCCTGCTCCGGACCCTGCGGGGCGAGCCGACCGAGCGGCCCGCCGCCTGACACCGCTTGGCCGCCGCCCGGCTCTCCCCTAGACTCGCCGCGTGCGCACGTCGATCCGAAGCCCCTGGTGGCCCGCCTCCTAGGCGGACCGACGCGCAGACCCCTCGCACGCGACCGCCTCCTCCGGGCGGTCGTTCTGCATGTCAGGGCCCGGGTGGGGCACGACCCGATTCAAGGACCACGATGACCTCGCTCCTCTCCCGCATCCTCGCCTCCGACGGGACGCTGCCGTTCGCGGTGGTCCTCCGCCAGGGCCGCGACGCCGTCGACGTGTTCACGGGCGACGTGCTCGACGTCGAGGGCCTGGCCGACATCCCGCTCGACGGCGACGACGTGCTGACCCTCGTGCCCTACCGGCAGGTGCGCGAGCGCGGCTTCGCGGCGAAGGACGACGGAGCCCCGCTGCGCAACCTCGTGGTGCGCGAGCGCGAGAGCGTCCCCCTGGCGGAGGTGCTGCGGCTCCTGCCCGAGCGGGAGATCCCGGTCGAGGAGCGCGGCTTCGACGTGCCGGACGACGAGTACGCCGACATCGTCCGCCGGGTGATCGAGGACGAGATCGGCCGCGGCGAGGGCGCCAACTTCGTCATCAACCGCGCCTTCGTCGCGCAGACCGACGCGCCGCCCGTCGAGGCGGTCCTGGCCTGGTTCCGCCGCCTGCTCACCGACGAGTCCGGCGCGTACTGGACCTTCGCGATCCACACCCCCGGCGTCGACGGCGCGCAGACGGTCACCGCCGTCGGCGCGACCCCCGAGCGCCACGTCTCGGTGCGGGACGGCGTCGCGATGATGAACCCGATCAGCGGCACCTTCCGCCACCCCGCGGCCGGACCCACCGGGGAGGAGGTGCTCGCGTTCCTCGCCGACGTGAAGGAGAGCGAGGAGCTCTTCATGGTCGTGGACGAGGAGATGAAGATGATGAGCGCGGTCTGCCCGGACGGCGGCCGCATCCTCGGGCCGTTCCTCAAGCAGATGTCGCGGCTCAGCCACACCGAGTACCTGCTCGAGGGCCGCACCGGACTCGACGTGCGCGAGGTCCTGCGGCTGACGATGTTCGCGCCCACGGTCACCGGCTCGCCGATGGAGAACGCGTGCGCCGTGATCGCCGAGTACGAGAAGGAGCCGCGCGGCTACTACTCCGGCGTGCTCGCCCTCTTCGAGCCGGAGGAGCACGGCTACACGGTCGACGCCCCCATCCTCATCCGCACCGCCTACCTCCGCGCGGACGGCCGCCTCACCGTGCCGGCCGGCGCGACGCTCGTGCGCCACTCCACCCCCGAGGGCGAGGTCGCCGAGACGCGGGCGAAGGCGTCGGGCGTCCTCTCCGCCCTCGGCCTGCTGCCGCACCGCGAGGTGCCGCCGGCCATCGACCTGAACGCGCAGCCGGGCGTGCAGGAGGCGCTCGAGGCGCGCAACGAGCGGCTCGCCTCGTTCTGGCTCCGACCCCAGGCGCCCGAGCACATCGCCGGCCTCGCCGGGCACACCGCGCTGATCGTCGACAACGAGGACCAGTTCACGACGATGCTCGCCCACCAGCTGCGCCACCTCGGGATGGACGCCCGGGTCGAGCGCTGGTCGGAGGTCGCCGACGTGCTGAGCGACGACCTCGTCGTCTTCGGCCCCGGCCCGGGCGACCCCCGCGACGCCTCCGAGCCGCGGATCGCGCACCTGCGCTCGCTGATGACCGCGCGGCTCGAGGCGGAGCGGCCGATGCTCGCCGTCTGCCTCAGCCACCAGATGCTGTCGCTGCTGGCGGGCCTCCCGGTCGAGCCGCTTCCCGCGCCCCGCCAGGGCGTGCGCTTGACGGTGGACGTGTTCGGCGAGGACGCCGCGATCGGCTTCTACAACACCTTCTCCTCCGTCGCCCCCGGCGTCGCGCGCACGCCCCGGCTGGGGCTCGAGGTCTCGGTCGACCCGGAGACGGGAGTGGTCAACGCCCTCCGCGGCGAGCACGTCGCGTCGGTGCAGGGGCACCTGGAGTCGGTGCTCTCCTCCGACGGCCTGCGCACCCTGGAGCGGCTGGTCCGCACCGCGACCGCCCAGCCCGCGCGCGCATGAGCGGCCTGCGGCTGATCGCATCGCCCGCCTACCCGGCCGAGCTGCAGGAGGCGGTGGCCGCCGCCGTGCGCGCGGCGGCCGAGGCGGCGCGCGGCTGGTACGGGCGCGGCGACAAGGTCGCGGCGGACGAGGCGTCGGTCGCGGCGATGCGCGCCGTGCTGGCCGACGCTCCGTTCGACGGCGTCGTCGTGATCGGCGAGGGCGAGAAGGACGAGGCCCCGATGCTCGCGAACGGCGAGCGCCTCGGCCGCGCCTCCGCTCCCTCCTGCGACGTGGCGGTCGATCCGCTCGACGGGACCCGGCTCACGGCGGAGGGGCTCCCCGGCTCGGTGAGCGTGATCGCGCTGGCCCCGCGAGGCACGCTGTTCGACCCGCGCGACGTGTTCTACATGGACAAGCTGGTCTGCTCCGGAGCGGGCCGGGGCGCCGTCTCGCTCGACCTCCCTCCCGCCGAGAACGCCGCACGGCTGGCGGCGGCGCTCGGGAAGCCCGTCGCGGAGCTGGTCGTCGTCGTGCTCGACAAGCCGCGTCACTCCGGGCTGATCGCGGCCCTGCGCGCGGTCGGGGTCGCGCTCGAGCTGCGCGGCGAGGGCGACGTGTCGGTCGCGATCGAGGCGGCCGATCCCGCGGGCCGCGTCGACCTCGTCCTCGGCATCGGCGGAACCCCGGAGGGAGTGGTCGCCGCGTGCGCCGTCCGCGCCCTCGGCGGGGTGATGGAGGGGCGCCTCGCCCCCCAGACCGCACCGGAGTGCGCCAACGCCCTGGCCGCCGGCCACGACCTCGACCGCCTGCTGACCCTGGAGGACCTGGTCTCCTCGGACGACGTGCTCTTCGCGGGCTGCGCGGTCTGAGACGTCTCCCGCGGGCAGGACCTCGCCCGGGAACGCCGAAGGCCCCGGCTCGACGCGCGAACCGGGGCCTTCTCGCTGTAGCGGGAGCGGGACTTGAACCCGCGACACCACGATTATGAGCCGTGTGCTCTAACCACCTGAGCTACCCCGCCGCGCGTTCTTCGCAGGTCTGGCCTGCGGGGAACGGAGCCCCCTGTGGGAATCGGACCCACTACCTCTTCCTTACCAAGGAAGTGCTCTACCAATGAGCTAAGGGGGCGCACCTGCGGGTCTGACAGCCCCTCTCGGGGCGTGCCCGCGATTTGGCACCGTTAGACGATAGCACCTCCGCGGAGCGTCGACGACCGCGGGGGACGCGCCCCCGCGGCCGCCCGTCTGCGGCTACGCCCGGCTCGCCTCGTCGAGCGCGGCGAGCTCCTCGGCGCTCAGCTCGAGGGAGGCCGAGGCGATCAGCGCCGGCAACTGCTCCATCACGCGGGCGCTGGCGATCGGCGCGACCACTCCGGGCTGCGAGCGGAGCCACGCGAGGGCCACCGTCGCCACCTCGGCGCCGTGCGCCTCCGCCGCCGCGTCGAGCGCCGCCAGCACCCGGCGGCCGCGGCCGTCGAGGTAGCGGGAGGCGCCGTCGGCGCGCGGACCCTCGGGCGTCGATCCGTCACGGTACTTGCCGGTCAGGAATCCTGACGCCAGGGCGGAGTAGGGGACGACGGCCAGCCCCGCCTCGCGGGCGAGGGGCAGCAGGTCGGCCTCGATCCCGCGCTCCACGAGGTTGTAGTGCGGCTGCAGCGCGACGGGCGCGTGCAGGCCCTCCTCGCCCGCGATGCGCAGCCACTCCGCGACGCGCTCGGCGCTGAAGTTCGACACTCCGATCGCGCGAACCAGGCCCTGGTCCACGAGCTCGGAGA
The DNA here is from genome assembly GCF_002932155.1 of Rathayibacter sp. AY1F9. Classification (NCBI taxonomy): domain Bacteria; kingdom Bacillati; phylum Actinomycetota; class Actinomycetes; order Micrococcales; family Microbacteriaceae; genus Rathayibacter; species Rathayibacter sp. AY1F9. The sequence goes on along the minus strand of NZ_PSVA01000014.1, from coordinate 36,527 downwards.
ACACGGCGGCGATGTCGGCCATCGGCACGGCCTCGTCGTCGAAGTGGGCGTAGTAGAGGTCGATCCGGTCGGTCGCGAGCCGCTCGAGGGAGGCGCGGGCGGCCGCGCGCACGGTGTCGGGCGCGAGGCCGGTGAACTGCGGGTGGCGGCCCGCCTTCGTCGCGATCACCACGTCGTCCCGGTCCCCCGAGCGCTGCGCGAGCCACTCGCCGATGATCGTCTCGGACTCGCCGCCCGTGTTGCCCGGGACCCAGGCGGAGTACGCGTCGGCGGTGTCGATGAAGTCGCCGCCCGCGGCCGTGTAGCCGTCGAGGACGTCGAAGGAGGTCTGCCGCCCCGCGGTCCAGCCGAAGACGTTGCCGCCGAGCGAGAGCGGGAAGACGTCGATGCCGGAGTCGCCGAGCGGCGAGCGGGTGACGGAGGAGGATGCTGCGCTGTCGATGCTCATCCCCCGATTCAAGACCCGCTCCCCGCCGTGATCGATCCCCCTCCCGCGCATGCGCGGCAAGGACTCAGGCTCTCAGCGCCGCGGGTAGTCGGCGTAGGCGAAGCGCGTCGAGTCCGGCGCCCAGCCGGAGACGTTGATCGTCCCCTGCCCGCCGTGGAGGCGCTCCAGCACGCGGCCGGGCTCGAGCGTCGCGCGCCCGGGGAGGTCGAGCAGCCGCAGCTCGACGTCGACGTTCTCGGGGTGCCCGGCCGTCCCCTCCGGATAGGCGAGGTAGAGCAGGTGCGCGCCGTCGGGCGACTCGTGCGGGAACCAGTCGACCGTGTCCGACTCGACCAGGCGGGAGAGCGCGGAGCCGTCGAGGCCGATGCGGAACAGCTGCGCGCCTCCTCCGGCCCGCTCGGAGTTGAAGACGAGGGTGCGGCCGTCGGCCGAGACGTCGACGCCGTCGTCGGCCGCCTCGTCGTCGGTCAGGGCGGTGAGCGGGCCTCCCCCGGCCGGCATCGTGTAGACGTCGGTCCGCCACCGCCCGGAGGCGTCGCCGCCGCCGATCAGCGCGAGGGTCGCGCCGTCGGGCGAGACGCCGTGCAGGTAGTGCTTGAAGCGCGCGCCCTCGCGCTCGGCGCTCAGGCGGCGGGCGGGGGCGGAGCCGTCGAGCTCGACCGCGTAGAGGTGCCCGTCGCGCGCCGAGACGTAGGCGAGCCCGCCGGACGGGGCGAGCACGTGGTCGTTGTTGAGCTCGGCCGGCACCCCGTCGAGCGGGATCGGCTCGAGCACGGCCGCCCCCTCGAGCGGCAGCCGGAAGAGGCCGCCGTCGCCGTTCACGATCAGGGCGGAGCCGTCCGGAGTCCAGTTCGGCGCCTCCACGAGGACGGAGTCGGACTCGAAGACGGTCGTCGACTCCCCCGTCGCGAGGTCGTGGACGCGGAGTCGGCAGAGCTGGTCGGGGAGGAGCGAGCGGGCCATGCTCCCCACGGTAGGGCCCTGGCGGATCACGACGGGGCCGTCAAGCCTTCGCACACTCAGGTTCCGCGGGAGGGCGCTCCGATATTCTTGACCGACTTATGCGCTGGGTACACCTTGGGAGGAACATGTGATGCTCCTCATCCTCGTGATCTCGTTCGCGATCGCCGTGGTGACCCCCTGGCTGGTGGACCGGTTCGGGCCGAAGACGTTCTACGCGCTGGCGCTGATCCCGGCCGCGAGCTTCGTCGCCACCGCGACCGCCCTGCCGACGATCCTCGACGGCGGCGAGATCCGCGAGTCCGTGCCGTGGATCCCCGCGCTCGACATCGCCCTCTCCTTCCGCCTGGACGCGCTCTCGATCGTCCTCGCCCTCGTGGTCAGCGGAGTCGGCGCCCTGGTCCTCGCCTACTGCGCGACGTACTTCAGCCGCGACGAGCCCTCGCTGGGCCGGTTCGCAGCGCTCCTGTCCGCGTTCGCCGGAGTGATGTACGGGCTGGTCACGGCCGACGACGTGATCATCCTCTTCGTCTTCTGGGAGGCGACGAGCGTCCTCTCCTACCTCCTCATCGGCCACTACAGCGGGCGCAAGGAGAGCCGGGGTGCCGGGCTCCAGGCGCTCCTGGTCACGACTCTCGGCGGGCTGGCGATGCTGGTCGGGATCATCGTCCTGATCGTGCAGGCCGGTACCACCAGCCTCTCCGGGATCGTCGCCGCCGCCCCCTCCGGCCCGATCGTGTCGACGGCCCTGGTGCTGGTGCTGCTCGGCGCGTTCTCGAAGTCGGCCCTGGTGCCGTTCCACTTCTGGCTGCCGGCCGCGATGGCCGCTCCCACGCCGGTCAGCGCCTACCTGCACGCCGCCGCGATGGTGAAGGCCGGCATCTACCTCGTCGCGCGCCTCGCGCCGGGCTTCGCCGACGACTCCGTCTGGCTGCCCGTGGTGGTGAGCGTCGGAGTCTGGACCATGCTCGTCGGCGGCTGGCGCTCGCTCCGGCAGTACGACCTCAAGCTCGTGCTGGCCTACGGCACCGTCAGCCAGCTCGGCTTCCTGACCGTCGCCGTCGGCTTCGGCTCGCGCGACGCCGCGCTGGCCGGACTGACCCTGCTCGTCGCCCACGCTCTCTTCAAGGCGCTGCTCTTCCTCACCGTCGGCATCGTCGACCACCGCGCCGGCACGCGCGACCTCCGCAAGCTCAGCGGCCTGGGACGGCAGGCGCCGGTGCTCGCGAGCGCCGCCCTCGTCGGCGTGCTGTCGATGGCGGGCATCCCGCCGCTGCTGGGCTTCGTCGCCAAGGAGGCCGTGTTCACGAGCCTGATCTCGGCGATCGAGCAGGGCTCGTTCTGGGCCTGGGTCGCGCTGGTCGGCCTCGTCCTCGGCTCGATCCTCACCGTGGCCTACTCCGCGCGCTTCTTCTGGGGCGCCTTCGCCCGGAAGAAGGGGCTCGAGGACACGCACCTGCACGCCGAGCCGTGGACCTTCACCGCCGCCCCGGTACTGCTGGCCGCCGCCAGCGTGATCGGCGGGATCGCCGCCTCCGTGCTCGACCCGCTCGTCGCCGTCTACGCGGACACCCTCCCCTACGCCGCTCCGGACGCCGACCCGGAGCTCGCCGCCGCCGCGGAGGCCTCCGACCACGGCGGCTACCACCTCGCGCTCTGGCACGGCTTCGAGCCCGCGCTGGCACTCAGCGCCCTCGTGATCGCCGTCGGACTCCTGCTCTTCGCCAAGCGCGTCGCCGTCGCGCGCGCCCAGTCGATGCTGCCCAACCGGATCGACTCCGCCGAGGGCTACTGGGCCACCGTCCGCTGGCTCGACCGCGTCGCCAGCACGGTCACCGAGTCCGTCCAGCGCGGCTCGCTCCCCCGCTACCTGACGGTGATCTTCGCGGTCTTCGTCCTCGGCGTCGGCGGTGCGGCCGCCCTCAACCGCACCTGGCCGGGCGATCTCGTCTTCTGGGACAGCCCGGGCCAGCTCGCGGTCGCGGCCGTGATGATCCTCGCGGCGGTGCTGTGCGCGATCGCCCGCAACCGCGTCGCCGCCGTGCTGCTGGCCGGCGCCACCGGCTACGGGATGGTGGCCCTCTTCGCCCTGCAGGGCGCACCGGACCTCGCCCTCACCCAGGCGCTGATCGAGACGGTGACCCTCGTGGTCTTCGTCCTGGTGCTGCGCCGCCTCCCGACCCGCATCGCCGCGAAGCACCAGCCGATGCGCAAGCGCCTGCGCGCCGTCATCGGCATCGCGGTCGGAGCGGTCATGGCCCTCGCCGCCACCATCGCCCTCGGCGCCCGGACCGCGACGCCGATCTCGGCCGAGCTGCCCCGCCTCGCCTACGAGGAGGGCAAGGGCCGCAACATCGTCAACGTCCTGCTCGTCGACATCCGCGCCTGGGACACGATGGGCGAGATCTCGGTCCTCGTCGTGGTCGCCACCGGCGTCGCGAGCCTGATCTTCCTCTCCAGCCGGGCCGGAGGCGCTCCCCGCCTCGAGTCGCAGAGCGCCGACGACCGCCGCGAGCGCGCGATGGACCTGACCACCTCCTCCGCCGACGCCGAGCGCGACGGCGACCGGGGCTCCTGGCTCGTCGCCGGGCGCACGCTCCGGCCGGAGAACCGCTCGATCGTGCTCGAGGTGCTGGTGCGCCTGCTCTTCCACCCCGCGATGATCGTGTCGGTCTACCTGCTCTTCACCGGACACAACACCCCGGGCGGAGGCTTCGCGGGCGGCCTGCTCGCCGGTCTCGCCCTCGTCGCGCGCTACCTCGCCGGCGGCCGCTTCGAGCTCGGCGAGGCCGCGCCGATCGACGCGGGCAAGGTCCTCGGACTCGGCCTCTTCTTCGCCGTCGGCACCGCCGTCTCCTCCCTCGCCTTCGGCCTCGAGGTCCTCGAATCGAGCTGGCTCGACCTCGAGGTGCCGGTGCTGGGCGAGCTCCACCTGGGCACGTCCACCCTCTTCGACATCGGGGTGTACCTGATCGTGATCGGCCTCGCCCTCGACATCCTCCGCAGCCTCGGCGGCGAGGTCGACCGCCACGGCGAGGAGGCCGAGCAGGGCTCCCCCTCGGGCGACGGCGTCACGCACTCGACCGACAGCACCCCCGGCCCCGGCCAGGGCACGGTCGACGGGCTCGAGACCTCGCTCCCCACCGGCTCCACGGTCGTCGGCGGACCGGGCAGGGGGGACGGCGCATGAGCATCACCCTCGTCCTCGTCGTCGTGATGGCGGTGATGTACGCGGCGGGCGTCTACCAGATGCTCGAGCGCAGCCTCACCCGCATCCTGATCGGGTTCCTGCTCGTCGGGAACGCGACCAACATCCTCATCCTGCTGATGGCCGGCCGCTCGGGCATCGCGCCGTTCGTCACCGACGACGGGCGCTCCTACGAGCAGATCGCCGCCGAGATGGCCGACCCGCTGCCGCAGGCGCTGATCCTCACCGCGATCGTGATCACCTTCGGCGTGTCCGCCTTCCTCCTCGCGATGATCTACCGGCGCTGGCGCCTCGCCAAAGCCGACCAGGTGGAGGACGACGAGACCGACGCCTCCGTCCGCGAGGACGCGGCGGGCATCTCGGCCCAGACCACCGCCGACGACCGGGCGCTCGACGTCCTGCTCGAGTCCAGCGACGAGGGCACCGCCGCCAAGCACGGGGAGAGCGCCATGACCGACGACAGGAAGGAGGACCGATGAACGCCCTGATCCCGCTCGTCGTCACCCTCCCCCTCCTGGGAGCGGCCGTCGCGCTGATCCTCGGACGCCACCGGCGCGCGCAGATCACCGTGAACATCGTGACGCTCTCGAGCGTTCTGGTGATCTCCTCGGTGATGCTCGTGCTGGTCCTCACCGGCGACGGAGGCGGCAGCGCCGTCTACGTGGGCGGCTGGGAGCCGCCGTGGGGCATCGTGCTGGTCGTCGATCCGCTCGCCGCGCTGATGCTCGTGATCACCTCGATCACCCTGCTGGGCGTCCTGCTGTTCTCGGTCGGCCAGGGCCTCGTCGACGGCAACCGCGAAACGCCGGTCACGATCTTCCACCCGACCTACCTGATCCTCTCGGCGGGCATCCTCAACGCCTTCGTCGCGGGCGACCTCTTCAACCTCTACGTCGGCTTCGAGATCCTGCTGGCCGCGAGCTACGTGCTGATCACCCTGGGCGGCACCGCGCCGCGGATCCGCGCCGGCACGACCTACGTGGTCGTCAGCCTGGTCTCGAGCGTGTTCTTCCTCTCGGCCATCGGCCTGCTCTACGGCGCCACCGGCACGGTCAACATGGCGCAGCTCTCGATCCGCATCGCCGAGCTCCCCGCCGACGTGCAGCTGGTGCTCCACGTGGTGCTGCTGCTCGGCTTCGGGATCAAGGCGGCCGTGTTCCCCCTGTCGTTCTGGCTCCCGGACTCGTACCCCACGGCTCCGGCGCCGGTCACCGCCGTCTTCGCCGGACTCCTCACCAAGGTCGGCGTGTACGCGCTGATCCGCACCGAGACCCTGCTCTTCCCCGGCGGGAGGCTGAGCGAGGTGCTGCTGGTGGTGGCGCTGCTGACGCTGATCGTCGGCATCCTCGGCGCCGTCGCGCAGGCCGACATCAAGCGGATGCTGTCCTTCACGCTGGTCTCGCACATCGGCTACATGGTCTTCGGGATCGCCGTGGGCACCCCGGCCGGCTACGCGGCGACGATCTTCTACGTCATCCACCACATCACGGTGCAGACGACGCTCTTCCTCGCGACCGGCCTGATCGAGCGCGTCGGCGGCACCACCTCGATCCTGCGCCTCGGCGGGCTGCTCAAGGCCTCGCCGCTGCTGGCGCTGCTCTACTTCATCCCCGCGATGAACCTCGGCGGGATCCCGCCGTTCACCGGCTTCCTCGGCAAGGTGGGGCTCTTCGTCGCCGGCACGGAGGCGGCCGTCGACCAGCCGTCGTGGCTGATCTGGGCCGTCATCGCCGCCGGAGCCGTCACCTCGCTCCTGACCCTCTACGCCGTCGCGCGCGTCTGGAACATGGTCTTCTGGCGCCGGCAGGAGGAGGTGCCCGGCTACGAGTCGCCCCTGATCGACCAGCTGCAGGAGGACCCCCACGACACGGGCAGCATCCGCACCCGCCACTCGCCGCCGATGATGGTGCTCGCCACCGCGGGGATGGTCGTCGTCGGCGTCGTGCTGACCGTCGGCGCCGGTCCCCTCTACGACGCGAGCGAGCGAGCGGCGAGCGCGGTCGCCGACCCCGCGACCTACATCGCGACCGTCTACCGCGACTCGTCCTTCGGAGAGGAGGGGCCGCGATGAGCCCCCGCCGCCGCGTCGACATCTGGAACCGCGTCGCGATGTTCGTGACCCTCGTCGGGATCTGGGTGCTGCTCTGGGACGACGTCTCGGTGCTGTCGATCGTCACCGGCTTCCTGGTCGCCCTGCTGATCACCCGGGTGTTCTACCTGCCGCCGGTCGAGTTCTCGAACCGCATCAACCCGTGGTTCGTGCTCCTCTTCCTCCTGCGCCTCCTGGCCGACATCGCGGTGGCCTCGGTGCGGGTGTCCTGGCAGATCCTGACCCTGCCCGTCCCGGTCCACAACGCCATCGTCGCCGTGCACCTGCGCAGCCGCTCCGAGGGGATGCTCGTCTGGACGACGGAGGCCGTCTCGCTCGTCCCCGGCTCCCTGGTGATCGACGTGGACCCGCAGCTGAACGTCCTCTACCTGCACGTGCTCGGCGTGACCCACGACGAGGGCGAGCGGATCGACGAGGTGCGCCGGACGGTCCTCCGGACGGAAGCGCGCATCGTCCGGGCCATCGGCTCCCGCGAGGACGTGCAGCGCGTGAATCGGCCGATCGAGGCCGGATCGGGGGTGGTCCGGTGATCGACTGGCTGATCTGGATCCTGGTGCCGGTCTTCGGCGCCGCCTGCCTGCTCGCGCTCGTGCGGATCCTCCGCGGTCCGTCCGTGCTCGACCGGGTCGTCGCGGCCGACGTGCTCGTCGCGACGATCATCTGCGGGATCGGCGCCGAGATGGCGGTCGACCACCACGCGCGGACCCTGCCCGTCGCGCTCGGGCTCGCGCTGTTCGCCGTCTTCGGATCGATCAGCGTCGCCAAGTTCATGGCCAACCGCGAGGAGGACTGACATGGACCTGTTCTTCGACGTGCTCACCGCTGTGCTGCTGCTGGTCGGCGCCCTGCTCTCGCTGCTGGCCGCGATCGGCTTGATGCGGTTCGACGACCTGCTCTCCCGGATGCACGCGGGCACGAAGCCGCAGGTGCTCGGACTGATCTGCGTGATGCTCGCGGTCGCCATCCGGAACCCCGGCTTCGCCGCCGCGGGGACCATCGTGCTGGTGATCGGCTTCCAGCTGCTGACCGTGCCCGTCTCGGCGCACATGGTCGGCCGGGCGGCCTACCGGGCCGAGGCCGTCTCTCCCGGGTACCTCGTCGCCGACGAGCTCGCGGAGGCGGTCACCCGCGCCGACGAGCAGGCCCGCGCGACCGGGCCCGAGACCGCGCACGCGTCCGAGGAGCGGGCGCGCACCTCCTCCGCGCCCCCGCCCGAGGACGAGGACGGCCCGGCCGCGACCGCCTAGGCGACGAGGACGAGCTGCACGGCGGAGGCGCCGGTCATGCTGCGCAGCGCGAATCCGCCGATCGCGAGGGTGACGGCGACCAGGCCGCCGACCAGCAGCACCAGCAGCGGCACCACCCACAGCAGCGCCCGTCGGCGTCGGGCTCGGGCCTCGTCCGGCGTCTCTTCGATCACCCGTCGACTGTACGGGACGGCGGGGGGCGTGCCCCCGGCGCCCACGAGCCGCCCGATAAACTGGACCTCATGACCCTGGACTCCGCTAGCTCCGGCGCGCCCGAGAACTCCCCCGGCCCCGACTCCGAGGCCGAGCACCGCCGGGGAGCCGAGTGGTGGCGCACCGCCGTCATCTACCAGATCTACCCGCGCTCCTTCGCGGACGCGGACGGCGACGGCATCGGCGACCTGCCCGGCATCGCCTCGCGCCTCGAGAGCCTCGCCGAGCTCGGCGTCGACGCGATCTGGCTCTCGCCCTTCATGACCTCGCCGCAGAAGGACGCGGGCTACGACGTCGCCGACTACTGCGACGTCGATCCGCTCTTCGGCACCCTCGCCGACTTCGACGCGATGCTCGCCCGCGCTCACGCCCTGGGCATCCGGATCATCGTCGACCTCGTCCCCAACCACTCCTCGAGCGCCCACCGCTGGTTCCAGGAGGCGCTCGCCGCTCCCGCGGGCAGCGCCGAGCGGGCGCGCTACCTGTTCCGCGACGGCCGGGGCGAGTCGGGCGAGCTGCCCCCGAACAACTGGGAGTCTGTCTTCGGCGGCCCCGCGTGGACCCGCGTCATGGAGCCCGACGGCTCGGCCGGCCAGTGGTACCTGCACCTCTTCGACACCTCGCAGCCCGACTTCGACTGGACGAACGAGTGGGTGCGCGAGCGCTTCCGGGAGGTCCTCCGCTTCTGGCTCGACCGCGGCGTCGACGGCTTCCGCGTCGACGTCGCGCACGGGATGATCAAGGCCGAGGGGCTGCCCGACTACACGCCGCCCGCCGACAGCGGGTCGATGGGCGGAGTCGCTCCGGCCGACGGCGAGGAGCCCACCGCCCCCTACTGGGCGCAGGACGGCGTCCACGAGATCTACCGCGACTGGCACTCCCTGCTCGCCGAGTACCCGGACGACCGCGTGCTCTGCGCCGAGGCGTGGGTGCAGCCCCTTTCCAAGCTCGCCCGCTGGGTCCGCCCCGACGAGATGCACCAGGCCTTCAACTTCGCCTACCTCGAGACCCCGTGGAGCGCACCCGCCCTCCGCGACATCATCGACTCCTCCGTCGAGGCCTTCGCCGCCGTCGGCGCCCCGTCGACGTGGGTGCTGTCGAACCACGACGTCGTGCGCCACGCGAGCCGCCTGGCCCTGACGTCCGACAACCCGCAGGGCTACGGCATCGGCCCGCGCACGCCCGGACTCCCCGACCCCGTCCTGGGGCTGCGCCGCGCTCGTGCCGCGTCCGCCCTCATGCTCGCGCTCCCCGGCTCCGCCTACGTCTACCAGGGCGAGGAGCTCGGGCTCCCCGAGGCGATCGACCTGCCGGACTCGGCGCGTCAGGACCCGACCTGGTTCCGCACCGGCGGCGAGCGCTACGGCCGCGACGGCTGCCGGGTGCCGATCCCGTGGGAGGCGGACGCGCCCGCGTACGGCTTCAGCGGCTCCGGCGACTCCTGGCTGCCGCAGCCCGGCGACTGGGCGCCGCTCGCCCGCGACCGCCAGCGCGGTCTCGAGGGCTCGACGCTCGAGCTGTACCGGTCCCTGCTCGCGGTGCGCCGCGCCGAGGACCTGGGCTCCGGCGCCGTCGAGTGGCTCGAGGGCTACCCGGAGGACGTCGTGGCGTTCCGCAACGGAACGGTCACGGTGATCGCGAACCTCGGCGAGGCTCCGGTCGAGCTGCCCGTCGGCTCCGTGGTGCTGTCCTCGGAGGAGCTGCACGAGCCGGCGCTGCCGGCCGACACCACGGTCTGGCTGCGCGCGGAGTAGCGGGCCGCGGGGTCCGCCCGGCGACTCCCGCGTCCTGCCGCCGGGTCAGCGCCCGGCGTTGGCCTTGAGCCAGAGGTAGGAGTCGACCTTCGTCACGCCGTCGAGGCGGATCTCGAAGTGCAGGTGCGGGCCGGTCGACATGCCGGTCGTGCCCACCAGGCCGAGCAGCTGGCCGACCTTCACCGGGTCGCCCTCGTTCACGGCCGCCGAGCCGTGCTGCATGTGCGCGTACACGCTCGAGACGAGCTGCCCGTCGATCTCGTGGTCGACGATCACGTGCACGCCGAGCGAGCCCTCGCCGTCGATGACCGTGCGCACGACGCCGTCGGCGATCGCTTGGATGGGCGAGCCGTCGCCCGGGTTGAAGTCGGTGCCGCCGTGGTTCACCGAGCAGCCCGCGCAGTTGCGGTAGCCGAAGCGGTCGCCCACCGGCACGCCGACGGCGAAGGGCCACTGGATCGACGCGTTCGGGTCGTTCGTGAAGCCTGTGTCGGAGGTGCGGACGATGTCGGCGACGTTGGTCTGCGTCTTGCGCTCCTGCACGCCGAAGCCGTCGCGGGCGACCGTCTCGGCGCTGACCTCGCCGGCGACGAACGACTGCGCGCCGCGGCGGGCGTCGGCGCCGAAGGGGGTCGAGAGGCTCTGCGCCTGCACGTCCTCCGCGGTCAGGAGCGATGTGGCCGGCAGAGAGGTCGCCGCCACGATGGCCGCGACGAAGGAGAGGGCGACGAGTCCGCCGACCCGGGCCCGGCGCACGGGCCGGAGCGGCGTCGCGCGCGGAGCGGGGACGGGCGCCGGGGCGCTGCGGACCGAGGCGACGCGGCGCTCCGCCTCGCGCAGCTGCTCCGCCGTGGGAGCCGCGAGGAGGTCGTCGGAGCCGCTCGCCAGCGAGACGTCGGAGGCGAGGGCCAGAGCGCGCTCGCGCTCGCGGAGCTCGCGACGGGAGAGGGGTGGAGTCGATTCGCCGGGGGTCGATGCAGGGGCAGCGGGGGCGGGCGAATCGGGGCTCACGAAATCGATGTCTTCCGTCGGGGGCAGGGGACGAGCGGGCCTCCAGGGAGAGGCACCGCTCGGCTCCGTGAGCGCAGCCTGTGCGAACATCACGAATTCATAAAGGATAACCACGGCCGGCGGGATCCGGCCAGAGGCCGCCGCGCACAGGCGCGATCGGGGCACGACGCGCGGCGAGCCCCGGCGGGATCCTGCGCCGGTCCGCCTCTCGGCGCACGGAATCCGTGTCGGCTCCGCCTGGGAGAGCGGTTACACCTCGTCCGCGCGCAGGCGGCGCAGCAGATCCTCCAGCTCGGCGAAGAGAGGATCCGGTGCCGCGATGAGCAGCCCGGAGCCGAAGGATGCGCCGTCGAGTCCCGCGACCCGCGCACCCGCCTCCTCGGCGATGAGGGCGCCCGCAGCGAGGTCCCACGGGTTCAAGCCCCGCTCGTAGTACGCGTTCAGCTGCCCGGTGGCCACCGAGCACAGGTCGAGCGCCGCCGAGCCGATGCGGCGGATGTCGCGGACCGAGCCCAGGAGCTCCTGCACCACGGCGCCCTGACGCATCCGGCGGCCCGCGTCGTAGCCGAAGCCGGTGCCGACCAGCGCGAGCGAGAGGGAGGAGGGAGCCGAGACCTGCAGCGCGACTCCGTCCCGCTCGGCTCCCCCGCCTCGGCTGGCCGTGGTCACCTCGCCCGTCGCTCCGTTCACGACCGCGCCGGCGAGCGCGGTCCAGGTCGCGGGATCCGGCTCCCCCTCCACCACAGCGATGCTGACCGCGTAGGAGGGGATGCCGTAGAGGTAGTTGACGGTCCCGTCGATCGGATCGACGACCCAGGTCAGCCCGCTCGTGCCGCCTCCCGACCCCGACTCCTCGCCGAGGAAGCCGTCGTCCGGACGCGCCTCGGCCAAGCGCCTGCGGATCAGCTCCTCGACCTCCCGGTCCGCGGCCGTCACCACGTCCTCCGGGGACGACTTCGACGCGGCGATCTCGACACCGTCCTGCCGCCGCTGGCGGGCGAGGTGCGCCGCCTCGACGGCGATCGAGCGGGCGATGGCGAGGAGGGGGGCGTTGTCGCTCATGGCCCCAGCCTAGGGATCGGGCCCATCATGGGGGGATGAGCACCCCTATCGCCCTCACGGGAGCCACCGGAGCCGTGGGCGGTCGCGTCGCGCGCGAGCTCGCCGACGCCGGTCACGCCCTCCGCCTGCTGGTCCGCGACCCGTCCCGCGCGCCCGAGCTCCCCGGGGCCGAGGTGGTGCGCTCCTCCTTCGCCGACGCGGGCGACTCGCTCGAGGGCGTGCGCCTCCTCCTGATGGTCTCCGCCTCCGAGAACGAGGAGCGCCGCGCCGAGCACCTCGCGTTCGTCGGTGCAGCCGCCGCCGCGGGTGTCGAGCACGTCGTCTACACCTCCTTCGCCGGAGCCGCACCCGACGCGGTCTTCACCCTCTCCCGAGACCACGCGGCCACCGAGGACGCGATCCGCCGCTCGGGCATGGGCTGGACGTTCCTCCGCGACAACCTCTACCTCGACTTCCTGCCCGCGATGCTCGGCGACGACGGCGCGATCCGCGGACCCGCGGGATCGGGCCGTGCCGCCGTCGTCGCGCGCGAGGACGTGGCCCGCGCCGCCGCCGCGGTCCTCCGCTCCCCCTCCGAGCACCGCGGAGCCGCCTACGAGCTGACCGGGCCCGAGGCCCTCACCCTCGACGAGGTCGCGGCGAGCCTGACGGCGGCGGGCCGCCCCGCCGTGTACGTCGACGAGACCCTCGAGGAGGCGTACGCGTCACGCCGCCGGTGGAACGCACCGGACTGGCAGCTGGACGCCTGGGTCAGCACCTACTCCGCGATCGCCGCCGGACAGCTGAAGCACGTCTCGTCCGACGTCGAGCGGCTGACCGGACGGCCGCCGCTCTCCCTCGCAGCGTTCCTGGAGCAGGAGGCGCGGGGCTGAGGCGACGGCGCGGGCCGGGCCGACGGCGCGCGAGGTGCGACGGGACGAAGAGGCCGGGTCCGGCGATCCGCCGGACCGGTGCTCCCCCGGAAAGGCGCTCCCCCGGAAAGGCGCTCCGCCGGAAGGGCGATCCCCCGACATGCGGAACGCCCCGCGCATCTCGTGATGCCGGGGCGTCTGCTGGATGTTCCTGCTCGGTGGCGAGTGAGGGATTCGAACCCCCGAAGGCTACGCCGTCTGATTTACAGTCAGATCCCTTTGGCCGCTAGGGTAACTCGCCGTGGCGCACCCGACCGCGTGTTCACAACCGGAGGCGCTCAGCAAGGATACCCACGCGACCGGCGGATCGGAAATCGGTGCCGCGCGGCCTCAGTCCGCCTCCGCCGCGTAGCGGGACGCCGCCTCCGCGACCTTCCCCGCGTAGCTCCCGGCCGGGTTGTATGCCGCGATCGCCGCCCGCCATCCCGACTCCGTCGAGAGGTCGCCGCCGGCGTCGCAGAGGTACCGGGCGGCGGTCACCGCCTGCTGGTCCACGTTCTGCGGATCCCATCCGCTCGACGCCCACGCCATCCACGTCGCCGGGATGATCTGCAGCGGACCCATCGCCCGGTCGACCTCGGCGTCGCCGTCCAGAGCCCCGCCGTCGTTGTCGGGGACCCGGTCGAAGCGCGCTCCGTCCAGGCGCGGACCGTAGATCGGCTCCGTCGGCCGCCCGTCCTCGCCCAGCTCGCCGCCGTCGATCGTGCCGTGCCTGCTCTCGACGTAGCCGATGCCGGCCAGGGTCGCCCAGTCCAACCGGCAGTCGGGGTCGACCGACGCCGTGAGGAGGGCCGTGCCCGCGTAGGCGGTGAGCGCACGCAGCGGGATGCCGCTCCCCTCGGACGCCGTGCCCAGCCACGCCTCGTCGGCGAGCAGTCGCACCGGCGTCGCCGCGGCCTGCTCGGGATCCTCCAGCACGACGGGGTCGGCCGCGACGGGAGCGGTCGCCGCGGGAGGGACGGTGGACAGGCCCTCCTCGACCGTCAGCGCGGGCGGCCGCTGGCCGCAGCCGGCCAGGAGGAGGCCGGCGAGCGGGACGAGGACGAGAACGGGGAGGCGGCGCACCCCTCAGAGGTACCAGCCGCGCCTGGGGCCGGGCTCCGCCACGCCTGAAAGCTAAACTCGGAGCCATGGCAGATTCAACGTTCGACGTCGTCAGCAAGATCGACAAGATGGAGGCGGACAACGCCCTGAACCAGGCCCACAAGGAGGTCGAGCAGCGCTACGACTTCAAGAACGTCGGCGCCTCGATCGCCTGGAGCGGCGAGAAGATCCTGATCAAGGCCAACACCGAGGAGCGGGCGAACGCCATCCTCGACGTCTTCCAGTCGAAGCTGATCAAGCGCGGCATCAGCCTCAAGAGCCTCGACGCGGGCGAGCCCTTCGCGTCCGGCAAGGAGTACCGGATCGAGGCCACCCTCAAGGAGGGCATCGACCAGGAGCACGCGAAGAAGATCAACAAGCTCATCCGCGACGAGGCGCCGAAGTCGGTCAAGTCGCAGATCCAGGGCGACGAGCTCCGCGTCTCCTCGAAGAGCCGCGACGACCTCCAGGCGACCATGGCGCTCCTGCGCGGAGCCGACCTCGAGCTCGACCTCCAGTTCGTCAACTTCCGCTGAGGAATGACGCACACGGGAGCACGCGCGTGACCGCCGGAATCGACGAGCCCGACCGGCGGGGCCGCACCGGACTCGACAGGGACGGGCTCGACCTCGTCGGGAACCCCGACGTGGTCGTGAAGGAGGTCACCCTCCTCTCGAGCGACTGGTACGTCCTCCGCACCACCCGCTTCGACTACCGGCACCGCGACGGCAGCTGGACGAGCGAGCAGCGCGAGACCTACGACCGGGGTAACGGCGCGGCGGTCCTGCTCTACGACGCCGACGCGCGCACCGTCGTCCTGATCCGGCAGTTCCGCTACCCCGCGTACGTGAACGGCGACCTCGACGGGATGCTCCTCGAAGTGCCCGCCGGTCTCCTGGACGAGGACGGGCCCGAGGAGGGCGCCCGCCGCGAGGCGTCCGAGGAGACCGGACTCGAGGTCGGCCGGCTCGAGCACGTGTTCGACGCGTTCATGAGCCCCGGCTCGGTCACCGAGAAGCTGCACTTCTACGCCGGGCGCTACCGCGCGGGGACCCGCAGCGGAGCGTTCGCGGGACTCGCCGACGAGGGCGAGGACATCGAGGTCCTCGAGCTCTCGTTCGACGAGGCGCTGACCCAGATCGGCGTGCAGATCGTCGACGCGAAGACGATCATGCTCCTGCAGTGGGCGGCCCTGTCCGGCCCGTTCTCGCGCTGACCCGCGGACGTCGCGGCTCCGTGCGCCTCAGCGCGCGTACTCGGCGAGGGCGCGTCCGGTCAGCGTGTCCGCCGCCGCGAGCCCGGCCGGAGTCCCCTCGAAGACGATCGTCCCTCCGTCGTGCCCGGCTCCGGGCCCCACGTCGATGATCCAGTCCGCGTGCGCCATCAGGGCGCGGTGGTGCTCGATCACCACGACCGAGTTCCCGGAGTCGACCAGCCGGTCGAGCAGTCCGAGCAGTGTGTCGACGTCCGCGAGGTGCAGGCCCGTGGTCGGCTCGTCGAGCAGGTAGACGGATCCGGACGAGGCCATGTTGATCGCGAGCTTGAGGCGCTGGCGCTCGCCCCCGGACAGCGTGTTCAACGGCTGTCCGAGCGTGAGGTAGCCGAGACCGACGTCGACGAGACGGGCGAGCACCGTGTGCGCCGGTCCGCTCGCGAAGAACTCCGCGGCGTCGACGATCGGCATCGAGAGCACCTCGTGGATGTTCCTCCCGCGGAGGCGGTACTCGAGCACCTCAGCGGTGAACCGCTTGCCGTCGCACTCCTCGCAGACCGACGAGACCGTCGCGGCGGGGCCCAGCTCGGTGAAGATCATCCCGGCCCCCTTGCAGACGGGGCAGGCGCCTGCCGAGTTCGCGCTGAAGAGCGCCGGTCTCACACCGTTCGCCTTCGCGAAGGCCGCCCGGATCGCGTCGAGGACCCCGGTGTAGGTCGCCGGATTGCTGCGCCGCGAGCCGCGGATCGGCGACTGGTCGGCCACCACCACGCCCGGCCGACCCGCGAGCGAGCCGTGCAGGAGCGACGACTTGCCCGAGCCGGCGACTCCGGTGACGACGGTCAGCACGCCCAGCGGGACGTCCACGTCGACGCCGCGGAGGTTGTGCGTGGAGGCCCCGCGGATCTCCACCGCCCCGGTCGGACGGCGCACGGCCTCCTTCAGCGGGACGCGGTGACCGAGATGACGGCCCGTCAGGGTGTCGGACGTGCGCAGCTGCGCCACCGTCCCCTCGAACCGCAGCTCGCCGCCGTGCGCACCGGCCCTCGGACCGAGGTCGACCACGTGATCGGCGATCTCGATGATCTCCGGCTTGTGCTCGACCACCAGGACGGTGTTGCCCTTGTCCCGCAGGCGGCGCAGCAGCTCGATCATCCGCGAGACGTCGTGCGGATGCAGACCCGCCGTCGGCTCGTCGAAGACGTACGTGACGTCCGTGAGGCTCGATCCCAGATGCCGCACCATCTTGACCCGCTGCGCCTCACCGCCCGAGAGGGTGCCCGACTCCCGATCGAGCGACAGGTAGCCCAGCCCGACCTGGACGAGGGCGTCGAGCGTCCCGAGGAGGGTCTCGACGATAGGAGCGACGGACGGCGCCTGCAGCCCGCGGAGCCACGCGGCGAGGTCGGTCGCCTGCAGCGCGGCGCACTCGGCGATGTTCCGGCCCCCGATGCGCGACTCCAGTGCCGCGCGGGTGAGCCGGCCGCCTCCGCACTCGGGACAGGCGGCGAAGGTGGCCACCCGCTCGGCGAAGGCGCGGATGTGCGGCTGCGCCGCCTCCTTCGCCAGGTAGAGGCGGGTGACCTTCACCAGGAGGCCCTCGTAGGTCATCGTCATCCCGGCGATGGCCATCTTCGTGGCCGGACGGTGGAGGAACGCGTCCATCTGCTCGGGCGTGAAGTCGGCGATCGGCACATCGGCCGGATAGAGGCCCGACTCGGCGAGGCCCTTCCAGTACCAGCCGCCGACGACGAAGTTGGGGATCGCGTCGAGAGCGCCGCCCTCGAGCGACTTCGAGCGGTCGATCAGCGCGTCGAGGTCGATGCTCGACACCCGGCCTGTCCCCTCGCACCGCGGGCACATCCCCTCCGGCAGGTTGAAGGAGAACGCACCGCTCGTGCCCGCGTGCGGATCGCCGATCCGGCTGAAGAGGATCCGCAGCATCGTGTACGCGTCGGTCGCCGTGCCGACCGTGGACCGGCCGTTCGACCCCATCCGCTCCTGGTCGACGACGATCGTGGCCGACAGTCCGTCGAGCGACTCCACGTCCGGGCGGGCCGGCGACCCCATGAACTGCTGCACGAAGGCGGAGTAGGTCTCGTTGATGAGGCGCTGGGACTCGGCCGCGATGGTGCCGAAGACGAGCGACGACTTGCCGGAGCCCGAGACCCCGGTGAACACGGTGATCCTCCGCTTCGGGATGTCGACGTCGATCCCCCGGAGGTTGTTCTGGCGCGCACCGCGCACCCGGATGACGTCGTGGGGCGAGGCCGTGGTCATGCTGTCTCCGTCCAGAGCGGTGCCCGAATCCTAGAGGAGGTGCGCGGCGTCCGCGCCGGAACGACGAACGGCCCCCCGGAGTGCACCGGAGGGCCGTTCGGAGAGCACGCGTCAGAGCGCGACCGGCTCCGCCCGCGAGATCGCGATCATGTCCTCGCGAGGAACGACCTTCACGCGCGCACGGCCCTCGGGCTCGCCGAGCGCCATCTCGTGCTCGTCCAGCCGGTGCCAGCCGTCGAGATCCGTGTAGGCGATCTCCCGCTCCTCGAGCAGGGCGACCACGGCCGCCTCCTCGGGGTGCTCGGGCGTCCACCAGGACGCCTGGTCGTTGAGCACGTGCGCGACGGTCTCCATGGCGTCGGACTTGGTGTGCCCGATGAGGCCCACCGGTCCGCGCTTGATCCAGCCGGTCGCGTACACGCCGTGGACCTGCTGGTCCTCGTCGTCCAGGACCTGCCCCTCGCGGTTCGGGATCACGCCGCGCATCTCGTCGAACGGGAGGCCGTCGAGCGGCGAGCCGAAGTAGCCGACCGCGCGGTACACGGCCTGGACCGGGACCTCGCGGATCTCACCCGTGCCGCGCACTCCGCCCTCGCCGTCCGGCTCGGTGCGCTCGTACCGGATCGCGCCGACCCGACCGGATCCGTCGTCCACGAACTCGAGCGGCTTCGCCCAGAAGTGCAGGTGGAGACGACGCGAGGCGCTCCCGACCTCGCGGGTGCGCCACTGGTTGAGCACCCGGTTGATGACCATGACCTGCTTGTTGGTCGCGATGGCGGCCTCCGAAGCGGGATCGAGGTCGAAGTCCTCGTCGGCGACGATCATGTCGACGTCGCGCAGCTCGCCCAGCTCGCGCAGCTCCAGCGGCGTGAACTTCACCTGAGCGGGACCGCGGCGCCCGAAGACGTGCACGTCGGTGACAGGAGACGCCTTCAGCCCCTCGTAGACGTTCGGCGGGACCTCGGTGGGCAGGAGGTCCTCGGCGTGCTTCGCCAGCATCCGCGAGACGTCGAGCGCCACGTTGCCGTTGCCGATGACGGCGACGGAGGACGCCTCCAGCGGCCAGGTGCGCGACACGTCGGGGTGGCCGTCGAACCAGCTGACGAAGTCGGCCGCACCGTAGGAGCCCTCGAGCTCGACACCCGGGACGTCGAGCGGAGCGTCGCGGACGGCGCCGGTCGCGAAGATCACGGCGTGGTAGTGCCGCTTGAGATCCTCGAGCGTGATGTCGGTCCCGAAGTGCACGTTGCCGAAGATGCGGATGTCGCCCCGGTCGAGCACCTCCCGCAGCGCGGTGATGATCCCCTTGATGCGCGGGTGATCGGGCGCGACGCCGTAGCGGACCAGGCCGTAGGGCGCGGGCAGGTGCTCGAACAGATCGATCGAGACGTCGTACTTCTTCTCGGCCTTGATCATGAGGTCGGCGGCGTAGATGCCCGCGGGACCCGCGCCGACGATGGCCAGCCTGAGCTTGGTCATTGCGTTCCTCCTGCCGGGGCGCCGCAGCGCACAACCGGTCTCATTCCTGCGGCGCAGGGCGCGCCGCGACGATCGGGGTCAGCCGTTGCGCTCGACGACGGTGTCGGCGAAGCGCGTCAGCGCCTTGCGGACGGAGCCGTCGGGCAGCGGAGCGAGGGCGGCGACGGCCTCGTCGGCCCACCGGTGGGCCTCGGCGAGGGTCTGCGCGGTGACGTCGTGATCGCGCAGCTGAGCGATGGCGTCCGAGATGTCGGCGCTCTGCTCCTCCGTGTGCGCGATGGCGTCGTTCGAGCGGCTCACATAGCTCTCGATGCGGGCGAGGAGAGCCGCGGCCTCCCTATCGGAGGAGGCGCGCTCGCGCAGGCGCAGGATCGGCAGCGTCGACACGCCGGCGCGGATGTCCGTGCCGGGGTTCTTTCCGGTCTCCTCCGGCTGGGGAGAGAGGTCGATGACGTCGTCGACGATCTGGAAGGCGACGCCGATCTTCTCGCCGAAGACGCGCATGGCCTCCTCGTACTCCTCCGGAGCCTCCGAGAACGCGACTCCCGTGCGGCCCGCCGCGGCGATCAGGGACCCGGTCTTGTCGGCCAGGACGGACAGGTAGTGCTCGACCGGGTCCTCGCCGTCGGTCGGGCCGACCGTCTCATGCAGCTGCCCGAGGACGAGCCGCTCGAACGTGTCGGCCTGGAGCCGGATCGCCTTGTCGCCGAGCTCGACCATCAGCTGGTTCGCGCGGGCGAAGAGCAGATCGCCCGTCAGGATGGCCACGTTGTTGCCCCACACGGTCTGCGCCGACGGGACGCCGCGGCGCTTCTCCGCCTCGTCCATGACGTCGTCGTGGTAGAGCGATGCGAGATGCGTGATCTCGATCGCCTGCGCACCGAGCAGGACCTGCGGCGTGTTGCCGCGGCCCAGCGACGCGGCCAGGAGGGTGAGCATCGGGCGCACGCGCTTGCCGCCCGCCTCGAGGAGGTACCGGGTGGAGACGTCGGCCACGGCGTCCGCGAAGGACAGCTGCCGGACGAGACCCTCCTCGACCTGCTCCAGACCCGCGTCGATCGTGCGGGCGAGAGCGCGGTCCGACGAGGAGGAGAAGATGCGCTCGGAGAGGCCGAGCTGCGCCGTCAGAGACGGGCTGCGACGGGCGACGGGCGCAGTGGCGTTCACAGGGAAACCCTAACGTCTCGGCCTGTGCGGACCCCGGTCGTCATCGGGTCGCCGCGATCGGCTTGACGCCGCGGTGCAGCGCCACGATGCCCGCGGTCAGATCGCGGTAGGCCACGCGCTCGAAGCCCGCCGCGCGGAGCCAGGCGGCGACGACGCTCTGCTCCGGCCAGGCCCGGATGGAATCGCCTAGATAGTCGTACGCAGGATTGTTCGACGACGCGAGGCGCACGACGGCGGGCATGACCGTCGACAGGTAGAAGTCGTACGCGGCGGCCAGCGGAGCGATCGGCGGAGTCGAGAACTCGCAGATCACGACCCGGCCGCCGGGCTTCAGCACACGCAGGAACTCGGCGAGCGCCGTCCTCGGCTCGGCCACGTTGCGCAGACCGAACGAGATGGTCACGGCGTCGAACGACTCGTCCTCGAACGGGAGGTCCATCGCGTCGGCCTGGACGAACTCGATCCGGTCGTTGCCCGCCTGACGGCGACGGCCGACGGCGATCATCCCCGGGGAGAAGTCGGCTGCGACGACCTGGGCGCCCGACCGCGCCAGCGACGCGCTCGACGTTCCGGTGCCGGCCGCGATGTCGAGGATGCGCTCACCGGGAGCAGGGTTGACGGCGCGAGTGGTCGCGATCCGCCAGAGCCGGTCGTTCCCCACCGAGAGGAGTCCGTTCACCAGGTCGTAAGCGGGAGCCACGGTGTCGAACATCGAGGCGACCTCGTCGGGCCGTTTGGTGAGGTCTGCCTTCGTCACGATCCGCAAGTCTACGGCGAGACGCGGGACGGCGGCTGTGCATCCGCCGTCCCGCGCCGGTCGGCGCGCTCCCCCCCCCTGGGGAAGCGCCGGGACCGCCCCGCTCCGCCTCGCGCGGCGGCCCCGGACCGGATCACGGTAGCAACGGAGCCCTGCGCCCCGAGCCCCGCGGCATGGGACGTCCCACCTTCTGGCGCGGGCGTACCCTGCTGAGGTGACGCTCATCGGCGCTGGAACCCCCCTGCTGCGTGCGGAGACGACTCCACTGGACTCTCCGCAGTCGCTCCTCTCCCACTCCGACCCGAGGCGGCCCCTCCTCTGGCAGCGCGACGGCGCCGGCCTCAGCGGACGCGGCGAGGCCCTGCGCCTCGAGTTCTCGGGCCCGGAACGGCTGCGGGATGCCGCGGCGGCCTGGCGTCGGCTCTGCGACGCGGCGACGGTGGAGGACCGGGTCGGACTGCCCGGGACGGGGCTGGTCGCGTTCGGGACCTTCGCTTTCTCGAGCCGATCCGAGGCGACGAGCGTGCTGATCGTGCCGCGCACCGTGATCGGGACGCGCGACGGCCGGTCATGGCTGACGCGGATCACGATCGGCGAGGCGGAGAGACCGTATACGCCGAGCGAGGAGCCGCTGGGGGCGGAGTACCACGTGCCGCTCTCGCCGGGTGCGCTGCCGCCGGACGGGTACCGCGCGGCGGTCGCTGCCGCGGTGGAGACGATCCGGGCGGGTGAGCTGTCCAAGGTCGTGATCGCGCGCGATCTGAAGGGACGGCTCCCGCCGGGGGCGGACCTGCGTCAGATGCTGGGTGCGCTCACCGAGCGGTACCCGGACTGCTGGGGCTTCGCCGTGGACGGATTCCTCGGCGCCAGTCCGGAGACGCTGGTCGCGGTCGATCGGGGCGAGATCTCGGCGAGGGTGTTGGCCGGCACGGCCGCACGAGGCGAGGATCCCCTCGCCGACGCGGACGTGGAGGCCGCTCTGCTCGAGAGTCCGAAGGACCGCTCGGAGCACGCTTTCGCTCTCGCCAGTCTGGTCCGGGAACTCGAGCCCCACACACGGGAGCTGACGGCGGGCGCCGCCCCGTTCACGCTCCGCCTGCCGAACCTCTGGCACCTCGCGACGGACGTGCGAGGAATTCTGGACGACTCCTCCAGCGCGCTCGATCTCGTCGATGCTCTTCACCCGACCGCCGCAGTGGCCGGCACTCCGACCGCCGACGCCCTTGCGCTCATCGAGCACCTGGAGCCCTTCGACCGCGGTCGGTACGCAGGACCCGTCGGCTGGATCGACGGCAACGGCGACGGCGAGTGGGCTGTCGGACTCCGCAGCGCCGAGGTCACGGCCGAGGGCGCGGTCACGGCCTGGGCGGGCGCCGGCATCGTGGCCGACAGCGTTCCCGAGTCCGAGCTCGCCGAGACCCGCATGAAGTTCCGCCCGATCACCGACGCGCTGGCCTGACGCACGTCGGGAGTCGTTGAAGCCGTCGGCTACCCGGCGCCTACCCCGCCGGGTCCCCGTCGAGCCGGGGAGCACCCGGCCGTCGTCCTGCACCCACCGGCGGACGCCCGGGCAGCGCCGGCGGCCGGGTCGTCACGCGGCGGCCGGTCGGTGTGGTCCAGTCCGCTGTGCCGTCCGGATGGAGCAGATACGTCCAGCGGTCGCCGTGGCGCACGTGGTGGTGGGCGACGCACAGGGAGGCGAGGTTGTCGGGAGTCGTCTCTCCCCCGTTCCGCCATTCGACGCTGTGGTCGGTCTCCGTCGAGGACGCCGGCCGGGTGCAGCCCGGGAAGCGGCAGGTCTGGTCGCGGAGGCGGACCAGCAGCCTCATCCTCGGCGGTGGGAGCCGGTGGCGGCGCCCGACGGAGACGACCGCGCCGGTCTCCTCGTCGGTCAGCACGGGAGTGAAGGCGGCGTCGTCGTCGATGAGCGCTCGCACCGTCTCGGCAGGGATCGGCCCGTAGCCGTCGAGCTCGGCGGCCGCCTCGTCGTCACCCGCGGCGGTGCTCGCCGCCACGGTGACTCTCACCTCGGCCCGCAGCCCGGTCGAGGGCGCCGCGGCTCCCTCCGGAGTGGTCCCCGCCACGTCCCCGTGGCAGAGCAGGTCGGCCCACGCATCGGCGCGGAGCTGCGCCAGCGTCCGCAGATCGCGGTCCCCTTCGGCGCCGTCCCGCAGATCCCTCGCGATGCGGTCGAGTCGGGCGAGCGCTCCGACGGCCTCGGGCGCGGGGACGTGCGCGCAGACCGTCGCCATGCCGTCGATCCCGGCTGTCATCCACACCCGGCGGTCCTCGCGGGCGCGAGCGTGCCGCTCGGCGAGGGGCTCGTCGTGCAGCTCCTCCCGCACCCGCGCGAGGGCGTGGCGCAGCTGCCCCGGGGTCAGCGTCTCCGCGAGGTCGACGGCCCGGTCGTCGTAGGCCGCGCGCGCCGCTGCCGGGAGGGTCGCCGCGACGGAGCAGACGAGCTGGCCGGCCTCCCAGCGCATCCTGGCGTCGGCGAGCGCGGAGCGGGTCCGCGGCAGCTCCTCCATCAGGAGCGAGGCGTGCAGCAGCTCCCTGGCGGCGGTGCGCTCGGAGACCCCGAGGGCGACGGCGAACTCCGCTCGGATCGACCGTTCGACGAGGTCCGTCGCATCCTTGCTGTCCGTCGAGGAGCCTCGGGCGAACGCGTCGGGACAGGTCAGCGCCGCGCGGTGTCCCGCGTGCAGCGCCTCCGCCGCGGTCAGGAGCACCGGGGAGGCGCTCCTCGCGAGCGCCGCCGCCCGGTCGCCGAGGGCGAGGACCTCTCCTCGCACCGTCTCCGCATCAGCCATGCCTCCAGCGAAGCAGCAGCAGACGAGCTGCGGAGCTCGAACGAGGCGTCCCCGGGAGAACAGCGTCCGACGACGACCTGTGGAGGACCGACCGACCGGACCCGTGCGGACTCAGCGCTCGAGCCGGATCTCCACGATGCCCGGCCCGTCACCCGGCGAGGTCAGCGCCTGCTCCAGCTCGCCGCGCGTCGCCGCACGACGGTGGCCCCACCCGTAGGCGCGCGCGAGAGCCTCCAGATCGGCGTTCTGCGGGGTGAACTGCACGCGGTCGAACGCATCGGGATGCGAGCTCGACGCGACCTCGAGTCCGTCGAAGATCGTGCCGCCCCCGTCGTTCACGACGACGAGCTGCACGCGCGGGCGTCGCTCTCCGGGCGGGAGGAGGAGGCCGCCGGCCTCGTGGAGCAGAGTGAGATCGCCGAGGACCGCCCGGGTGACTCCGCCGGCTCCCTGCTCGGTCGCCTGCGAAGCCACCGCGATCCCGAGAGCCGTCGAGATCGTGCCGTCGATGCCGGCGAGGCCGCGGTTCGCCAGGACGGATATCCGCTTGCCCGGCAGGGTCCCGTCGGCGACGCGGATCAGCCGCGACGCTCCGAACAGCAGCCGGTCGTGCGGCCAGGTGACCTTCCAGACCGCGGCGACGACGAAGTCGCGGGTGAGCGGTGCCCTGATCGCGGCGAGGGCGTTGCGCGCGTAGCCGCGGC
Organism: Rathayibacter sp. AY1F9; assembly: GCF_002932155.1. Lineage (NCBI taxonomy): Bacteria > Bacillati > Actinomycetota > Actinomycetes > Micrococcales > Microbacteriaceae > Rathayibacter > Rathayibacter sp. AY1F9. Next base: position 12,110 of record NZ_PSVA01000014.1, on the reverse strand, counting down.
GGTCCTCGACCGACATCGACCCCGCGTCGGGGACCTCGTCCAGCTCGTCGGGGTCGACCGTCAGGGCGCGGCTCGCGGACACCCAGGATCCGGCCCAGGCGCGCTCGCCGCGCTCAGGACGCGGCGACCCCTCGGGGCGGACCACGTCGACGCCTCCGACGCGGCGGGCGCGCCGGCCGGGGTTGTAGAACTGATCGCGCACGGCGTCCACGACGATCACCTCGACGTCCTCGCGGCGCAGCAGATCGGGGACCTCGCGGGAGAGCGTCGGGTGTCCGAGCACGATCGCCCGGCGGATGCGTCCGCCGAAGTCGGGCTCGCCGAGCAGGCGCCGCCAGGCGACGACGAGCTGCGGTCCGAAGCGGGCGCCGGAGGAGACCTCGGCCAGCAGCGGCCAGTCGCCGGCGCGAGCGATCTCCTCGGCCGCGGCGCCCGCCTTGTCCCCGGCGATGACGACCGTGAGCGGCTCACCGGGACCGGCGGTCACGACGGCACCCGGGATCCAGGATCCGACGGCGGGCGACGAGACCGGTTCGATCCGCTCCATGTCGGGCAGAGCGGAGGAGAGCGGATCGCGGAAGGAGAGGTTCAGATGGACCGGCCCGCGGCGCGCCACGGTGACGGCACGATCGGCGAGCGCCCGCGCGTCCTCGGGCAGGGAGGCGTCGTCCGGAGCAGCGACGTCCTCGAACAGCCGCACGGCACGCCCGTACAGCTCGCGCTGCTCGGCCGTCTGGTTCGAGCGGATGCCGCGCAGCTCGTCGGGCCGGTCGGCGGTCAGGACGATCATCGGCACGTCCGAGGCGTCCGCCTCGAGCACTGCCGGGTGCAGGTTCGCGGTCGCCGTGCCGGAGGTCGTGATCACGAGCGCCGGCATCCGGGATTCGAGGGCGAGGCCCAGCGCCAGGAACCCCGCGGAGCGCTCGTCGATCCGCACGTGCAGCCGGATGTCGCCGCGGGTCTCGAGCTCGGCCGCCACCAGGGCGAGCGCCTGCGAGCGGGAGCCCGGAGCGACGACGACGTCGCGGACGCCGAGCGCGACGAAGCGGGTGAGGAGGTCGACCGCGAATCGGGTGGAGGGGGCGACCGGCCGGTGCTCAGGCATCCCGGCGGCCGGGGCCGTCGGCCTCGCCCTGCTCGTCCATCTCGGCGAGGTCGCGCTCGAGCTGGGCGATGCGCTCGGCCTGCAGGCGCTCCTCCTCGGGGTCGCGCTCGGTGCGGAGGGTGCCGAGGAAGTCGGGGTCGTCGTCCGGAGCGGTGTAGCGGCGGCCGGCGGCGCGCTGCTTGCGAGGGCGGCCGATCCAGAACCACAGTCCCGCACCGATGACCGGGAGGATCAGCACCACCAGGAGCCAGGACCACTTCGGGATCGCCCGCACGGCGTGACGGTTGCTCATCGCGACGTCGATCACGGTGTAGACCGTGAAGACGGCGAGGGCCACGAGCAGGCCGATGACGAGGCGGATCATGGACACGAGTCTACGTCCGGCACCCCCGTCGGGGAGGGTCCGCACGGACGCTGGACAGGAGGCTCCCACGGTGCTCACGGAAGCGCGTGCAGGGGCCGACGTACACTGTCCCGGTGAAACTGAGCCGCGCGGTCGTCGTCTACTCGCTCCTGCGCCTGGCGATGTTCGCCGGCGTCTTCGTGCTGGTGTACCTGCCGGCGCGCACCTTCGTCGACTCGGAGCTGACGGCCGCGGTCACCGCGGGCTTCGTCGCCGCGATCGCGAGCCTGTCACTCTCCTACATCCTGCTGAGGAAGCCCCGCGAGCGCATCGCGGAGGCGATCTACGAGCGCCGCAAGGACGTCCCGCGCGCCCCGACCGACGACGACGTCGAGGACGCCGCGGTCGACGCGACCCGCGACGACCGCTGAGCCGGGCGATCCCGCCGGCGAGGGCTCCCCTCGGACGCGCTGACCCCGCTCGCACCAGGCCCGGCACGCAACAGCCGATATCACCCGAATCCGGCCCACCCGAGCCCGCCTCGTGCGAGCCTCCGCTCTAGAACGCCAGCGCCGCCCCGAGGATGACCGCGTAGGCGAGCCCGCCCAGGCTGGTCAGCTGCAGCGCCAGGATGAGTTCCTTCGCCGTCTTCGCCGTCAAGGTGATCAGGATGGCCGGCAGGATCATCAGAAGCACGAAGAGCGTCAGCCATGCCAGCGGGTAGAACAGCGCGAGGATCACCGCGATGCCGAACGGGATCAGCACGAAACCCGTGTAGATCGCTCGGGACACGGCCGGTCCTGCGAGCACCGCGAGGGTCCGCTTGCCCGAGAGGCGGTCGGTCGGGATGTCGCGGATGTTGTTGACCATGAGCACGGCGCAGGCGAACAGGCCCGCCGCCACGGCGCCGAGCCACGACTCCTGGTTGGTGCGGCCGATCTGCACGAACGTGGTGCCGACGGTGGCGACCAGGCCGAAGAACACGAAGACGAAGAGCTCGCCGAGCCCGAGGTAGCCGTAGGGGCGGCGTCCGCCGGTGTAGAACCAGCCGGCCGCGATCGCCGCCGCGCCGACGATCAGGAACCACCACTGCCCTGAGAGGGCGGTGAGCACGAGGCCGGCGACGGCCGCGATCCCGAAGAAGACCAGGGCGACGGTGAGCACCTGGCGGGGCTTCGCCGCTCCGGAGCCGGTCAGCCGCGAGGGTCCGACGCGGTTGGCGTCGGTGCCGCGCACGCCGTCGGAGTAGTCGTTGGCGTAGTTGACGGCGATCTGCAGGGCGAGCGAGACGGCCAGGCAGAGCAGGGCGCGCACCCAGTGCCAGCCCTCGTCGACGACCTGGGTCGCTCCGGTGCCGATGAGCACGGGGGCGACGGCCAGCGGGAGGGTGCGGAGGCGGGCGCCGGCGATCCACTCGCGGGGACCGGCGGGCTTCACGACGACCGCTCGCGGGCTGCCCCCGGGGCGGCCGCTGGAGGACTTCTTCTTGCGACTCGTACTCGACACGGAGGGAATCCTACCCACCGGCCCGTCGACGCTCGGAGCCGGTCAGGCCTGCTCGGCGAGCACCTCGAGGGCGCGGCGGTCGGGCTTCCCGGAGGCGAGGAGGGGGATGCGGCCGACCGGCAGCACGGCCGCGGGAGCGGCGGCGCGCCCGAGGCGGTCGGCGATCAGGGCGCGCAGGTCGGTGAGCGGGGGAGCCTCCTCCGCCGTCACGACGACCGGGACCTCGCCCCACTGCTCGTCCGCCCGCCGCACGACGACCGCGTCGGGGACGGTCCCCTCGCGCAGCACGGCCTCGACGGCGTCGAGCGACACCTTCTCCCCGCCCGACACGATCACGCGGTCGAGCCGGCCGGTCACCCGGAGGCGCCCGTCGACGATCGAGCCCGCGTCGCCCGTGCGGTACCAGCGCTCCCCGTCGAGCTCCAGGAAGGCGGCGGCGCTGCGCTCGTGGTCGATCGCGCCGTCGGCGTCGAGGTAGCCCTCCGCGAGGGTCGGGCCGCCGAGCAGCACCTGCCCGTTCTCGACGCGCATCCGCACGTCGTGGAGCGGGACGCCGTCGTAGACGCAGCCGCCGGACGTCTCGCTCGATCCGTAGGTCAGGCGGATGCGCACGCCGAGGGCGGCGGCGCGGTCCCGCAACGGCTGCGGCGTCGCCTGGCCGCCGATCAGGAGCGCGTCGAACGAGCGGAGCGCCTCGGCCGCGGCCGGATCGCGCTCGGCGAGATCCAGCAGCCTCGCGAGCTGCACGGGGACCAGCGAGGAGTACCTCCGCTCCCCCGCCGGCATCGTCCGAGCGAGAGCGAGGAAGGCCGCCGCGTCGAAGCCGCCGGCCGGGAGGACGACCGGGTCGGCCTCCGCCGTCAGCGAGCGGACGAGCACCTGCAGTCCCGCGACGTAGTGCGTCGGCAGGCAGAGCAGCCAGCGTCCCGGCCCGCCCAGCTCGGCGAGGGTCGCGGAGGCGCTGGTGAGCAGGGCCGCTGTCGAGAGCGCGACCCGCTTGGGCGGCCCCGACGAGCCCGAGGTCTCGACGACGACGGCGACGCGCTGGGGCACGACGGCGCCATCGGAGGCGGTCGCGGCGCCGGGGGCGGAGACAAGGATCGCCGGGCCGCTGCCGTCCAGGGCCGCGCGCAGAGCGAGGAGGACGGCCTCGACCGTCGCGTCGACACCGGCGAGCGGGCGGGTCACCTGCGTGCCCTCCGGCTCAGAACTGCCACGGGAACGGCGACCAGTCGGGCTCGCGCTTCTCGAGGAAGGAGTCGCGTCCCTCGACGGCCTCGTCGGTGCCGTAGGCGAGGCGCGTCGTCTCGCCCGCGAAGAGCTGCTGGCCCACGAGGCCGTCGTCCACGGCGTTGAACGCGTACTTCAGCATCCGGATGGCCGTGGGCGACTTGGTGAGGATCGTCTCGGCCCACTCCACCGCGGTCGTCTCGAGCTCGGCGTGCGGGACGACCGCGTTCACGGCGCCCATCTCGTAGGCGCGCTGCGCGGAGTACTCCCGCGCGAGGAAGAACACCTCGCGCGCGGCCTTCTGCCCGATCTGGCGGGCGAAGTACGCGGAGCCGTAGCCCGCGTCGAAGGAGCCGACGTCGGCGTCCGTCTGCTTGAAGCGCCCGTGCTCAGCGGAGGCGAGGGTGAGGTCGCAGACCACGTGCAGCGAGTGCCCGCCTCCCGCGGCCCAGCCGGGGACGGCCGCGATGACGACCTTCGGCATGAAGCGGATGAGGCGCTGCACCTCGAGGATGTGCAGGCGGCCGTTCCGCGCTGAGTCGATGCCCTCGGCGGTCTCGCCGTCGGAGTACCGGTAGCCGTCGCGGCCGCGGATCCGCTGGTCTCCCCCGGAGCAGAACGCCCAGCCCCCGTCGCGCGGGCTCGGGCCGTTGCCGGTGAGGATGACGACGCCGACGCGCGGGTTCGTCCGGGCGTCCTCGAGGGCGCGGAACAGCTCGTCGACCGTGCGCGGCCGGAACGCGTTGCGGACCTCGGGCCGGTCGAACGCGACCCGCGCGATGCGGCCGGAGCGGTCGTGGTGGTAGGTGATGTCCTCGAGTGCGTCGAAGCCGTCGACGGCCGCCCAGCGGTGCGCGTCGAACAGTTCGGAGACCTGCGTGCTCATGTCACGACCCTACTGATCCGGACTGCACGGCGACTCGACACCGCTCGGGCAGACGGAAGGGGACCCCGCTGACGCGGAGTCCCCTTGCCGGTGCTCGCCCCTACTTGGCGGCGGAGGTGGTGCGGTTCTCGGCCGACACCATCCAGGCGTACTGCTCGAGGCTCTGGATGATCGCGTGGAGGAGGTCCGCGCTGGTCGGGTCCTCCTCGTCCACCTGGTCGTGGACCTCGCGCATGGTGGCGGCGGTGTTCTCGAGGCGGATCGTGACCAGGTCGACGGTCTCGGCCGTGTCGATCTCGCCGTGCGGGTACTCGGGGAGGGTGGTGGTCGCGGCGACGGTGTCGCTGCGGCCGTCCGGGATCCCGTGGAGGGCGCGCATGCGCTCGGCGATGTCGTCGCTGAACTCGCGCGCGGCCTCGATGATCTCGTCGAGCTGCAGGTGAAGGTCGCGGAAGTTCTTGCCGACGACGTTCCAGTGGGCCTGCTTGCCCTGGACGTGGAGCTCGATCAGGTCGACGAGGACGATCTGGAGGCTGTCGAGCAGCTCCTTGGAGGCCTTGAAGCCCTTCTCGGCGTTCTGACGGCGGCTGGTCTTGGCACCGGAGCCCGCGGGGGCTTCGACGTGGCGTTCGAGGGTGGTGGTCATGGACCGTTCCTTTCTCTTGCAGTGCCGGGTGCGGTGTCCCGCCCCGAGTCTGGCTTCTTCGGCTGGACGGCGCCCGCACGCGCGGGGTGCGCGCGCTGGGCGGGGCCCGTGGTTGCAGGGATCAGATCGTGGCGACGGATCCGGAGTCGACGCGGTAGTTCGAGCCGTTCACGAACGAGGCGCGGTCGGAGCAGAGGAAGGCGATCACGGCTGCGACCTCCTCGGCCTCGCCCCGGCGCTTCAGCTCCATGTACGGCCGCTCCTCGTCGAGGAAGGACGAGATCGCCTCGTCGACCGAGGTGCCCCTCTGCTCGGCGCGCTTGGACATCATCGCGTCGGTCATCGGAGTGCGGATGAACGCGGGCGAGACCGTGTTCACGTGCAGGCCCTCCTGCGCGTAGGAGCGCGAGAGGCCCTTGGCGAAGGCGAGGACGCCCGCCTTCGCGGCGCAGTAGGGCAGTTCGTCGTCGTAGGGCTGCACGGCGTCCTCGGAGGCGGTGAGCACGAGCCGACCCCAGCCTCCGGTGCGGAGGTCGGGGAGGAACTCGCGCACGAGCCGCACAGGCCCGAGCAGATCGACCTCGAGGGTGCTGGTCCAGCCCTCGTCGTCGATCTCGTGGAAGAGGCCCTGCGCCCCCGTGACTCCGGCGCACTGCACGAGGATGTCGATCGCGCCGACCGCTCCGGCCACGCGGCGGTGCAGCTCGGCGAGCTGCTCCGTGCTGGTGACGTCGGCGGCGAAGGCGTGCAGGCGGCCCTCCGGAGCGTCGAGCCCGGCCGCGGCCCGGTCCAGCTCCGCCTGGTCCTTGTCGGTGATCACGACGGTCGCGCCCTCGGCGAGGAGGAGCTGCGCCGTGGCCAGGCCGATGCCGGAGTCGCCTCCGGTGACGAGGGCGGTGCGGCCGGTGATCCCGAGATCCATGCTGAGGTGCTCCTTGTGGGTGCGGTGCGAGGGGGTGGTACCGGTCTACGCCCCTCGGAGCCGGCCCTCAACGGGTTGCGCGGACGCAGTCGGCGGGGTTACGCGCGGCCGACCTTCTCCGGCGCCAGCTCCTCGATGGTGATGGCCGCGTTGATCAGCGCGAGGTGGCTGAGCCCCTGCGGCAGGTTGCCCCAGAAGGCCAGGTCGTCGACCGCGATCATCTCGGACATGATCCCGACGTCGTTCGGGACCGTGGCGACGAGCTCGTCCATCAGGGCGACCGACTCGTCGTGCCGACCGACGCAGGCCAGGGCGGACGCGAGCCAGAACGAGCAGGCCACGAACGGGTGCTCCTCGCCCTCCATGCCGGAGTAGCGGAACAGCAGCGCGCCGCGGCCGAGCTCCTTCACCAGGGCGTCGATGGTGGAGATCATCCGCTCGCCGCGCTCGTAGCCGCTGGGCGCGTGCAGGAGCACCGAGGCGTCCAGCTCCTCGCTGCCCGGGTACATCACGTAGGAGCCGAGCTCCTCGGACCAGCAGTGCTCCTCGATCCACTCGCGGATGCGGTCGCGCTCGAAGCGCCAGCGGTCGGGGCTGCCCGCGACCTGGCCGAGCTCCGCCAGGTGCACGGCCGCGTCGAGCGCCTGCCAGCAGCCCATCTTCGAGGAGGTGTAGTGCTGCTCCTCCTCCAGCTCCCACATGCCCGCATCGCGGTTCCGCCACAGGTCGCAGGTGGTGTCGGCGACGCGGGCGAGGAGCCGACCGGTCTGGATGTCGAGGACGTTGCCCTCGTCGACGTAGATGCGGCAGATGTCGAAGAGGTCGCCGAAGACGCCCAGCTGCAGCTGGCTCTGCGCTGCGTTGCCGGCGACGACCGGGCCGATGCCGGCGTAGCCCGGGACGTCGAACTCCTCCAGGACGGTCGGCATGGAGCCGTCGAGTCCGTAGAAGATGTGCAGATCCGGTCCGTGCTCCTTGATCGTGCGGAGGAGCCAGGACAGCGCGGCGTGCGTCTCCTCGCGCAGGCCGAAGCGCACCAGCGCGTGCATCGTGTACGCGGCGTCGCGCACCCAGGCGAAGCGGTAGTCCCAGTTCTTGCCGCCGTTGGGCGACTCCGGGAGCGACGTGGTCGCGGCCGCGGCGATGGCTCCTGTGGGCGAGTAGATCAGCAGCTTGAGCGCGAGGGCGCTGCGCTGGACGGCCTCGGACCACGGGCCGTCGTAGGAGAACTCCTCCGACCAGTCCTGCCAGCTGCGGATGGTGCGGTCGATGCCGCGGTCGACGTTCTTCGCGACCGGGAAGTGCAGCGGCTCGTCGTGCGTGGCCGACACGACCAGGACGTGCCGCACGGCGTCCTTCCCCGCGGTCACGACGAAGGAGCCCGTCAGCTCGTCGCCGGCGCCGGAGGGCGCGTCGTCGCCGTCGGGCCCGTGCTCCTGCCCGGTGACGCCGATGGTGATGTCTCCGGCGCGGATGAGCGAGCGGCCGTCGGCGTTCTGGATCCACGGGGAGAACCGGCCGAGTCCCGTTCCGGGACGCACGGCCCAGCGCATCCGCACCTCGCCGTCGACACCGTCCACGCGGCGCGCGAGCTCGGCCCACGGGAGGCGGCCCGCGATCCCGGTGACGAGCGCGTCCGTCACGCGGACGGTGCCCGACTCGGTGGTGAAGGTGGTCTCGAGGACGTTCGTGTCGCGGATGTAGGCGCGCGAGACCTCGGCGGGCTCCTCGGGGGCGAGCTCGACGCAGCCGCCGGACTCGGCGTCGATCAGGGCGGCGAAGGCGGGGGTGGAGCCGAGGTCCGGGACGGGCATCCAGTCGACGCTGCCGTCCTTCGCGATCAGGGCGACCGTGCGACCGTCTCCGATCGCGGCGTAGTCGCGCAGGGGCCTGGTCGAGCGGGGTGCAGCCATCCCCTCACCGTAGGGCGCGGGCGGTGCGCCGATTCGGGCTTGCGGGCGGACGGGCTTGCTTGTAGCGCCCGGTCAGGTCGCGGCGACTCCGCCGTACTCCTCGAGGCGGTCGGTGAACTCGCCGCGGTCCTCGTCCTGCAGGACCCCGTTCGCGTACCCGGCGAGGAACGCGCCCTGCGGGTCCGGCGAGAGGCCGACTCCGTCCAGCATGTCGGCGACCAGGCCGGTCGGATCGGCGTCGAGGTCGACGAGGCCCATCTCGATCGCGGGCACGAGGTCGGCGGAGGAGCGCGCGGTGACGATCCAGAGCGCGGCCGACGCCTCCTCGTCCGAGAGGTCGCCGTCGAGCTCGTAGCCCGCCTCCGACCACTCCTCGGGGGTGTCGGCCACCTCGACGTCGTCGAAGCCGAGGGGCGAGAGCGCTGCGGTGAAGCGGTCGACCGCCGCCTGCCTGTCGGCGTCGGTCGAGACGTCGGCGGCGGCGTACTCGGTCGCCGAGATGTAGTCGTACAGAAGGGAGGGACCGCCGTAGGCGTTCTGCGACTGCTCGTAGTACTCGTCGTCGGCCGAGGTCCACTCCTCGGGGACGGCGCCCTCGACGGCCGCGACGGCCTGCTCGGCACTCGCGCGCACGTCCTCCGCGGACGGCTGGCCGAGGATCGTCGCGGCGTCACCGTCCTGGTAACCGGGGTAGTCGTAGAGCGGATCGGACGGGTCCCCGCTGCCGAACGGGTCGTCCGTCGGGTCGCCGAACGGCTCGGACGGAGCGCTCGTCGACGCGCTGCCGGCGGCGGAGTCGAGCGCGCCGCCCACTCCGACGGCGACGAGCGTGCCGAGCACGCCGGTGTAGACGACGCCCACGAGGAGGCTCGTGCCCAGCGCGATCCAGGCGCCCCTGCCGAGCGGGCGGCGGGAGGGGACGGAGCCCTGCGTCGGGCCCGGGGCGGGCGCGGGCGGCGGGCTCATCGGCATCTGGCTCATCGCACTCCTCCGGACTCCAACGGCAGCCTCGTCAGTCTGGCACCTCGGCGGGCGCTCGGAGGAGGGACCCCGGGGGCTTGCGCGCGCGTCGCCGACCTCCTGCGCCCGGGTGGCCGCCGCGTGGCCCCGGCCGGTGGACAATGGCCGGATGGACGACGTCGTGCCCGCCTCCCCGCTCCCCTCCCTCGGCGAGATCGACGCGGGACTCCGCGTCGTCGCTCTGCCGCTGCGCACCCGCTTCCGCGGTGTGGACCACCGCGAGATCGCGCTCGTGCGCGGCCCCGAGGGCTGGACCGAGTTCTCGCCCTTCCTCGAGTACGGCGCGGAGGAGTCGGCGGCGTGGCTCCGGGCGGCGATCGACTACGGCTGGAGCGAGCAGCCGGCACCGCTGCGCGACCGCATCCCGGTGAACGCGACCATCCCGGCCGTCGCACCGCACGAGGTCGCCGCCGTGCTCGCGAGCTACCACGGCTGCCGCACGGCGAAGGTGAAGGTCGCCGAGCGCGGCCAGACGCTGGCCGACGACGTGGCCCGGGTCGTCGAGGTCCGCCGCCTGCTCGGTCCGGAGGGCCGGATCCGCGTGGACGCGAACGGCGGCTGGAACCTCGACGAGGCCGAGCACGCCGTCCACGCCCTCGCGGAGTCCGACCTCGAGTACGTCGAGCAGCCGTGCGCGAGCGTCGACGAGCTGGCGGAGCTGCGCTACCGGGTGAAGTACATGGGCATCCCGATCGCCGCCGACGAGAGCGTCCGCAAGGCCGCCGATCCACTCGCCGTCGCCCGGGCCGGAGCCGCGGACCTGCTGGTCGTGAAGGCCCAGCCGCTCGGCGGGACACGCCGGGCGCTGGCGCTCGTCGCCGAGGCGGGGCTGCCGGCGGTGGTCTCGAGCGCGATCGACAGCTCGGTCGGACTCGCCATGGGCGCCGCCCTGGCCGCGGCGCTCCCCGAGCTGCCCTTCGACTGCGGACTCGGCACCGCGTCCCTCCTCGCCGCGGACGTCACGGAGCGGCCGCTGCGGCCGGTCGACGGCGGCATCCCCGTCGGCCGCGTGGAGGTCTCGGAGGAGCTCCTCTCCCGTCACGCCGTGTCACCGGAGCGGCTCGCCTGGTGGCGGGCGCGGCTCCGCGACTCCTACGCGCTGCTCTGATCGTCGGCGGCGGGCACCGTGTCGGAGGGGCGGCAGAATGGGAGCGTCGGCCGCCGGTGCCCGACGCGTCCCCCACCCTCGAGCATCGGAGCCCCGTGAGCGCATCGACCGTCCCCGTCTTCCTCGACTGCGACACCGGAATCGACGACTCGCTCGCCCTGGCGTACCTCCTCCGCTCGCCCCGGGCCCGCCTCGTCGGGATCAGCACGGTCAGCGGCAACACCGACGCCCGCCGGGCCGCCGTCAACAGCCTCGGCCTGCTCGCGCTGGCCGGCCGCGACGACGTGCCGGTCGCCGTGGGGGCGCACCACTTCCTCGAGGAGGACTACGCCGGCGGATCTCCGCACGTGCACGGCGACGACGGCATCGGCGGGGTCGCGCTGCCCGAGGGCGGCGAGCCGGTCGACGAGGATCCGGCCGACCTCCTCCTCCGTCTCGCTCGTGAGCACGAGGGCGAGCTGCGGCTGGTCGCGATCGGCCCGCTGACGAATCTCGCGCTCGCCCTCCGTGCGCACCCGGAGATCGCGTCCCTCGTCCACTCGGTGACCGTGATGGGCGGAGCCGCGCTGGTCCCCGGCAACGTGACCGCCGTGGCGGAGGCCAACATCTGGCACGACCCTGCGGCCGCCGCCGAGGTCGTCGCGGCCGACTGGGATCTCACGCTCGTGCCCCTGGACGTGACCATGCGGCACCTGCTGACGGAGGAGGATCGCGCCGTCCTGCTCGCGTCGCCCGATCCCCTCGCGCAGGCCATCGGGCAGGCGCTCGACTTCTACTTCGACTTCTACGTCGGCCACTTCGGCGAGCGCACCGCTGCCATGCACGACCCCATGGCCGCCGCGATCGCCGTCGACGCCGTCGCCCTCACCTCCGCCCCGCGCGTCCACGTCACTGTCGACGCCACCCACGGCCCCGGCCGCGGCCAGACCGTCGCCGACCTCCGCGGCATCTACCGCGGCGTCCACCCCTCCGACGCCCGCACCCGCATCGTCCTCGCCCTCGACGCCCCTTTCGCCCCCCACCTCATCGACATCGTCACCGCCGTCTGACCCGCGCGGGGCCACCCGAAGCCCGTCCGTGCCCCCGGCCCCGACACGCCCGTTCCTCGATCAGCACGCACCGACCCGGCGCTTCCGTACGCGGGAACTCGACAGGCTCGCTCCGAGCGTTCGTGTCAGGGGATCTCGATACTCGCGCTGCTCACTACTCGATCAGCATGTCCCGTCGACCGCCGTCCCCCCGTCCTCCCGCGAAGCGCAGCTCCCCAGAACCCGACCGCGCAGCGGAGCGCTCCCCCGCGGCGACCGCTCCCCCACGGCGATCGCGAAGCGGAGCCCACCCACCTCGGCGACCGCGAAGCGGAGCCCACCCACCTCGGCGACCGCGAAGCGGAGCCCACCCACCTCGGCGACCGCGAAGCGGAGCCCACGC
>NZ_PSVA01000013.1:0-87013 GCF_002932155.1 Rathayibacter sp. AY1F9 | reverse complement strand
CGACGAGGACGCGCCAGGCCCACGCGCCGGCGATGCGCATCCCGTCGCCGATTCGGCCTTCGTGAGCGACGGGATGCGCATCGCCGGCGCGTGGGCCTGGCGCGTCCTCGTCGTGGTCGCGGCGCTCGCGGTGCTGGTGCTGCTCGTCATCGAGCTGCGGCTGATCGTCATCCCGCTCCTGCTCGCGATCGTGATCGCCGCCCTGCTCGTGCCGTTCTCGAGCTTCCTCCAGCGCCACCGCTGGCCCAAGTGGGCCGCCGTCGTCCTGGCGGAGCTGGGGATCGTCGTGGTGATCGGCGGGCTCCTCTTCCTCGTCGTCACCCAGGTCTACTCCGGCTTCGACGACCTCAGCCGGCAGACGGTGCAGTCCTACGACGACTTCAAGGCCTTCCTCCTCGAGTCGCCGCTCCACCTCACCGAGACCGACATCAACCAGTACGCGCAGCAGGCGCTCACGGCCCTGCAGCAGGACTCGGGGATGCTGGTGAGCGGCGCGCTCAGCGTCGGCTCGACCGTCGGCCACCTGCTGACGGGCGTGCTGCTCACCCTCTTCTCGACGCTGTTCATCCTCATCGACGGGCCGAACATCTGGAGCTGGGTCGTCCGCCTCTTCCCGCGCCGCGCCCGCGGAGCCGTCGACGGCGCCGGCCGCGCAGGGTGGGTGACGCTGACCAACTTCGTGAAGGTGCAGATCCTGGTCGCCTTCGTCGACGCGGTCGGCATCGGCCTCGGCTCCTTCCTCCTCGGCGTCCCGCTGGCCATCCCGATCGGCGTGCTCGTCTTCCTCGGCTCCTTCGTGCCGGTCATCGGCGCCGTGGTGACGGGGGCGCTGGCCGTCTTCATCGCGCTGGTCTACAACGGACCGCTGATCGCGCTCTTCCTGCTGATCGTCGTCCTCGCGGTGCAGCAGCTCGAGGGCCACATCCTCCAGCCGCTGATCATGGGGTCGGCGGTCAAGGTCCACCCGTTGGCCGTCGTGCTCGCTGTGGCCGGAGGCTCGATCATCGGCGGCATCGCCGGCGCCTTCTTCGCGGTGCCCGTCGTGGCCACACTCAACGTCATGGTCAAGTACGTCGCGAGCGGAGCCTGGCGCTCGCCGACCCGAACCCCCGAGAGAGTTGCCGCAGAGCATGCAGACTAGCCGCGTCGTCGGACCCGCCCTCCACGAGTTCGAGGCGGCCCGCGCCGTCCTCGCCCCCGTCATCGCCGCCACCCCCATGGAGACGAGCACCTTCCTCGCGCAGGTCCTCGGCTCGCCCGTGTTCCTCAAGTGCGAGAACCTCCAGCGCACCGGCTCCTACAAGATCCGCGGAGCCGTGTTCCGGATGTCGCGGCTCACCCCGGAGGAGCGGGCCCGCGGAGTCGTGGCGGCCTCGGCCGGCAACCACGCGCAGGGCGTCGCCTACGCGGCGCGGGAGCTGGGGATCAAGGCCACGATCTTCATGCCGATCGGCGTCGCGCTGCCCAAGCTCGCGGCCACCCGTGACTACGGCGCTGACGTGGTGCTGAGCGGGCACATCTTCAACGAGGCGCTCGCGGCGGCGGCGGAGTTCGCCGAGCGCACCGGCGCGGTCTTCGTTCCTCCCTACGACCACCCCGACGTGATCACCGGCCAGGGCACGGTCGGCCTCGAGATCCTCGAGCAGGCCCCCGCCGTCGAGACCATCGTGGTGCCCATCGGCGGGGGCGGCCTCATCGCCGGGGTCGCATCGGCGGCCAAGCAGAAGGCGGCCGAGGAGGGGCGCACGCTCCGCGTCATCGGCGTGCAGGCGGCCAACGCGGCGCCGTACCCCCTCTCGCTCGCGAGCGGCGAGCCGACCGCGATCACGATCTCTCCGACGATCGCCGACGGCATCGCCGTGGCGAAGCCGGGGCAGCTGAACTTCGCGATCGTCCGCGAGATGGTGGACGAGGTCGTCACCGTCGAGGACGACGACATCGCCCGGGCTCTGCTGGTGCTGCTGGAGCGGGCGAAGCTCGTGGTGGAGCCAGCGGGCGCGGTGGGCATCGCGGCGATCCTGACGGGGAAGATCCGCGACGCCGGAGCGACCGCGGTCATCCTGTCGGGCGGCAACATCGATCCGCTGATGATGGAGCGGGTGATCAGCCGGGGCCTGGCCGCGTCGGAGCGCTACCTCAAGATGAGCATCGGGCTGCCGGATCGTCCGGGGCAGCTGTCGCGCATCGCGGAGCTCATCTCGGAGGCGAACGCGAACGTGGTCGAGGTTCTGCACACCCGGCACGGCCGGGGCCTGCAGATCAGCGAGGTCGAGATCGAGATCAGCGTCGAGACCCGCGGCCCCGAGCACGCCGACCGCGTCATCCAGGTCCTCACCGACGCCGGCTACGCCCCCCGCATCTCCCGCAACTGACCGCTTGAGGGCGCCGCGGTGTTCTCCGCAGAGCGGAGGACAAAGCCGGTACCGGCGATCTCGCGCCCTCGCCGTCGCCGCGAAGCCTGCGCGGCGCTCCCGTTCGGAGAGGGCTGATCGTGCGTCACGGCGCTCTCCGCAAGGCGGAGGAGGAAGCGGTACCGGCGGTGTCGCGCCCGACGCTGTCGCCGCGAAGCCGGCGCCCCCCCCGTCCGGAGAGGGCTGATCGTGCGTCGCGGCGTTCTCCGCAAGGCGGAGGAGGAAGCGATACCGGCGGTATCGCGCCCGACGCTGTCGGAGCGAAGCCGGCGCCCCCCCCCGTCTGGAGAGGGCTGATCGTGTGTCGCGGCGTTCTCCGCAAGGCGGAGGAGGAAGCCGGTACCGGCGGTATCGCGCCCGACGCTGTCGCCGCGAAGCCGGCGCCCCCCCCCGTCTGGAGAGGGCTGATCGTGCGTCGCGGCGTTCTCCGCAAGGCGGAGGAGGAAGCCGGTACCGGCGGTATCGCGCCCGACGACAACGCCGCGGAGAGCGCCGCGACGTGCGATCAGTGGCCGGACCAGGTCTCGACGTTGGCGACGCGGACCTCGATCTCCCGCCCGTTGGGTGCCGTGAAGCGGGCGGTGTCGCCGACGTTCAGGCCCATGATCGCCGATCCGAGGGGGCTCTGGGGGCTGTAGACGTCGAGGTCGCTCTCGCCGGCCATCTCGCGGTTGCCGAGGAGGAAGCGGGACTCGTCGCCGGCGATCTCGGCGGTGATGATGGTGCCGGCCTCGACGACTCCGTGGCTCTCGGGGGGCGTGCCGATCTCGGCTTCGCGGAGGAGGGAGGTCAGCTGGCGGATGCGGGCCTCGATCTTGCCCTGCTCGTCCTTCGCGGCGTGGTAGCCGCCGTTCTCCTTCAGGTCGCCCTCCTCGCGGGCGACCTCGATGCGCTTGGCGATCTCCTCGCGTCCGTTGGTGGACAGCTCGGTGAGCTCCGCCTCGAGGCGGTCGTACGACTCCTGGGTCATCCAGGTCACCTGTGACTGGTCGGCCATGGTGGGCTCCTGCTCTGCGGGCCGCGCTCGCGGCGCCCGGCAGCACCGTGCGGAGGTGTCCGCGTCCGGCGGTGGGGACGGCCGGCGTCAGGCGGCGGTGGGAATGGCGAGGCCCCGACGAGTCCGTCAGGGCTTCGGGCAAGCCTACGGGAGCCAGCAGGAGGAGATCAAACCTGTGTTCGCGAGCTCGGTGGTGCGGACGGTCTCCGTGTAGGAGCGGAAGCGCTCCGTCGAGGCGGGGTACTCCACGACCAGCCAGCCGACCACGGCGGACTGCTCGTTGAGGGCCTGGACCGCGCAAGCGACCTCGCGGCCGACGGGCGCGGTGAGGTCGAAGGAGACGGTGACGGTGCGGTCGTCGACGACCTGGTGCGCGGTGTCCTGGACGTCCACTCCGCCGCGTGCTCCGTCGAGGCCGGCCCAGACGACCCAGGCGGCGAAGACGGCGACGAAGGCGAGCGCGACACCGCCGAAGAGCCAGCGGTTCCCGCGGCGGGTGCGCGTCGTGCGGCCGTAGCGGGTGGCGAGGGGTCCAGCGGCGCGGACGGCGTCCGGATCGAGCGCGGGCGCGGCGGCTCCCTCGACGCTCTCGGACGTGCGGGCGGCCACGGAACTCCCTGGGTGATGCGTCTACTCTGGACGGGTGGCGCGCGTCCTCCGCGGACGGGAGCGCCGATCCCATTAAACCCCGAGGAATCGAGCGATCGTGTCCCAGGCCGTCGAGGTCTCCGTCGATTCGGAGGTGCGGGACACTCCGCGCCTTCTCGCCGTGCACGCCCATCCTGACGACGAGTCGAGCAAGGGCGCGGCGACGCTGGCCGCCTACGCCTCGCGGGGCGCCGAGGTCATGGTCGTCTCCTGCACCGGAGGCGAGGCCGGCTCCGTGCTGAACGAGGGCCTCGAGGCCCGCGCGCACGCCGAGCGCGACATCGGCGGCCTCCGCCGGTACGAGATGGCGGCCGCTCGCGAGGCGCTCGGCGTCGAGCACGCCTGGCTCGGCTTCGTCGACTCCGGCATGCCCGAGGACGGGAAGGTCGACGCCGCCTCGTTCGCGGGCCTGCCGCTCGCCACGGCCGCCGCTCCGCTCGTGCGCCTGGTCCGCCGGTTCCGGCCGCACGTGATCATCAGCTACGACGAGAACGGCGGCTACCCGCACCCCGACCACATCCGCGCCCACCAGGTCGCCGTCGAGGCGTACCGCGCGGCGGGCCTCGCCGAGGAGTACCGGGGCACGGGCGCTCCGTGGTCGATCTCGAAGCTGTACTACGACCGCGTCTTCAGCGGCCAGAAGCTGCGGGCGATCGCCGAGCACCTGCGCTCGATCGACCCGGAGGACCCGCGCCTGTCGGTCTTCGAGGAGATGAAGCGCTGGAACGAGGACACCCCGTACCTCGCGACCACGCGGGTCGTGATCTCCGGCTTCCACGATCGGCGCGATGCGGCCCTGCTCGCCCACGCCAGCCAGGTCGCTCCGGACAACGCCTTCTTCTTCCTCCCGCACGAGGCGATCGACGCCGCCTGGCCGACCGACGACTTCCAGCTCGTCGAGAGCCGGGTCGACGCGCCGACGCCCGAGACGGATCTCTTCGCCGGTCTCGACCTGGCCGAGCTCGCCCCGGGCCCGACCGCGGTCGTCCCGCCGATCGCTCCCGACCCCGAGCCCTCGGGGGACGCCCCGGTGTCCCCGGAGCCCGACGGCTCCGGCGTCGTCGTCGCCGACGAGGTGCGCGCGTGATCGCCGGGCTGCTCGAGGGCGCCCAGCGCGCCGTCGTCCTCGCCTCCACGACGGTGCCGACCCCGGGTCCCGAGTTCAACGAGGACACGGTCACGCCGGGCCTCTTCGGCTTCATCACGATGCTCGTGATCGCTCTGGCCGCCGTCCTCCTCGCGCTCGACATGGTCCGGCGCGTGCGGCGCACCACCTACA
This sequence comes from Rathayibacter sp. AY1F9, assembly GCF_002932155.1. Lineage (NCBI taxonomy): Bacteria > Bacillati > Actinomycetota > Actinomycetes > Micrococcales > Microbacteriaceae > Rathayibacter > Rathayibacter sp. AY1F9. Next base: position 81,678 of record NZ_PSVA01000013.1, on the reverse strand, counting down.
CCGCCCAGGTGAAGGAGCGGCTCGACGCCGAGGAGGCGGAGCGCAACGAGGGCTGAGCCCGGCCCACACCGGTGGGCCCCGGCCCCGCTAGGCGTTGTACGCGGGGTGGAGCGAGACGATCAGCGCCGCCGTCCAGTGGCAGAGGAACGCCACGGCCGTGAGCGCGTGGAAGATCTCGTGGAAGCCGAAGACGCCCGGGACCGGGTTGGGCTTCTTGATCCCGTAGATGACGGCGCCCGCGGAGTAGCAGAGACCGCCGACGAGGACGAGCACCATCATCGTCGCGCTGGCCTCGAAGAGCGGACCGAGGTACATGACGGCCGCCCAGCCCAGCAGCAGGTAGAGCGGCACGTAGAGCCAGCGCGGCGCCCCGATCCAGAAGACGCGGAAGCCGATCCCGAGCAGCGCCCCCGCCCAGACCAGGACCAGCAGGAGCGTGCCCTGCGCGGGCGGCAGGGCGAGTACGGCCAGCGGCGTGTAGGTGCCGGCGATCAGCAGGAAGATGTTGGCGTGGTCGATCCGCTTGAGGATCATCTTCGTCCGCGGCTTCCAGTCGAAGCGGTGGTACAGAGCGGAGTTGCCGAAGAGCAGGAGCGACGTGGTCGCGAACACCGCGGCCGCCCACTTCGCCGCGGTCCCCTCCGCGACCACGATCAGCACCACTCCGGCGACGATCGCGAGCGGGAAGAGGCCGGCGTGGATCCAGCCGCGCCAGGTGGGCCGGACCTCCGCCGAGGAGTCGTGCTCGATCGCGTCCTCGACGAGGGGGAGGGCGGGCAGGTCCGGGCCGTCCGCTCCGACGGCGTCTCCGCCGCGGTCGGTGCGGGCGCGGGGATCGGACGGGGGAGGCGTCGGCCGCTGGCTCATGCCGGACAGACTACGACGCCGTCCCGGGCCGACGCCGAGCGCCGCCGGGCTTCGAGGAGCGCCCCGGGTCGACTACCGTGTCACTGTGCCGAAGCCGAGACTGCCTGTGGGAAGGGACCTCCTCTACGGCGTCTACAAGAAGCGCCTCCGCTCGAGCCTTCCCCCCGACTCCCTGCCGAACCACGTCGCGATGATCATCGACGGCAACCGGCGCTGGGCGCGGCAGCGGGCCCTCGAGACCGCCGCGCACGGCCACCGGGCCGGCGCCGCCAAGGTGCACGAGTTCCTGCAGTGGTGCGACGAGCTCGGCGTGCGCCACGTCACCCTCTACCTGCTCTCGCAGGACAACCTCGTCGGCCGCGACAGCAGCGAGCTGACCGAGCTGATCGCGATCATCGCCGACCTCGCCGAGGAGGTCTCGCAGCAGCCCGACTGGCGGGTGCAGCACGTCGGCTCCGACGAGGGCCTCCCGCCCTCGCTCGTGGCCGCGCTCGACACGGCGGAGGCACGCACCGCCTCCCACACGGGCCTGCACGTCAACCTCGCGGTCGGCTACGGCGGGCGGCACGAGATCGCCCAGGCCGTGCGGAGCATCCTGGAGGAGCACGGCAAGCGCGGCTCCTCCATCGAGGACGTCGCGGGCCTGCTGACCCCGGAGCTCATCGGCGAGCACCTGTACACCAGCGGGCAGCCCGACCCCGATCTGGTCATCCGCACCTCGGGGGAGCAGCGCCTCTCCGACTTCATGCTCTGGCAGAGCGCGCACAGCGAGTTCTACTTCATGGAGGCGCTCGGCCCCGACATCCGCGAGGTCGACTTCCTCCGCGCGCTCCGCGACTACGCCGGACGGCACCGCCGCTTCGGCAGCTGACCTCGCGGCTCCTGCCGCACCACCGACCGGAAGGGCCGGCATGAGCTCGAACGAGGCCACCTCCACCACGACCGAGGACTACCTCGCCGGCTTCGGCGAGGAGACCGGGTACCTCGACTTCGGCCGGGTGGGCCCGCTCTCGGCGACCGTCGCCGCCGAGCAGGAGGCGGCCGTCGAGCTGCTGGTGCGCGCGCGCAGCGGCACCCTCGACGAGCTGTTCCGGCAGGACGAGCGCGTCCGGGCGGCGGCGGCGGCTCTCGTGCGCGTCCCCGCCGACCGCGTCGTCTTCCAGCCCAACACCTCGACCGGCCTCCTGCACGCGCTGTTCGGCGCCTCGGGCGCGGTGCTGCTGTCGGCCGCGGAGTTCCCGAGCCTGCCGTTCGCGGCGGTGCGCTCGGCGCAGGCTCTCGGCTCGGTGGAGCCCCGCTGGCTGCGGACCGAGCAGGGACGGGTGACGCCGGAGGCGGTCCGCGAGCAGCTCACGGACGACGTGACGACCGTCGCGGTGAGCCTGGTCGACTCCCGGACGGGCTACCTCGCGGACGTCGCGGCGATCCGGGACGTGATCGGCGACCGGATGCTCGTCCTCGACGCGATCCAGGGCTTCGGCGTCGTCGACGCGCCCTACGAGCTGGCGGACGTGGTCGTCACCGGCGGCCAGAAGTGGCTCCGCGCCGGCTGGGGGACGGGCTTCCTCGCGCTCAGCGAGCGGGCGCTGTCGCAGCTGACCCCGGTGCTCTCCGGCTGGACGGGATCGGAGCAGGCGGAGCCGTGGGACGAGGTGGCTCCGCCGCGCGGCGACGCCCGCGCCTTCAGCATCAGCAACCCGGACCCGATCGCCCAGGCCCGGCTCGCGTCGGCGCTGGAGGAGGTCGCCGCGGTCGGGCAGTCGACGATCGCCGCGCTCGTGGCGGAGCGGGTCAGCGCGATCGTCGACCTCGCGGACGAGTTCGGACTGGCGGTCGTGGGCTCCCGCGGCGAGCACGAGCGCGCCGGCATCGTGGTCGTCGAGCCGGAGCCGGAGGAGCTGGCCCCGCTGGCAGCCTCCCTCGCCGCGCACGGCGTCACCGCGCGCCTGCGTCCGAGCACCGTCCGCTTCAGCGCGCACGCCGGCACCACCGACGCGACCCTCGCGCTGCTCCGCGCCGCCCTGATCTCGTCGGCCACGAGCATCGACTACTAGGCCGGATTCCGCGCGTTCACACACTGGTTACACATTCGTAGCGGTGAGAAGCACACGGATGTCATTCGCCGGGTTAGGTTCGAGTCATCAGGTACAGCGCCTGGTCGAGACGGCCACAGAAGTACGGCTCGACATCGCGCAGACGCCGAAGGGACACTGCGCGGTGCACGACACGCACCGATGAGGCCGGCTCGAGGACATGAGCCGGGGGCTCCGGCCCCCGGAGTGTGGAGAGTCGTCGTGACAGTTCCCCAGGGCATGGATCCGCAGACCGGGACGCAGGGCGGCGTCCACCGCCGTGTCCAGCACGGGTCCTCGGATCCGGCCGATCAGCTCCTCCGCACCTACGTCCTGGACACCTCGGTGCTGCTGTCGGATCCCTCCTCGATGTTCCGGTTCGCGGAGCACGCCGTCGTGCTGCCGATCGTCGTCATCAGCGAGCTCGAGGGCAAGCGCAACGATCCCGAGATCGGCTACTTCGCCCGGCAGGCCCTGCGCCGCCTCGACGAGCTGCGCGTGCAGCACGAGCGCCTCGACTTCCCCATCGCCGTCGGCCGCGGCGGCACGCTCCGCGTCGAGCTCAACCACTCGAACATGTCGGTGCTGCCGAGCGGGCTCCAGATGGGCGACAACGACGCGAGGATCCTCGCCGTCGCGCTCAACCTGCAGAGCGAGGGCGCCGCGGTGACCGTCGTGTCCAAGGACATGCCGATGCGCGTGAAGGCCGCCTCCATCGGCCTCGCCGCGGAGGAGTACCTGGCCGAGCAGGCCCCCGAGTCCGGTTGGACCGGCATGGACGACGTGACGCTCGGCGGCGACGCGATGAGCGAGCTCTACGACCGCGAGCGGCTCTTCACGGACGTCGTGGCCGACATCCCGGTCAACACCGGACTCGTCGTCCATTCCGACCGCGGCTCCGCTCTCGCGAGGGTCACTGGCAAGCGGCAGATCACGCTGGTCCGCGGCGACAAGGACGTGTTCGGCCTGCACGGGCGGTCGGCGGAGCAGCGGCTCGCGATCGACCTGCTGCTCGACCCGGAGGTCGGCATCGTCTCGCTCGGCGGCCGGGCCGGCACCGGCAAGTCGGCGCTGGCGCTCTGCGCGGGCCTGGAGGCGGTGCTGGAGAAGCGCCAGCACAAGAAGATCATGGTCTTCCGGCCGCTCTACGCGGTGGGCGGCCAGGACCTCGGCTTCCTGCCCGGCGACGCGGCCGAGAAGATGAACCCCTGGGCGCAGGCGGTCTTCGACACGCTCGGGGCGCTGGTGTCGCAGAACGTGCTCGACGAGGTGATCGAGCGCGGGATGCTCGAGGTGCTGCCGCTCACGCACATCCGCGGGCGCTCGCTGCACGACGCGTTCGTGATCGTCGACGAGGCGCAGTCGCTGGAGCGGAACGTCCTGCTCACGGTGCTCTCGCGCGTCGGGCAGAACTCCCGGGTGGTGCTGACCCACGACGTGGCGCAGCGCGACAACCTCCGGGTCGGCCGGCACGACGGGGTCGCCTCCGTGATCGAGACGCTGAAGGGCCACCCGCTGTTCGCGCACGTCACGCTGACCCGCTCCGAGCGCTCGGCGATCGCCGCTCTGGTCACCGAGATGCTGGAGTCGAACGAGCTCGCCTGACGGGCTCGCCGTGCGTCCGGCCCGTGGGATCCGAGGATCCCCGGGCCGGGCGCGTCCCTGCAGGGCACCGGGGCGTAGCGTGGACGGGTGAGCATCCTCGACGACGCGCTCCTCGAGCGCTTCCGCACCCGCGCGGCCGACTACGACGAGCGCAACGCGTTCTGCGCGGACGACCTGGAGGAGCTGCGCTCGATCGGCTACCTGGCGCTGCTCGTCCCCGAGGAGCTCGGCGGTGCCGGCCTCGGCCTGGAGCAGGCGGCCGCCGAGCAGACGCGCCTCGCGACCGCCGCGCCTGCGACCGCGCTCGCCGTCAACATGCACCTGGTCTGGACCGGGATCGCGCGACTCCTGCTCGAGCGGGGCGACGACTCCCTCCGCTCGGTCCTCGTCGACGCCGCGGCGGGTCACGTCTTCGCCTTCGGCAACAGCGAGGCGGGCAACGACCTGGTGCTCTCGGACTCACTGACGCGGGCGGAGCCGCTCGGGGACGGCGGCTACCGCTTCACCGGAACGAAGGTCTTCACCTCCCTCGCGCCCGCTTGGACGCGGCTCGGCGTGTTCGGCCGCGACGACAGCGGGTCGGAGCCGCGGCTCGTGCACGGCTTCGTGCACCGTGAGCGCCCGGACTCGCCGGTCGCCGGGCTCGAGGTCCGCGACGACTGGGACACGCTCGGCATGCGGGCGACCCAGAGCCGCACGACGGTGCTCGACGGCGTCGTCGTCCCGGCCGAGCGGATGATCCGCTCGCTGCCCGTCGGACCGACCGCCGACCCCTTCGTCTTCGCCGTCTTCGCGGCCTTCGAGCTGCTGATCTCCTCGGTCTACCTCGGTGTCGCGCAGCGCGCGCTCGAGCTCGCCGTCGCCTCCGTCCGCCGACGGGCCTCCCTCCGGGCGGGAGGGCGGCCACTGGCGGAGGACCCCGAGGTGCGGCACCGGGTGGCTGAGACCGGGATGCTGCTCGACGGGCTCGAGGCGCCCCTGCGCTCGGCGGCGATCGACGTGGACGCGCTCGTCGACCGCGGCGCGCGCTGGTTCCCCTCGCTGGTCGGGGTGAAGATCCGCACCACGGAGGGAGCGCTCCGCGTGGTCGAGAGCGCCGTCCGGATCGCGGGCGGCTCGGCGTACCAGCGCCGGTCGGAGCTCGGTCGCCTCTACCGCGACGTGCTCGCCGGGCAGTTCCACCCCTCCGACGACGCGTCGGCGCACGGCGCCTGGGCGTCGCTCCTGCTGGGACCGCTGCCGCCGCACGACTGAGGCCGGGATGGGACCCGCCGCCGCCCGAGCACGCCGCCGGGCCGCCCTGTGGAGAACTCCGACGCCCCGAGGGCGTCGCCCCCTAGTCTCGGCGGATGCTCCGCGGATCTCTGCTCGACCGGGCCGCCCTGCTCCTGGGCGCCCTGGCGCTCCTCCTGATCGGGGCCCCGCACCTCGGTCGGGCGCCCGGCCTCGTCCCGGTGGCGCTCGCGAGCGTGCCGCTGGTGCTGGCGGATGTGCGCGGGCACCGGCTCCCGAACGCGGTCACGCTCCCGCTGCTGGTGGTCGGAGCCGTCCTCGCGCCCACGGCGGGGACGCTTCTCGCCGTCCTCGCGACGGTGCTGTGCCTGGGCGTGCTGCATGCGGCGGGCGGGCTGGGCCTCGGCGACGTGAAGCTCCAGGCGGCCCTCGCACCGCCGCTCGCGGCTCTCGGACCCGAGCAGGTCGTCGCCGCGCCCGCTGTCGGCTTCGCGGTGGCAGGGCTGTGGGTGCTCGTGCTGCGCGTCCGCGGACGGGTCGCGTTCGGACCGTTCCTGCTCACGGGGTTCTGGCTGGTGCTCTGACGGCCCGCCTCCGCGCCGAGCGCAGGGACGGGCCGTCGGAGGGCCGGGCTCAGCCGGGGTGGGTCATCGACATGACGTCGAGGGCGCTGTCGAGCTGCTCCTCCGTCACCTCGCCGCGCTCGACGAAGCCGAGGTCCACGACCGACTCGCGGACGGTGATCCCCTTGGCGACCGAGTTCTTCGCGACCTTGGCGGCGGCCTCGTAGCCGATCACCTTGTTGAGCGGGGTGACGATCGAGGGGGAGGACTCGGCGAGGGCGCGGGCGTGCTCGACGTCGGCCTCGAGGCCGTCGACGGTCTTGTCGGCGAGCAGCACGGCGGAGTTCGCGAGCAGGCGGATCGACTCCAGCAGCGCCGTCCCCATGACGGGGATCGCGACGTTGAGCTCGAAGGCACCCGAGGCGCCTGCCCAGGCGATGGTGGCGTCGTTGCCGATCACGCGCGCGCAGACCATGAGGACGGCCTCCGGGATCACCGGGTTCACCTTGCCGGGCATGATCGAGGATCCGGGCTGGAGGTCGGGGATCCGCAGCTCTCCGAGGCCGGTGTTGGGGCCGGAGCCCATCCAGCGGAGGTCGTTGTTGATCTTGGTCAGGCTCACCGCGAGCACGCGCAGCGCTCCGGAGGCCTCGACCAGCGAGTCCCGCGCGCCCTGGGCCTCGAAGTGGTTGCGGGCCTCGGTGACGGGAAGGCCCGTCTCCTCCGCGAGGCGCGCGATGACCTTCTGCGGGAAGCCGGCGGGGGTGTTGATCCCGGTGCCGACCGCGGTGCCGCCGAGCGGGACCTCGGCGACGCGGGGGAGCGCCGACTGCACGCGCTCGATGCCGAGGCGGATCTGCGCGGCGTAGCCGCCGAACTCCTGGCCGAGCGTGACGGGGGTGGCGTCCATCAGGTGGGTGCGGCCGGCCTTGACGACCTCGGCCCACTGCTCCGCCTTGACCTCGAGCGACTCGGCGAGCTGCTCGAGCGAGGGGATCAGCGACTCGATGAGCGCGCCGGTGACGGCGACGTGGACCGAGGTGGGGAACACGTCGTTGGAGGACTGCGAGGCGTTGACGTGGTCGTTCGGGTGCACGGTGCGGCCGAGGGCCGTGGTCGCCAGCGAGCCCAGCACCTCGTTCATGTTCATGTTCGAGGACGTGCCCGAGCCGGTCTGGTACACGTCGATCGGGAAGTGCGCGTCGTAGCCGCCCCCGACGACGAGGTCGGCCGCGTCGGCGATCGCCGTGGCGATGTCGGCGTCGAGCACGCCCAGCTCGGCGTTGGCCAGCGCTGCCGCCTTCTTGATGCGGGCGAGGGCCGCGATCTGGGCCGGCTCGAGGCCCGCACCGGAGATCGGGAAGTTCTCGACCGCCCGCTGGGTCTGCGCGGCGTAGAGGGCGTCGCGGGGGACCCGCACCTCGCCCATCGTGTCGTGCTCGATGCGGAAGTCGCCGGAGTCGTCGGTCGGGGAGTGATCCACCACGCTGTGTTCGTCCTTGTCTGATCGGTTGGTGCTGTGCTGTCCGGAGCCGCTCACGCGGGATCCGATCCCACCGCGCTCGGAGCGGCGGCGGAGGAGGCCGAGCCGGAGTCGCGCTCCAGCTCGGAGACGTAGGGGCTGAGCTCGGGCGGATCGATGCCGAGCACGACATCGGACATCACGGTGCCGTCCGAGAGCCGGTAGTTGGCGCCCACGAGGGCGAGCCGCCCGGTCGCGACAGCGTCGGCGATCAGCGGGGAGCGCTGGAGCAGCTCGGCGACCGTGTCGCGCAGGTGCTCGCGGCCGACGGCCAGCGCGTCGGTCGCCGACGGGTCGACGAGCACGCGGCCGTCCGGCTGGGCGCCCACGAGGCGGCGCACCGCGGGGATGATCGGCTCGATCAGGTGCTCGATGTGCGGGGGGAGCCGCTCGGCGCCGGGCGCCTGCGACTGGATCGCCGCCCGGACCGCTCCGCACTCGTCGTGGCCGAGCACGAGCAGCACCTTCACGCCGAGGACGGCGACGCCGTACTCCAGCGAGCCGATGATGGAGTCGGCGATCACCTGGCCGGCGTTGCGGACGACGAAGAGGTCGCCGAGCCCCAGGTCGAAGATGATCTCGGCCGCGAGGCGGGAGTCGCTGCAGCCGAAGAGCGCGGCGAGCGGGGCCTGCGCGGCGGCGAGCTCGGCGCGGCGCTCGACGTCCTGGCGGGGGTGGCGGGGCTCGCCGGCGACGAAGCGCTGGTTGCCGCGGAGCATCTCCTTCCAGACCCACGCCGGCGGGCGGGACTCGCGGGGGACGGTGCTGCTGGTTCCGAGGCTCATCGGGACTCCTCCTGGCCGATCTGCGGGGTGATGGCGTCGACGACCAGGCGGATCTCGTCCGTCGGGGCCGTGCCGTAGACGAGGTAGGTGCTGGAGCCCTCCGTCGTCTCGAGTGCGTAGGGCGTGTTGCCGGTGTCGTCGCCGGAGTCGCGGTGGTCGTAGACGGTCCAGTCGCGGCCGTCGATCGTCTCGACGCCGGTCGCCGCCCGGCGGTCGAGCTGCGTCGCGACCCAGGCCGCGTCCGCGTCGAGCCCCTGGCTCAGGCCGATGTAGCCCGCCTTCGGGGTGATCAGGCCGACGTACCAGTAGTCGGTGCCGTTCTCGCGGCGGAGCTCGGCCGCGTTGGCCTTCCAGCCCTCGGGCAGGGAGGGCACGGCGAGCGTCTGCTCCTCGCCCAGCTGGACCTGTGCGGCGACGCGGGGGACGTCGACCGAGGAGAGCTCCACGGTGTCGCCGCGGGGGACGAGCAGGACGATGAGCGCCACGGCACCGACGGTCGCGAGCAGCGAGAAGACGAGGTTGTTGACCGTCTTGCGCTGACGGTAGAGCCGGGAGTTCTCGGCCTTGCGTGCGGCCGTCTCGGCGGCCGTCTCCGGGCGCCCGAGCTCGGCGACGACCCGCGCGGGCTTCGCGCGGCTCATCCGGCGGCCGCCCCTCCGGAGCGGGCCGCGTCCAGCCGGGCGCGTGCTCCGATCAGCCACTCCTCGCAGCGGGCGGCGAGGGCCTCGCCGCGCTCCCACAGGGCGAGCGAGCGCTCGAGGGTGGAGCTGCCCTGCTCGAGCTCGGAGACGACGCGGACGAGCTCGTCGCGCGCCTGCTCGTAGGAGAATCCCGAGACGTCGGAGTCGGTCGCCGGGGCGTCGGGGGAGTCGGGCATGGGTCTGATCCTATCGATCGGGGCTGAGGGGGGACGGGTGGCGCGGCGGGCTCAGGACCGGCCGGCGGGATCGCCGGTGGGCCCCTCGGAGCGGGCGCCGACGGCCCCCTCCGCGAGCGTGAGGACGAGTGCGCCGCCGGCCGGCGCGTCACCGGGCGCCCGGACGACGTGCCCGGCCGCGTTCTGGACGATCGCGTAGCCGCGGTCGAGGGTGTGCTGGGGGGAGAGGGCGCGCAGGTGGCCGTGCAGGCGCTCGACCTCGAGGTGCGCGCGCTCGAGGCGGCGGTCCACCAGCTCGGCGCCGCGCGCGACCCAACGGGTCAGCTCCTCGGCGTGCCGGTCGACCAGCACGTGCGGCTGGGCGAGCACCGGCCGCGAGCGCAGCTGCGAGAGCCGGTCGATCTCGTGCGAGACGAGCCCGCTCACGCGGCCGGTCATCCGCAGCCGGGCCTGCTGCACGCGCAGCAGCTCGTCGGAGACGTCGGGCACGACCCTCTTCGCGGCGTCGGTGGGAGTGGAGGCGCGCAGGTCGGCGACGTCGTCGAGCAGCGGGCGGTCGGCCTCGTGGCCGATCGCGCTGACGACCGGAGTGGAGCAGGCGGCGACGGCGCGCACGAGCGCCTCGTCGCTGAAGCCGAGCAGGTTCTGGAAGTCGCCGCCTCCGCGGGCGATCACGATCACGTCGATGCTGTCGTCGGCCTCGAGGGTCCGCAGGGCCGAGAGCACCTCCGGGACCGTCCGGTCGCCCTGCACGGCCGAGTGGACCACCCGGAAGCGCACGGCCGGCCAGCGCAGCTGCGCGTTCCGCAGCACGTCCTTCTCGGCGTCCGAGTCCTTGCCGGTGATGAGGCCCACGCCGTGCGGGAGGAACGGCAGCGGCTTCTTGCGGGAGGCGTCGAACAGCCCCTCCGACGCGAGCTGCCGGCGGAGCCGCTCGAGCTTCTCGAGCAGATCGCCCAGGCCGACGTGGCGCATCTCGAAGACCTGCATCGAGAGCGTGCCGCCCTTGACCCAGTAGTTGGGCTTCACCAGCGCGATGACCCGATCGCCCTGCTTGAGGTCGGCCGGGAGGCGGCTCCGCACCGACGACCAGACGGTGAAGCCGACCGTCGCGTCTCCGGACAGGTCCTTCAGCTTCCCGTAGACGTTGCCGCCGGACGCGCCCCACTGGGTGATCTCGCCCTCGACCCACGCGGTCCCGAGGCGCTCGATCCAGCCCTTGATCTTGCTGGCGAGCAGGCCGACCGGCCAGGGTGCGTCGGCGGTGGGTGGGGCGTCGGTCATCGCTGCCTCTGCTCGGAGGGACGGGGGGAGCGGGAGTGCCCTCCCGCGACGACAACGGTACGGGACGGGTCCGACACCGAGACGGCCCGGGCACAGGATGCACCACGTAGAATCAGGGGGTGAGCCAAGTCCCGATCAGCCTGCCCATGCCGCGCATGCCCCGCGCCACAGGGCGTCTGCGCGACGTCCCCGTCGAGGGCCGCAAGCGCGTCCTCCTCGCCGCGCCCCGCGGCTACTGCGCCGGAGTCGACCGCGCGGTCGTCGCCGTCGAGAAGGCCATCGAGCACTACGGTGCCCCGGTCTACGTGCGCAAGCAGATCGTGCACAACGTGCACGTCGTCTCCACGCTCGAGAGCCAGGGCGCCATCTTCGTCGACGAGGTCGACGAGGTGCCCGAGGGATCGCACATCGTCTTCAGCGCGCACGGCGTCTCACCGGCCGTCGTCCAGGGCGCGGCCGACCGCGGTCTCCAGGCGATCGACGCGACCTGCCCCCTGGTGACGAAGGTGCACCGCGAGGCCGTCCGCTTCGCGCGCGACGACTTCGAGATCCTCCTCATCGGCCACGAGGGCCACGAAGAGGTCGAGGGCACCGCGGGCGAGGCTCCCGATCACGTCACCCTCGTCGGCAGCCCCGACGACGTGCCGAACATCGTCGTGAAGGACCCGGACAAGGTCGTCTGGCTCTCGCAGACGACGCTCTCGGTCGACGAGACGATGGAGACGGTGCGCCGTCTCCGCGAGCGCTTCCCCAACCTGCAGGACCCGCCGAGCGACGACATCTGCTACGCCACGCAGAACCGCCAGGTCGCGATCAAGAAGGTCGCCGCGGGCGCCGAGCTGGTCATCGTCGTCGGCTCCGCGAACTCCTCCAACTCCGTACGCCTCGTCGAGGTCGCCCTCGAGTACGGCGCGAAGGCCGCCTACCGGGTCGACTACGCGAGCGAGATCAAGCAGGAGTGGCTCGAGGGCATCCGCACCGTCGGCGTCACCAGCGGCGCCTCGGTGCCCGAGGTGCTCGTCCAGGAGGTCCTCGACGACCTCGCCGCCGCCGGGTACGGCGATGTCGAGGAGGTCAAGACGGCGGAGGAGGACCTGATGTTCTCGCTCCCCAAGGAGCTGCGCAAGGACGTCGCCGGCAAGCGCGACGCCCGCGGCGTCGGTGGACGCATCAGCGCGGGAGCGGGCGCCTAGAGCGTTCCGGCCCGGACACGGAAGAGGCCGCCCTCCCTCGGGAGCGGCGGCCTCTTCCGTGTGCGGTGGAACGGGGATCGACGCTAGACGTCGGTGCCGGCGCCGCCCTGCGAGCCCGACATGCGCGTGACGTACTCCGCGAACGTCGGGTCGCCCAGGATGGCGATCGCCGCGACGATCAGGGAGAGCAGCACGGTCGCCGCGATCCCGAGGATCGGGACGAGCACGGCGCGCTTGCCGGCGCGGAGCCGCCGGATCGAGATCCACACCGCGAAGGCGACGATCAGCGACTGCGCGAGCGCCACCACGACGCCGAGGATCCGTGCGAGCTCCGGCGACGCGTAGGTGCCGATGCCCTGGGAGCGGTAGAGCTCCTGGAGGGTCGTCGCGAAGCTCGAGGGATCGAGCAGCGTCGGCACGGCGAAGAACACGCCGAGCGCGAGCAGCACGATCGTGAGCAGGCGGTCGACGGGATGCGCGACGGGCTTCGCGGCCGGAGCGGTCGCGGGCCTCGGATCGGTCTCCGACCCCCTCGGGTCGGGGACGACCACGGCGTCCTCCGGCGGCTGCCACGACCAGCCGGGCGGCGCGTACTCGCCGTACTGCGGCTCCGGACGCCTGTCGCCCGGCTGATCGTGTGCGTTCGTCACGGAGCGGTGCCCTACTTCCCGGAGTTCCCGGCCGAGCCGAGCTGACGGGTCGCCTCGGCGACGCGCGCGGCCATCGCGGTCTCGGCGATCTTGCCCCACGAGCGCGGGTCGTAGACCTTCTTGTTGCCGACCTCGCCGTCGACCTTGAGGAAGCCGTCGTAGTTCTTCAGCACGGTGTCCGCGACGGAGCGGCTGAACGCGTACTGCGTGTCGGTGTCGATGTTCATCTTGACGACGCCGTTGCGGACCGCCTCGGCGATCTCCTCGTCGGTCGAGCCCGAGCCGCCGTGGAAGACGAGGTCGAGGGGGAGCGCGCCGGTGCCGTACTTCGCCTGCAGGCCGTCCTGGATCTCGCGGAGCAGCTCCGGGCGCAGGCGGACGTTGCCCGGCTTGTAGACGCCGTGGACGTTGCCGAAGGTGAGGGCGGCCATGTAGCGGCCCTGCTCGCCGAAGCCGAGGGCCTCGACGGTCGCGATCGCGTCATCGAGCGTGGTGTAGAGGTGCTCGTTGATGTCGTGCGAGACGCCGTCCTCCTCGCCGCCGACGACGCCGATCTCGACCTCGAGGATGGCGTTGATGTTCTTGACGCGCGGGAGGATCTCCTTCGCGATGGCGAGGTTCTCATCGAGCGGGATCGCGGAGCCGTCCCACATGTGCGACTGGAAGAGCGGCTCGCGACCGGCCTTGATCTCCTCCTCGGAGGCGGCGATCAGCGGGTAGACGAAGCCCTCGAGCGCGTTCTGCGGGCAGTGGTCGGTGTGGAGCGCGACCGTGACCGGGTAGTTCTTGGCGACCTCGGTCGCGAACCTCGCGAAGGCGATCGCGCCTGCCGCGCGGTTCTTCACGGTGTGGCCGGCGAAGTAGTCCGCGCCTCCGGTGGTGACCTGGATAATGCCGTCCGAGCCCGCCTCGGTGAGGCCCTGGAGGACCGCGTTGATCGTCTGCGACGACGAGACGTTGAACGCCGGGTAGGCGAAGCCGCCCGCCTTCGCCTTGTCGAGCATCTCTGCGTACTGGTCCGGGGTAGCGACGGGCATGGCATCTCCTTTGACGGATGAACGTAGGGGGGTCGGGCGAGGCCCGCGTCGCGGACGAGTCTAGCGAGGCGCCCCTCCGCGGTCCCTCCGCCCGTGGAGGGCCCTGGACTAGGCTTCGGGCAGGGATGGGGATCCGCTCCGCGGGTCCTGCGACGACGTGCACGAACTCGACGACGAAGGACTCCGCTCTGTGATCGACAACGACTCGCTCTACCTCCACCCCGACCGCAACCTCGGCATGGAGCTCGTCCGCGCCACCGAGGCCGCCGCGATCCGCGCCGTGCCCTTCATCGGCAAGGGCGACAAGAACGCCGCCGACGGCGCAGCGGTCGACGCCATGCGCACCTTCCTCGGGACCGTGAACTTCGACGGAGTCGTCGTGATCGGCGAGGGCGAGAAGGACAACGCGCCCATGCTCTTCAACGGCGAGCACGTCGGCAACGGCTCGGGGCCCGCCGCCGACATCGCCGTCGACCCGATCGACGGCACCTCGTTGACCGCGGCCGGGCGCCAGAACGCGCTCTCGATGATCGCCGTCGCCGACCGCGGCGCGATGTTCGACCCCTCCGCCGTGTTCTACATGGAGAAGATCGTCACCGGGCCCGAGGGCGTCGGGATCATCGACATCCAGCGCCCGATCGGCGAGAACATCCGCGCCCTGGCCCGCGCCAAGCGCAAGCCCGTCGAGGAGATGCGCATCGCGGTGCTGGACCGCCCGCGCCACGCTCAGCTGATCGAGGACATCCGCGCGGCCGGAGCCGGCACGCGCCTCCTGCTCGACGGCGACGTCGCGGGCGGCATCAACGCTGCTCGCCACGACTCCCGACTCGACATGTGCGTCGGCACCGGAGGCACGCCCGAGGGCATCATCACGGCCTGCGCCATCCGCGCGCTCGGCGGAGTGATCCAGGGCATCCTCCGCCCGAAGGACGACGACGAGCGCCAGCGCGCCATCGACGCCGGCCACGACCTCGATCGCGTCCTCCACGCCAACGACCTCGTCCGCAGCGACAACACCTACTTCGTCGCGACCGGAGTGACGAACGGCGGGCTCGTGAAGGGCGTGCGCAAGGAGGGCCACGTCATCACGACGGAGTCCATCGTGCTGCGCTCCCGCTCGGGCACCATCCGCCGCGTGACCGCCCAGCACCTCGCGGAGAAGTGGGTCTAGGCCGTCACTGTCTCTCCGAGACGCCGCCCCGCCGCTGAGACGCCGCTCCGCTGACGGCGCTTCGGCGAGTGCGGCGGCGTTTCGGCGTGCGGGACGCGGAAGGACACCGGCCCCGGTCACCGAGGCGAGCGGGCGGGGCCGCGGCGGGTCTCGAGACGCCTCGCGGGCGCTCCTCCGCCGAGCCGCGGAGGTGGAGCGCCGTCGCGAGCTGCGGTCGTCCGGGTGTCGAGCCGGATGGACGGCGCCGCTCGCGCCCGGCCTGCACGCCCGGTGCTCGCTCAGCGAGGACCCGGGACCCTACGCGCTCCGCTCGGACTCGTCGTCCGCGGCGAGCAGCTCGACGGCGGTGAGGCGGCGCGGCGAGGAGGCGACTCCTCCGACCGGGGCGATGACGCGCGACTCGTCGAGGGAGTCGAACTGGCGCGCGGTGACCAGCACACGGCTCTCGAGCGAGCCGGCGAAGGCGTTGTAGGAGTCCACCGTCTTCTCGAGCGAGCGGCGCAGGCCCTCGGCGTGGTCGGCGAGGGTGCCGAGACGGGCGTAGAGCGTCTTGCCGAGGTCGAGCAGGCGCTTGGCGTCGTCGGTGAGCACGTCCTGCTGCCAGGTGTAGGCGACGGTCTTCAGCACCGACCACAGGGTCACGGGCGAGGCGAGGGCGACGCGCTTGCGGAACGCGTACTCGAGCAGGCTCGGGTCGGCGTCGAGCGCGCTCGCGAGCAGCGGCTCGCTCGGCACGAACGCGATGACGAACTCGGGGCTCGCCGGGAGACCGGTCCAGTAGGAGCGGGCGGCCAGCGCGTCCACGTGGCCGCGGAGGGCGCGGACGTGCGCCCGCAGGAGCCCCGCGCGCCGCGCCTCCTCCTCGCCGCCGGCGCCCGCGGGGATCGCGCTCGCCTCCAGGTACGCGTCGAACGGCACCTTGGCGTCCACCGCGATCGCCTTGCCGCCGGGCAGGCGGACCACCATGTCGGCGCGGCCGCGGCCCGCCTCGCCCTCGAGCCCGAACTGCACGTCGAAGTCGACCCGCTGGGTGAGCCCGGCGGCCTCGACGACGTTCCGCAGCTGCGTCTCGCCCCAGGCGCCGCGGCTCGTGGTGGAGCGGAGCGCGGACGCGAGGGTCTCGGTCGTCGAGCGCAGCTGCTCGCCCGCCGCCCGCTGTCCCTCGAGCTGCTCGGTGATCGCCCCGAACTGGGCGGCGCGCTCGCGCTCGAGCCGGCCGACCGCCTCCTGCATGCCGCGCAGGCTCTCGGCGACGGGGGAGAGGGTCTGCAGGATGCGCGCGTCGTGCCGCTCGCGCTCAGCGACGACGCGCAGCTGCTCCTGGAGCTCGCGGATCTGATCGCGGGCGGAGCCGAGGTGCTCGCGGTGCTGCTCGACGACGGCCTCGTGCCGCTCCTCCAGGCCCTCCGCGCGGGCGCGGGCCGTCGCGAGGTCGAGGGCGAGGGCGGCGTCGGGCGTGCGGGAGCGGGCGAGGAGGACGGCCACGACCCCCGCGAGGAGCGCGCCGACCACCAGGCCGAGGGCGAAGGAGAGATCCATGCCGCCGATGACACCACGCACCTCCGACATCGATCGATCGACGCGCCACGACCACCGAACGAGGGCCAGGACGCCCTGCGACCGCCTCGTAGACTTCGCGATCATGGGGAATCACCACCGCTCATCGCGCCTGCTCACGGCCGCGCTCGCTCTCGCCGTCGGGCTCGGCACCGCCCTCGTCCCGATCACCTCCGCCTCCGCCGCCGAGGACGCGCCGTCGACCGTCTCGGTCGAGACCGGCGCTCTCGACGCGTCCCTCGACCGCGCCGACCTCGGCGTCCCGGACCAGTCGACGCAGTACAGCGCCGAGGAGACGAAGAGCTTCCGCGCCGGCTTCATCGTCAGCGACGCCCAGTTCTTCGACGGGGACGCGCTGAGCACCGGTCAGGTGCAGTCGCTCCTGAACGAGAAGGGCAGCCGGTGCTCCACCGCCGGCACCGCCCCCTGCCTCAAGAACTTCTCGCAGGCGACGCCGTCCAAGGCGGCGGACGCGATGTGCAGCGCCTACCAGGGCTCCGGCAGCGAGTCGTCGGCCTCGATCTTCACGCGCGTCGGCCTGGCCTGCGGCATCAACCCGCTCGCCCTGGTCGTGCTCGTGCAGAAGGAGCGGAGCCTCGTCACCGACACGACGCCGAGCCCCGAGGACTACGCCAAGGCGACCGGCTACAACTGCCCGGACACCGCGGCGTGCGACCCCGGCTCGGCGGGCTTCTTCACGCAGGTCTACAGCGCGGCCCGCCAGTTCAAGCGCTACGCCAACCCGCCCGGCTCCGGCTCGAACTTCACCACCTACGCTCCGGGCACGACGCCGAACGTCGCCTACTACCCGAGCACCGCGTGCGGCTCCTCGCCGGTCACCATCCGCAACCAGGCCACGGCCGACCTCTACTACTACACGCCGTACCAGCCCAACGACTACGCGCTCACCGGCTCCGGCAACGCGGCCTGCGCGACATACGGCAACATCAACTTCTGGTACCTCTTCAGCGACTGGAACCCGAACGGCACCCTGGCCAACGCCGGGATCGCCCCCGCGGGACGCGTCGACGCCCCGCGCATCTCGGGCAGCACGCTGAGCGTGTCCGGCTGGGCCGTCGACCCGACGACGCAGCAGGCCGCGCTGACCACGACGGTCACGGTGACCGGCCCCGACGGCACCCGCACGGTCCGCACGCAGACCGCGAACGGCGACCGCGGCGACATCCCGGGCGAGTACTCCGTCGCCGGCCGCGCCCACGGCTTCGGCGCCACCACGCCCGTCTCGGCACCCGGCACCTACCAGGTCTGCGTCTCCGCCGACTCCGTCGACTGGAACCGCTGGGTCGGCACGGGCGACTCCCGGGGCCCCGGCCGGAAGGATCTCGGCTGCTCGTCCGTGAGCACGTCGGCCGGGATCGACGTCTTGCGTCTGGCCGGCACCGACCGCCAGGGCACCGCCGTCGCGATCTCGAAGGCCGTCTTCGGCCCGAACGTCCCCGTCGTCTACATCGCGACCGGCGCGAACTTCCCCGACGCGCTGAGCGCCGCCCCGGTCGCGGCCAAGCAGAAGGGTCCGCTGCTCCTGGTCGACCGCGACTCGATGTCGCAGCCCGTTCGCGACGAGCTCAGCCGGCTCAAGCCGGCGAGGATCGTCGTGGTCGGCTCCGCACTGAGCGTCGGCGACGGCCTGCTGAACCAGCTGAGGTCCTACTCGCCGACGGTGGACCGCATCGGAGGGAAGGACCGCTACGACACGTCCAGGCTCATCATCCAGAGCGCGTTCTCGGGCGGCTCGACGCGGGCCTGGCTCGCCACGGGCGAGAAGTTCCCCGACGCGCTCGGCGCGAGCGCCGCGGCCGGCTCCGTCGACGCACCCGTCGTCCTCGTGAACGGCACCGGCAGCACGGCCGACGCCGTGACGAAGGGCATCCTCTCGAAGCTCAAGGTGCAGAACCTCACCATCGCGGGCAGCCCCCTGTCGGTGAGCGAGGGGATCAAGAACTCGCTTCCGGTGCCGACGATCACCCGCATCGGCGGAGTCGACCGCTACGACACCTCGGAGCAGCTGAACCGGGCAGCCTTCTCGAGGGCCAAGACCGTGTTCCTGGCGACGGGCGAGAACTTCCCCGACGCCCTCGCCGGAGCCACGGCGGCGGGCTACTCGAACAGCCCGCTGTTCGCCGTGCCGACGAACTGCGTGCCCCGCGCCGTCCTGACCGACATCGCGAAGTCGGGAGCTCAGCGGGTCGTCCTCCTCGGCGGTCCCACCACCCTCTCGGAGGACGTCGCGCGGCTCACCCCCTGCGGCTGATCGCCCGCGACCCCGCCACTAGCGTGGAGGGATGACCCCGACCGCACCGTCCCCGACCGGCCTCCGACGCCGGCGGGGCGGTGCGGTCGTCGTCGTCGCGGCGCTGGTGGCACTCCTGCTGGGAGGCTCCGTCGACGGCACGCGCCTCGCCGCGGTGCCGTCCGAGCCGCAGACCGTCCGGCTGTGGACCTTCCTCCAGCCGGGCCCCGTCGCGGCCGACCTCGACCCGGGCGACCTGATCTCCGACGAGGTCTTCTTCGACGGCGACGCGCTCGGACCGCTCACGGTGCAGGCGTTCCTCGACGCCCGCGTCCCCGACTGCGCGGGCGGGCCGGTGCCGTGCCTGCGCGACTACGCCGAGGACACCGCGGCGATCACGGCCGACGAGCAGTGCGATGCGCTGCCCGCCGGACGCGACGTCCCGGCCGCGGAGATCATCACCTCGGTCGCCGGCGCGTGCGGCGTGAATCCGGCCGTCCTCCTGGTGCTGCTGCAGAAGGAGCAGTCGCTCGTGACCGATCCGGAGCCGAGCGAGCGGCAGTTCCGCAGCGCCACGGGCTACGGCTGCCCGGACACCGCGGACTGCGACACGGACTCCTACGGCTTCGCCGCGCAGGTGTACGGAGCGGCGTGGCAGTTCCAGCGCTACCGGAATCCGGACTCGAGCTTCGACTGGTACCCGGTCGGCGCGGCCAGCGACGTCCGCTACTCCCCGGACGAGTCCTGCGGTACCGCCCCGGTGACGATCGCCAACGCGGCCACGGCGGGTCTCTACTACTACACGCCGTACCAGCCGAACGCGGCGGCGCTCGCGAACCTCTACGGCGAGGGCGACGACTGCTCGGCCTACGGGAACCGGAACTTCTGGCGCATCTTCAGCACCTGGTTCGGCGACCCCCACGGCTGAGCCGATCGTCTCGAGCCGGCTCGGCACGACGGACGTCAGGCGGCGACGGGGGCCTTCGGGCGCAGGCGCTTCACGGAGACGCCGGCCAGCTCGCCGAGCTCGGCCATGCTCGCGGCGCCGTGCCGCCGGGCCGCGTGCACGACGATCGCGGCGCACGCCTCGGCGTCGGCCGACGCGTCGTGGTGGCGGAAGTCCTCGAAGCCCGCGGCCATGGCGACGACGGGGAGGCGGTAGGAGTCGAGCTCGTACGTCTTGCGGGCGAGCTGCAGCGAGCAGAGGTAGTCGTACTCGGGGTGCTCGAGGGAGGTCGCCGCGCAGGCTGCGCGGATGACGCCCATGTCGAAGCCGGCGTTGTGCGCGACGAACACGTCCTCGCCGGCGAAGGCCGCCAGGTCGGCGAACTGGTCGACCCAGGAGGCGGCGGCGTGCACGTCGTGCTTGCGGATGCCGTGGATCCGCGTGTTCCACTCGAGGAAGTCGTCGTACCCCAACGGCGGGCGGATGAGCCAGCCGGCGCGGTCGACGACGCGGCCGTCGCGGACCTTGACGAGCCCGACGGAGCAGGCGGAGGCCCCGTGCGAGTTGGCGGTCTCGAAGTCGATGGCGGTGAAGTCGATGGGCACGCTCCAGCCTCTCACGCACCTCCGACGCCGCCGGGAGCGTCGCGCGCGCGTCGCCCCGAGCGGCCGGGAGCACCCGCCGGCCGCGGGCCGGGCGGCTCCCGTTCCTCCGCGCCCGCCAGCCCGGCCCTTCCGCCGTCACGCCGTAGGATGGATGCCCGTGGCTCTCACTATCGCAATCGTCGGTCTCCCCAACGTCGGCAAGTCGACGCTCTTCAACGCACTGACCAAGAACACGGTGCTCGCGGCGAACTACCCGTTCGCGACGATCGAGCCGAACGTGGGTGTGGTGAACCTGCCCGACTCCCGCCTCGAGGTGCTCGCCGGGATCTTCGGCTCCGAGCGCATCCTCCCGGCGCCCGTCTCCTTCGTCGACATCGCCGGCATCGTGCGCGGCGCGTCCGAGGGCGAGGGCCTGGGCAACAAGTTCCTCGCGAACATCCGCGAGGCCGACGCGATCGCGCAGGTCATCCGCGGCTTCGAGGACTCAGACGTCGTCCACGTCGACGGCAAGGTCGACGCCGCCAGCGACATGGAGACGATCAACACCGAGCTGGTCCTCGCCGATCTCCAGACCCTCGAGAAGGCCGAGGCCCGCTACGAGAAGGAGCTCAAGGGGAGGAAGATCGAGCCGATCGTGGTCGAGACCGCGAAGAAGGCGCGCGAGTTCCTCGACCAGGGCAAGCCGCTGTCGGCCTCCTCGATCGATCTGGAGCCGATCCGCGAGCTGGGCCTGCTGACCGCCAAGCCCTTCATCTACGTCTTCAACGTCGACGAGGCCGTGCTGACCGACGACGCCCGGAAGGCAGAGCTCGCAGCCCTGGTCGCGCCGGCGAAGGCGATCTTCCTCGACGCGAAGATCGAGTCCGAGCTGATCGACCTCGACGAGGCCGACGCCGCCGAGATGCTCGAGTCGACCGGCCAGACGGAGTCGGGCCTCAACCAGCTCGCGACCATCGGCTTCGACACCCTGGGCCTCCAGACGTACCTCACGGCCGGCCCGAAGGAGACGCGCGCCTGGACCATCGGGAAGGGCTGGACCGCGCCCCAGGCCGCCGGTGTCATCCACACCGACTTCCAGAAGGGCTTCATCAAGGCCGAGATCATCTCGTTCGACGACCTCGTCGAGACCGGCTCGATCGCCGAGGCCCGCGCGAAGGGCAAGGCCCGCATCGAGGGCAAGGACTACGTCATGCAGGACGGCGACGTCGTCGAGTTCCGCTTCAACGTGTAGGACGGCCCTACTGCCCGCGTAATGACTGGGCTGTAGGCTCGCCGGTCCGCTCAGAGTCCGCAGGAGCGACGACAGAGCTTCGCATGAGGTTGCTCGCCGCGGCCCTCGTGCGGTCCTCAGCAGTCGGCCAGAGATGCGAATACGTCTGCAAGGTCGTCGTCGCCTTCGCGTGTCCGAGCGCGCGCTGCACGGTCACGACGTTGCAGCCCTCGGCGATCAGTCCCGACGCGAAGAAGTGTCTGAGATTGTGCAGTCGCAGCGGCTCGAGGCCTGCACGCTCGACCGTCCGGCGCCACCAGTAGCCGACCGTATTCTGATGCGGCGGAAGTCCGCGGTCCCCGACAAACAGCCAGCCCTCGTCGCCGCGGACCCCGATCTGCTCGACGTGCCGACTCAGTAGGAGCAGCAGCTCGTCCGGCAGAAACACGACACGCTCGGACCCGTACTTCGGAGGAGTGACCGCGATCTCGCCCGGACCGGATCGCTGCACCTGACGACGGACGCTGAGCTGCCGACGCAGGAAGTCCACGTCCGCGAGCTGCACCGCCGCGGCCTCGCCTATACGCAGGCCGGCGAAAGCGGCGAGGGCGACGAACGGCTCGAACCAATCCTCCGCCGCAGCGAGGATCGCTCCGACTTCAGCCGGCGAGGGGACCTCCATCGCGTGCTCGGCCTTGCGGACGCGGTGGAGGGTCACACCGTCGGACGGGTCGGTTCCGATCAGGCGATCACGCACTAGCCGGTAGCTCCGGGCGCATGCTCGGGGCACAACCAGAGGGACGCGTCCGAGGACAGGTACGCCACGGCGTCCGTGCTCGGGAGATTCGGGAGCAAGCCCGCGACAACGATGAAGCCGGCCTGCAACGAGTCCCCGCGGTCCATGGAGTCGCAGAAGGCACTTCCTGCGCCTAGGAGCGAAGCGTCGGTGAACGAAGCCGTCTCCGGGATGTGCGTGTTTACCGCGTTGATGAACTCGGCCTCCGCGTAGACGCGAGTCGTCTCGTCCATGTCGGCTCGATAGGGCGCACCGTTGGTCGTCAGCCGCATTGTGGATGTCGGCGTCGGCGTCGGAGTCGGAGTCGCTTCTGCTTCAGGCGTCACGGGCACCGTCACTGCCGGCTCGGCCGGCTGAGCAGTGCAGCCCGCCAGCGCGAAAACGATGGCAATACACGGAAGAAGGCGTCTCATGGCGCGATCCTAGTGACCCCGATGATCTCGAGTGGCGCTAGTTCCTGACGAGGGGTCCGAACGTGGCGCGTACCTCGAACCAGGAGGGGGCCCGCGGGCTGTCCTAGAAACGGAACAACCGATGCCTAGTTGGCGTCCTGCCTTTCCCTCCATGGCGCGTTCCCTCTGGACGATTCTGTCGACGTAGACGCAGACGGGATCGCCCGATGTTTCTTGGCCCATGGGTGTACTGCGTAGTGGGCGACCCGCAGGACTCTGCAGTCCGCAGCGAGTCCGCAAGAACCCCAGTTCCCGGTGGGTTCGCACCATCAGTACCAACGCTCAGAAGCCCGGTATCTCGCGGATTCCTGTCCTTCACAACCACCCGCTACACCGGCACCAACGTTCCGCTTCAACGTGTAGGACGGCCGCGCTCGGCTCGAGGCGCCCGGTTCGCTCGGATCCCCGGATCCGCGAGCCGGGCGCTTCTGCACGGAGGTGCGGGATCGCCGACCCCGGGAGTCCGACACGAGGCCGGTCACATCCCCGGACGTCCGCCCCGCCCCGTCAGTTCAGCACGTCCCCGATCAGCCAGCTCGACAGCCCGACGAGGGTGCAGACGCCGACGACCACCCAGGCGACGGTCCGGCGGACCGAGCGGGAGACCGCTTCCGAGCTGCGGGGAGTGGGACGCAGCGGCGCCGTGTACGAGGGCGGGACGGTGTAGGTCCGGGCCGGCGGGAGGAGTCGGGGGAGAGTGACCGGACGGCCGTCGACCCACTCGGCGGGCAGCTCCGCGGCCTTCGCGGCCTGCAGCGTGAGCTCGACCTTCAGCGGGGATCCGCGGAGGGAGGCGTAGGCGGCGGCGGTGAGGCCGAGGCTCGCGAGGTGGCGGAGGGTCGGGGCGAAATCCGCCGAGAGGGTCGGGGAGAGCTCGCCCACCCGCTCGCCGTCGAGACGGAGCTCGACGAGGTCGCCCGCCGGGTGCAGGGTCACCAGCAGCAGGCCGCGGCCGCTCGCCGGAACGACCGACGAGAGGCGGGCGAAGTGCTCGTCCTCGCGCAGGACCGGCAGGCCCCGCGACCAGGGGAGGATCGAGTGGCGCTCGACGGGCGGCTCGTTGAGCGGCACGAGCAGCTCGGGGGCGACGAGGGCGACGCGGAGGACGGCCCGCAGGCCCTCCTCGCCGTTCTCGACCCGGAGGCGCGCGGTCGTGACCGGGACGGCTCCGCTCGCCACGACCCGGTCGAGAGCGGCCCGGTGGGCGGAGGCGTTCGGCAGGTAGCCGAGGACGCGGCCGCCGACCCGGACCGAGACGGCGTCGAGGCCGGTGGGGTGGTCGGGCTCGGGGATCAGGTCGACCTCGAGGGTCCGCTCGTCGATCTCGCCCTGCTCGAGCGTGCGTCCGATCAGATCGGCGATCTCCTCGATCCGCTCGGCCTCGGCGAGGGCGTCCACGCTCGGGGTGCCGTCGGCGTTCGGGAGGCGGTAGACGACGCGCTCCGTGACGGGGGTGACGGGTGCGTCCCGCACCACCGCGGCACTGTCCTGCGCGGAGCGGCGCGCCTCGGTGAACCGCCTGCCGTCCCACCAGCGCATCTCGGCCGCATCGGCCTCGTCGCGGTACCAGCCCGCCGGCGCACCCTCGTCCATCGACCCCCCCCGTTCCTCCGGCGAACGAGTCTACGAGGAGGGCGGGAGCGTCAGAGACCCGGGTCCGTGGCGGCGGGATCCTCGGGGGCGAGCGCGGCCGCGGGCTCTCCCGAAGCGGGGCCGCTCCACGCACCGGACTCGTGCGCCCGAGGGCCGGCGATCCACTCCAGAGCCTCGCGGACGAGCATCCGGACGTGACGCGCGTGGCCGATGGTGACGGGGGCGGGATCCTCGAGGACCTCGAGCAGGCGGTGCAGCACGGCACGGCTCTGCAGTCGTGTCATGGGCCTCACGGTAGGGGCCCGGTCGCTCGGACGGTAGTGCCGATCCGCGACAGCGCACCCGTCTAGGCTCGCCACATGACTCGTCTCGACGGTGCCGTCGTCCTCGTCCTCGGAGCCTCGGGCGGCCTCGGCCGCCTCCTGGCCGATTCGCTGGAGGCGCGCGGTGCCGTCGCGGTGCGCTCGGGGCGCGACTCCGCGGCGCTCGGCGAGGCACCCCTGGTCGCCGACCTGCGCGGGGAGGACGAGCCCCGGCGCGTGGTCGCCGAGGTGCTCGAGCGGCACGGGCGCCTCGACGGCGTCGTCGTGGCCGCGGGCGTCGTGGCCTTCGGGCCCTCCGCCGAGCTCGATCCGGCCGTTCTGGAGGAGCTCGTCGAGGTGAACGCGCTGGCGCCGATCCGGGTGCTGACCGCCGCGCTGCCGTCGCTCGTCGCGTCGGCGGGCGAGGGGCGCGAGCCGTTCGCGCTGACCATCAGCGGCGTGGTGGCGGAGGCTCCGACCGCGGGACTCGCCGCGTACTCCGCCTCGAAGGCGGCACTGCACTCCTTCGTGAAGGCCTCGGCCCGCGAGTACAAGCGGGCGGGCGTCCTCCTGCTCGACGCGCGCCCCGGCCACACCGAGACCGAGCTGTCCCGGCACCCGCTCGCGGGAGACGCGCCCCGCTTCGGCGCGGGTCTGGCGCCGCAGGACGTGGTCGACCGGCTGCTCGACGCGGTCGAGGGCGGCGAGACCGACCTGCCTCCTGCGGCGTTCACCGGCTGACGCCGTCCCGAGACGAGGCGGAGCCGGTCGATCCTCGCGGGAGCGCCCCGGATCGAGCACTGCAGCCTCGGCTGCGTACAGCCGCCGTGATCAGCCTGCGCATCCGGCGGCCGGGACCGCGATCGGCGCGGCAGCCCGTCCGACCGTCCTCCCCGCAGACGCGGGGATACCCGCCGTTCACCGGAGCGTTGCACGGCCGCACTAGCGTCCCTCCGTGCCCGACACCGCCGATGACGCCCTCCGTCCCACTCCCGAGCTGCTCCGCACGCTCACACCCGCCGACGCGCGGGACCTCGTCGTGCTGGACGAGGACGACGACGATCCGGTGCTCCTGCGCCGCGACGGCACGCAGATCGACACCTGGCGCGAGGGCTACCCCTACGACGAGCGGATGTCGCGCGAGGAGTACGAGGCGGGCAAGCGCCTCCTCCAGATCGAGCTGCTGAAGCTGCAGAACTGGATCAAGAAGCACGGGCGCCGACTCGTGGTCGTGTTCGAGGGGCGCGACGCCGCGGGCAAGGGCGGCACCATCAAGCGCTTCACCGAGCACCTCAACCCGCGCGGAGCCCGCGTGGTCGCGCTCGAGAAGCCGACCGAGCGCGAGGCCGGTCAGTGGTACTTCCAGCGCTACGTCTCGCACCTGCCGGCCGCCGGCGAGATCGTCCTCTTCGACCGCTCCTGGTACAACCGGGCCGGCGTGGAGCGCGTGATGGGCTTCTGCACGCCGGCGCAGTACGACGAGTTCATCCGCCAGACGCCGCTGTTCGAGCGGATGCTCGTCGGCGACGGCATCGACCTGGTGAAGCTGTGGTTCTCGGTCTCGGCGGAGGAGCAGCGCACCCGGTTCACGATCCGCATGATCGACCCCGTGCGCCAGTGGAAGCTCTCGCCGATGGACCTCGCCTCGCTCGACAAGTGGGGCGACTACACCGCGGCCAAGGAGGCGATGATGGCGGCGACCGACACCGCCGACGCTCCCTGGACCATCGTGAAGAGCAACGACAAGAAGCGCGCCCGGCTCGAGGCCATGCGCTACGTCCTGAGCCTCTACGACTACGACGGACGCGACGAGGAGGTCGTGGGCCCGCTGGGTCCGGACCCGCTGATCGTCGGATCGGCCGCGGACGTGTACGAGCGCGGCGAGCACGCCGCGACGAGCTGACCGGGGGGACGGACATGGGGGAGTCGGGGATCGGCGCGGAGCTGCCGGGGGTGCACCTGCGCTGGCTGGCGCTCGACGAGCAGACGCTGGACGCCGAGCGGCTGCTGCCGCTGTTGAGCGACGAGGAGCGCGAGCGCTACGCCGGCACGGTCGCCGCGTCGGCGGCCGAGCGATTCGTCTTCGGGCGGGTGCTCCTGCGGATGCTCGCGGCCGAGCTCACGGGGACGCGCGCGTCGGAGGTCCGGGTCGTCGCGTGCTGCCCGCGCTGCGGGGGCGCGCACGGCCGGCCGCGGCTGGAGGGACGCGGGATCGCGCTCGAGCTGCTGTCGGTGAGCATCGCGCACTGCGCGGGCGCCGTCGTGGTCGCGGCGAGCAGCGCCGGTGCGGTCGGCGTCGATGTGGAGCCGACGCTGGGCACGCCCGAGCGCGGGGAGCGGATCACGCGCATCGCCGGGGCGCCCTTCGCCACGGGCGGGATGCGCCCCGCCGACCCCGTCCTGCACTGGACCCGGATCGAGGCCGCACTGAAGGCGGACGGCCGCGGGCTCGAGCTCGACCCGCGCCGGGTGCACGTGCACGAGTCGCACCACGCGGCGGAGGCGCGGATCGACGGCGTCCGCTTCCGGCTGGCCGAGCCGCAGCTGGACCCCGCGCTGCGGGTCAGCGTCGCCCTCGGGCCGATGGGGGACGCGGGCGCCGGGCCCATCATCGGCTGGCGGCGCGAGCACGGCGACGCGCTCGCGGACTCGCTGGTGTCAGCGCCCGGACGGTAGCGGCGGCAGCTCCTCGTCGAGGAGCCAGGCGTCGAGCAGGTCGTCCACGCCCTCGCCGAGGACCTCGGTGCAGAGCTCGCGGAACTCCTCGTCGGTGACGGCGGCGGAGGCGTAGCGGGACGTCCACTCCCGCAGCAGCCGGAGGAAGGGCTCGTCGCCGACGGTGAGCCGCAGCGCGTGCAGGGTGAGCGCGCCGCGCTTGTAGACGCGGTCGTCGAAGAGTGCGACCGGCCCCGGATCGGCGAGCACGAGATCCTGCGCCGCAGCCCGCAGCACCGCGTGGTGGCGGCGGGCGCAGGCGTCGGCGGTGGCGCGGCCCGACTCCTCCGACCACAGCCACTCCGCGTAGCAGGCGAACCCCTCGTTGAGCCAGATGTGGCGCCACCGGGCGATGCCCACGCTGTTGCCGAACCACTGGTGCGCGAGCTCGTGCGCGATGAGGCGCTCCGAGCCGCCGCGGCCGTCGGCGTGGTTGGCGCCGAACACCGCCATCGCCTGCGCCTCGAGCGGGATCTCCAGCTCGTCCGCCGTGACGACGACGCAGTAGCGGGCGAAGGGGTAGGGCCCGAACAGCCGCGTGAACAGGGCGAGCATGCGCTCGAGCGGAGCGAAGTCGTGCGCGACCCGAGCGGCCAGGGCGGCGGGGCGGGCGAGGGTCACCGCGACGCCGGCGAGCACGCACTCCTCGATCGCGTAGCGGCCGATCTGCACCGAGGCGAGGTACGCGGCGCTGGGCTCGCGCTGCTCGTAGAGCCAGGTGCGGCGGCCGGAGCGGGCGCTCGAGTCGATGAGCACCCCGTTCGCGAGCACGGCGTAGCCCTCCTCGGCGGTGACGCGCAGGCGGTACGGAGCCTTCTCGGCGACGTCGTCGTTGCAGGGGAACCAGGTGGAGGAGCCGGAGGGCTGCGAGGCGACGAGCACCCCGTCCTCCAGCTCCTCCCAGCCGAGCTCGCCCCAGTGGGTGGCGCGGGGGGCGGGGTGGCCGCTGTACTCGATCTCGACGTCGACGCTCTCGCCGGCGGCCAGCGGCTCGGCGGGGGACACCCGCAGCTTGTGCGGCGCCTGCTCGTGGCGGGCGCGGCGTCCGTCGATCCGGACGCGGGCCACGCGGAGCCGGGAGAGGTCGAGGGAGAACCGCCGGAGCGGCTGCAGCGCGACGATCCGCAGCACGGCCCGGCCGGCCAGGCGGTTCGAGGCGACGCGGTAGTCGAGGTCGAGGTCGTAGGACTCGACGCGGTAGCCGGTGTTCCCGATGCCGGGGACGTAGGGGTCGCCGGCGGTCTCGAGCCCGGTCAGCGCGGGGCTCACGCGACGGGCGCGTGGTAGTCGGCGACGCGCACCTCGCGCCACGGGCCGATCGGGTTGCCGCTCCAGCGGCTGCCCGCGGGCACGAGCTCCCCCCGCATGACGAGCGAGGCCGGGCCGACCGTGCCGTGCTCGGCGATCCGCGCGGCGGGGAGGATCACGCTGTGCGGGCCCAGGGTGGCGCCGGCGTCGAGGCTCACGAGATCCATGCTCATGATTCGATCATGGAACAGGTGCGTCTGCACGACGCAGCCCCGGTTCACGGTCGCTCCGTCGCCGAGCGAGATCAGATCGGCCTCGGGGAGCCAGTAGCTCTCGCACCAGACGCCGCGTCCGATCCGGGCGCCGAGGCTCCGCAGCCACCAGACCAGCGCCGGAGTGCCCGCGGCGGCGTGGGCGAACCAGGGCGCGGCGACCATCTCGGTGAAGGCGTCGGCCAGCTCGCTCCGCCAGACGAACGAGGACCACAGCGGCTGCTCGCTCGGCTCGACCC
This sequence comes from Rathayibacter sp. AY1F9, assembly GCF_002932155.1. Classification (NCBI taxonomy): domain Bacteria; kingdom Bacillati; phylum Actinomycetota; class Actinomycetes; order Micrococcales; family Microbacteriaceae; genus Rathayibacter; species Rathayibacter sp. AY1F9. Next base: position 52,633 of record NZ_PSVA01000013.1, on the reverse strand, counting down.
GCTGGATCAGGATCCACTTCGCGGCGGTGGAGACGGCCGCGGCGACCGCCCCGGCGGCCAGCAGCACGACGCCTCCCACGAGCGCGGCGAGCACCGCCCCGAGCGTCTGGATCAGCGCGAGCAGTCCGGCGACCACGCCGAGGCCGATCGCGACCGAGACGACCACCGGGACGAAGCGGCCGAGCTCCCACGCGATGCGGGCCGCGCGGAGTCGGCGGGCCGGGCGGAAGGTGCGCGCCGACTCCGCCTCGACGACGGTGCGCCGCAGCCGCACGGGCGGTGAGCCGAGCCACGACGAGCCCGCCTTCGACTTCCGGGGCGCGGAGGAGAGGACGGCGACGAGTCCGCCGGCGGGCACGGTGTGACCGGGAGCCGCCATGCCGGAGTTGCCGAGGAACGCGCGCTCGCCGATCTCGGCGCGGGCGAGCCGCATCCAGCCGCCGCCGAGCGCGTAGGAGGCGACGAGCGTGTCGTCGGCGAGGAACGCGCCGTCGCGGATGGTCGTCATCGCGGGCAGGAGCAGCACCGTCGAGGCCTCGACGTCGCGTCCGACCTTCGCGCCGAGGAGCCGCAGCCAGACCGGGGTGAACAGGCCCGAGTAGAGCGGGAAGAGCAGGACCCGCGCGGAGTCGAGCAGCCGCTCCGTCGACCAGACCTGCCAGCCGATCCGACCGCGCACGGGGTGGGTGCCCGGCTCGACGCCCCGGCCGAGCAGGCGCACCAGGACGACGACGAGGGCGGCGAGGACGACTCCGGAGACGGCGACGGCGGGCACGAGGGCGGCGAGAGCGGGCCCGAGCGCGGCGCCGAGGCCGGCCGAGCCGCGCACGGCGGCGGCCACGACGGCGAGCCCGGCCGCGAGGGCGAGGACCGGGACCGCTGCGAGGCCGACCGCGGACGCTCCGTACGCCCAGACCCAGCCCGGGCGGCGCGCCGGGCGCTCCGAGGGGAACCCGGCGTTCGCCCTGCCGAGCCGCTGGGCGGGGGATCCTCCCCAGCGCTGCCCGGCCGGCACCCGCCCGAAGACGGCCGATCCCGGCTCGATCTGCGCGTGCTTGCCGATCCGGGCGCCGGGGAGGAGCGTGCTGCGCGCGCCCACCGTGCTGCCCGCGCCGACCCGGACGGCGCCGACGCGCAGGACGTCGCCGTCGATCCAGTAGCCGGAGAGGTCGACCTCGGGCTCGATCGCGGCGCCGCGCCCGAGCGTGAGCATCCCGGTCAGAGGAGGGAGGGAGTGCAGGTCGACGTCGTCGGCGATGCGGGCACCGAGCGCGCGGGCGTAGTAGGCGACCCAGGGCGCGCCCGCCAGGCTCACGGCCTTGAGCTGGAACGCGATCTGCTCCGCCAGCCAGAGCCGGAGGTGCACGCTCCCGCCGCGCGGGTGGTCTCCGGCTCGGATCCCGCGCAGCAGGGTGCGCGCGGCGAGGACGGTGAGCCCCATCCGCCCGAACGGCGTGAGGAAGAGCGCGAACGCGGGGATCAGCGCGGCGAGCGGAGCGGTGGGCAGCCAGCCGAACCCCGGCACCAGGTCGAGCACCGCGGTGACGGTGAGGATCGCGGTGATCCAGCGGGCGCTGCCGAGCACGAGCAGCGGTGCGCCGAGGAGGGTCTGCAGGACGCGCATCCGGAGGGGGACCGGCGCGATGCGGTGAGCGGACACCTCCGCGGTGCCCGTCGAGCGGCTCTGGATCTCGGCGGCCATCGCCGCGAGACGCGGGTGGGCGTAGACGTCGGCGACCGTGAACTCGGGGTCGCGCTCGCGGATCCGCGCGACCAGCTGGGCGGCGGCGAGGGAGCCGCCGCCGAGGTCGAAGAAGTTCGCCCGCTCGTCGACCGGCACGCCGAGCACGTCGCGCCAGAGGGCGGCGAGCCACGCCTCCTCGGGGTCGAGGGAGGCGTCCTCGGTCGTGCCCACGGCGAGCGGCCAGGGGAGTGCGGCGCGGTCGACCTTGCCGGAGACGCGGGTCGGCAGCTCCTCGACCACGGCCAGCAGCGGCACGAGGGATGCGGGCAGCTCCTCACGCAGGCGGGCGAGCGCCGCGTCGCGGTCGAGCTCCCGGCCGCCGGCGAGGGCCAGGTAGCCGACGAGGACCTGGTTGCCGGCCGCCGTGGTGCGGACCGCGGCCGCCGCCCCCGAGACTCCGGGGAGCGCCTGCAGCGCCGCCTCGACCTCGCCGAGCTCGATCCGCCGACCGCCGAGCTTCACCTGGTCGTCCGCGCGCCCCTGGAAGACGAGGCCGGCGCTCTCGAAGCGCACCAGGTCGCCGGAGCGGTAGGCCCGCTCCCAGCCCAGGAGCGGTGCCGGCGCGTACTTCTCGGCGTCCTTGACCGGGTCGAGGTAGCGCGCGAGCCCGACCCCGCCGATGACCAGCTCGCCGACCTCGCCCTCGCCGACCCGCTGCCCGTCCGCGTCCACGACGGCGAGCCGCCAGCCGTCCAGCGGCAGCCCGATGCGCACCGGGGGAGGCCCGCCGAGGGGCGCGGCGCAGGCGACGACGGTGGCCTCGGTCGGCCCGTAGGTGTTCCAGACCTCGCGACCCTCGACGGCCAGGCGCTCGCCGAGCTCCGGCGGGCACGCCTCGCCACCGAAGATCAGCAGGCGGACGTTCTCGAGCGACTCCGCGGGCCAGAGCGCCGCGAGGGTCGGCACGGTCGAGACCACGGTGATGCCGTGCGTGGTCAGCCAGGGGCCGAGGTCCATGCCGCTGCGGACCAGCGAGCGGGGAGCGGGGACGAGGCAGGCGCCGTGCCGCCAGGCGAGCCACATCTCCTCGCAGGACGCGTCGAACGCGACCGAGAGACCGGCCAGCACCCGGTCCCCGGGGCCGAGCGGCTCCGCCTGGAGGAACAGGCGCGCCTCGGCGTCGACGAAGGCGGCGGCGGAGCGGTGGCTGACCGCCACTCCCTTGGGGGTTCCGGTGGAGCCGGAGGTGAAGATGATCCAGGCGTCGTCCTCGAGCGAGGGCGGCTGCAGCAGCGGGATCGACGCCGTGCTCGGGTGCGGCGCGCTCGCGGTGAACAGGCGCGCGGCCGGCTCGTCGGCGCCGGTGCGCTCGAAGCGGCCGGAGCCGGTGATCACGCCGCGGACGGCGGCCTCGCCGAAGACGAGGCGCGCCCGCTCCTCGGGGTCGTCCGCGTCCACCGGGACGTACGCGGCTCCCGCGGCGAGGACGGCCAGGATCGCGAGGTAGAGCTCGCGGGAGCCGCTGGGCATGCGGATCCCGACGCGGTCGCCGCGTCGGACCCCTGCGGTGGTGAGCTCGCCCGCGAGCTGCACCGTGCGGGCCAGCAGCTCCCGGTAGCTGAGCGCTCCGGCCGGGTCCTCCAGCGCGGAGGCGTCCGGGTGGCGCTCCGCGGTGTCGCGGAGGACGTCGACCAGCGTGCGAGGAGGAGGGGTGGCTGCTCCGGCGTCGAGCACGTCCTGGGGGCCGGCCGTCTCGGTCACGTCTCGTCTCCGTCCCGGCCGCGCGATCGGGAGCGCGGCGGCCGGGGCGACACCGTAGGGAGGCGGGGTGACGCGGAGGTGAACAGGCGGGGTCGGCCCGCCCGGCTCAGTGCGCCATCGGGAGCGGCGCGTCCGACTCCGCCGGGCGGCGGACGAAGAACGCGGCCACGATCGCGACCGTCGCGATCGACGCGCCCCACAGGAACGCGGAGTGGATGCCGCCGGCGTAGGAGGCGACCTCGTCGGCTCCGCCCTGCGCGAGCTCCGCCGACCGGATCGAGAGGACGGTGACGAACAGCGCCGTGCCCGCCGCGCCGCCCAGCTGCTGCACGGTGCCGATGATCGCGCTGCCGTGCGAGTAGAGCGAGGGGCGCACCGAGCCGAGGCCGGCGGTGAACAGCGGCGTGAAGACGAAGGCGAGGCCCAGGCTGAGGGTGACGTGCAGCGAGAGGACGAACCAGGGCGACGAGTCCGCCGCGAGCAGGGTGTACCCCCACAGTGCGCCGGCGACGACGATCGAGCCGGGCACGAGCAGCACGCGCGGGCCGAAGCGGTCGTAGCCGCGGCCGACGAACGGCGCGAGCAGGCCCATCAGCAGGCCGCCGGGGAGCAGGAGCAGCCCGGTCTCCAGCGGAGTGAGGCCCAGCACGTTCTGCGTGTAGAGGGGCAGCAGGATCAGGGTGCCGAAGAGCGCCGACATGCTGACCGCCATCATCGCGATGACGATGGTGAAGTTCGCGGAGGAGAAGGTCCGGAGGTCCAGCAGGGCCCGGTCGGTGCGCTGCAGCAGCAGCTGGCGCGCGATGAAGCCCGCGAGGCCGAGACCCGCGACGACGAACGGGATCCACGGCGCGACGACCGCGGCTCCGCCCTCGCCGAGGCTCGACAGGCCGTAGACGAGGCCGCCGAAGCCGAAGACCGAGAGGACGACCGAGAGCGAGTCGATCGGGATGGAGCGGGGCTCGGTGACGTTCTCGACCTTGCGCAGGCCCAGGAGCAGCGCGCCGATCGCGATCGGCAGCACGATCCAGAACATCCAGCGCCAGCCGAGGAAGTTGAGGATGACGCCCGAGATCGTCGGTCCGACGGCCGGAGCCACCGAGATGACGATCGAGATGTTGCCCATCATCCGGCCGCGGATCGCCGGGGGCACCAGCGTCATCACGGTCGTCATCAGCAGCGGCATCATGATGGCCGTGCCGCCGGCCTGCACCACGCGGGCCGCCAGGAGGACCGCGAAGGTCGGGGCGAGCGCGGCGGTGAGCGTGCCGAGGCTGAAGAGGATCATCGCGGCGGCGAAGAGCGTGCGGGTGTGCAGCCGCTGGATCAGGTAGCCCGTGATCGGGATGACGACGGCCATCGTGAGCATGAAGGCGGTCGAGAGCCACTGGCCCACGTGCGCCTCGACGTCGAAGTCGCGCATGAGGTCGGGCAGCGCCACGCTCATGATCGTCTCGTTGAGGATCACGACGAACGCCGACACCAGCAGGAGGCTGATGACCAGGCGGCTGCGCGGCTCGAGGGTCGTGGCGGCGGCGGGTGCGGCGGGCCGCGCGGCGGGAAGGGTGCTGCGCTCGGTCACAGGTGTTCTCCGGTCGTGAGGGGATCGGTGTGAGGGGCGCATCGACGGCTCGACTCGCGGGCGCGGATGCGGGGTACGGAGGGAGAACAGCGGCGGACGCCCCGGACATTCCCGATCGACGGGGATCCGCTGCGAGAGGTCTCAGGTGAGGACCGCGGAGAGCGCGGAGGACGCGGCCTCGGCCTCCTCGAGCGTGGCGCCCTCGCCGAAGCTGAACCGCACGGCGGTCCGGGCGACGTCGGGGTCGAGGCCGAGGGCCAGCAGCGCGGGCGAGGGCTCGTCGCGCCCGGCGGCGCACGCCGAGCCGCTCGAGACGACGACGCCGCGCTCCTCCAGCTCGAGGAGCGTCGACTCGCCGCTGCGTCCGGGGACGGCGTACGCCGCGATCGAGGGGAGCCGGTGCGCCGCGGAGCCCAGCGGCACGGCCCGGGGCGCCAGGGCCGCGACCCGCTCGGCGAACGCGTCCCGGACCGCTCCGACCCGTGCCGCGCGGTCCGGATCGAGCAGGCGCACCGCGGTGCCGAGCGCGACCGCGAAGGCCACGTTCTCGGTGCCCGAGCGCCGCTCCCGCTCCTGGCCGCCGCCGTGCAGCAGGGGCTCGAACGGGAGCCGGCTGCGCAGCAGCAGCGCCCCCACGCCCTTCGGCGCCCCGAGCTTGTGCCCCGAGACCGAGACCGCGTCGGCGCCCCAGCCCGCGACGTCCAGCCAGCCGGCGGCCTGGACGGCGTCCACGTGCAGCGGCACGCCGCGCGATCGGCAGAGCGCCGCGATCGCCGGAACGTCCTGCACCGTCCCGATCTCGTTGCTCGCCGCGAGCACCGAGACCAGTGCGGTGTCCGGCCGGGCCAGCGCGGCGAGCGCGTCGAGGTCGAGCAGGCCGGTCGCGTCGACGGGGGCCGTCGACACCTCGAAGCCGTGCAGGCGCCGGAGGTGGTCGGCCGACTCGACGGTCGCCTCGTGCTCGAGCGCCGAGATCACCAGGTGCCGTCCGCGCGGCGATCCCAGCGCGAGGCCCTTGACCGCCGTGTTGATCGACTCCGTGCCGCCGGAGGTGAAGAGCGTCTCGGAGGCGCGGCCGCCGAGGAAGCGGGCCACGTGAGCGCGCGCCGCCTCCAGCGCGCGCGCCGCGGCGTCGCCGAGCGAGTGGCTGCTCGACGGATTGCCGTACTCGGCGGTGAGGAACGGCCACATGGCCTCCAGCACCTCGCGGCGCACGGGCGAGGTCGCGGCGTGGTCGAGGTAGATCACTCGACCGCGATGTCCAGGCCGAGGTCGAGCGAGCGGACGCTGTGGGTGAGCGCGCCGACGGAGATCACGTCGACCCCCGCCTCCGCGATCGCGCGCACGGTCGAGAGGTCGACGCCGCCGCTCGCCTCGACCACGGCCCGCCCTCCGATGAGGGCGACGCCCTGGCGGAGCAGTTCGGGGGTGAAGTTGTCGAGCATGATCGTGTCCGCGCCTCCCGCCAGCGCGGGCTCGATCTGGTCGAGCCGGTCGACCTCGACCTCGAGGTGCGCCGTGTGCGGGATCGAGGCGCGCGCCGCCCGCAGGGCCGCGGTCAGGTCGATCCCGCGCGCGGCGAGCACCGCGAGGTGGTTGTCCTTCGCCAGCACCGCGTCCGAGAGCGAGAAGCGGTGGTTGCGGCCGCCGCCGCTGCGGACGGCGTGCCTCTCGAGCGCACGCAGACCCGGCGTGGTCTTGCGGGTGTCGACGATGCGGGCGCGCGTCCCCTCCACCGCGGCGACGTACTGCGCCGTCAGGGTGGCGATGCCGCTCATCCGCTGCACGAGGTTGAGCGCGACCCGCTCGCCGCGGAGCACGCCGCCCGCGGGGCCCTCGATCCGGGCGAGGGTCTGCCCGGCCTCGAAGACCGCGCCGTCCTCCACGAGCACCGAGCAGCGGATCCGGGAGTCGACCTGCCGCATCGTGCCGACGAGGACGGCGCCGCCGCTGAAGACGCCGGGCTCGCGGGCCACGAGGGCTGCGCTCGCGGTGGCGTCCGCGGGGAGGAGGGTGTCGGAGGTCAGGTCGCCCCAGGGCGCGTCCTCCTCGAGGGCGAGGGTGACGACGCGGTCGATGCTCTGGCGGGTCAGCACGGAAGGGCCGCCTCTCTGGTGGGGGCGGCGGCGCTCGCCGTCGCGGGGTCGGGGGAGTCGGTGCGGTGGTGGGCGCCGACGGAGTGCGTGCGCGCGAGCGCGGCGTCGATGAGAGCGAGGGCGCAGGTCAGCAGGTTCGCGTCCTCGAGCGTCCTCAGTCCGAGCGGAGCGGGCGAGGCGGAGGCGACGAGCGCGTCGCGCGCCGCTGTGAGCCCCGCCGCGTCCCGGGAGAGGCCGGCTCCCGCCCACATCGCGTCCTGGAGAGCGGTGCGGTCGAGCGTCATCGGGACGACGGCGCGGGGAGGGGCGACCGGGCCGCCGCTCCAGGAGAGGGAGTCGAGGGCGAGCGCCGCGCGGCGCGCGAACACGACGCCCTCGAGCAGGCTGTTGGAGGCGAGGCGGTTCGCGCCGTGGACGCCGGTGCGGGCGACCTCGCCCACTGCGAGCAGCCCGGGGAGGCTGGTGCGCCCGTCCAGGTCGGTCGCGATCCCGCCCATCCAGTAGTGCGCGGCCGGAGTCACGGGCAGCAGGTCGTCGGCGAGCGAGAGCCCGTTCTCGCGGCAGGCCGCCGAGATCGTCGGGAACCTCTTCGCCAGCACCTCGGGGTCGATCGCCCGGGCGTCCAGGTGCACGGGCAGTCCGCCCTGCAGTCGCATCCGCTCCGCGATCGCGCGCGCCACGACGTCGCGCGGCGCCAGCTCGGCCTCGGGGTGCACCCCGGCCAGGAACCGCTCGCCCGCGGAGTCGCGCAGCACCGCGCCCTCGCCGCGCACCGCCTCCGAGACGAGGAAGCCGCCCGGCAGCGCGAGCGTGGTCGGGTGGAACTGGTAGAACTCCAGGTCCGCCGTCTCCGCTCCCACCCGCAGGGCGGCGGCAAGCCCGTCCCCGGTCGCGACGGACGGATTGGTGGTGTGCCGGTAGAGCTGCCCGGCGCCTCCGGTGGCCAGCACGACCGCGTCGGCCGCCAGGCGCTCGAGCACGCCGTCGTGCAGGACGTCGGCGCCCGTGACCGAGCCGCCCTCCCGCACCAGGTCGACCAGGGCGGCGTGCTCGCGCACCTCGACCGACGAGGCCCGCACCGCCGCCACGAGAGCGGCCTCGATCGCGGCGCCCGTCGCGTCGCCGCCGGCGTGCAGGATCCGCGGACGCGAGTGGGCGCCCTCGAGTCCCCGCGCCAGCTCGCCGCCCTCGCGGTCGAAGCCGACGCCCCACTCCTGCAGCACCGCGACCGCCTCCGGCCCCTCGGCGCAGAGCACCTCGACCGCCGAGCGCACGGCGAGGCCCGCACCGGCGGTGAGCGTGTCCTCCACGTGCAGCGCCACGGAGTCGCCCGGCGCCGTGACCGCGGCGATCCCGCCCTGCGCGGCGCGCGTCGACGACTCCGCCAGCGTGCCCTTGGTGACGAGCAGCACCTCGTGGCGGTGCTGCGCCGTCAGCGCGGCGACCAGCCCGGCGATGCCGCTGCCGACGACGACGACCCGCGCCATGTCAGACCGCCGCCGGCCCGGCGGGCGGAACGGCCGCGAGCATCCGCTCGAGGGCGATGCGCGCCTCGGCCTGCACCGACTCCGCGACCTCGATCCGGTTGAGCACCGTCCCCGCGACCAGTCCCTCGAGCACCCAGGCGAGGTAGCCGGGGTGGATGCGGTACATGGTCGAGCAGGGGCAGACCACGTCGTCGAGGCAGAAGATCGTGTGCTGCGGGTACTGGACGGCGAGGCGCTGCACCAGGTTGATCTCGGTGCCGATCGCGAAGGTCGATCCCGCGGGTGCCGCCTGGATCGCCTTCACGATGTAGTCGGTCGAGCCGTACTCGTCGGCCGCGTCGACGACCGCCATCGGGCACTCCGGGTGCACGATCACGCGCACGCCCGGGTGCTCGGCGCGCGCCTTCGCGATCTGGGCCGTCGTGAAGCGCTTGTGCACCGAGCAGAAGCCGTGCCAGAGGATCACCTGCGCGTCCAGGAGCGTCGCAGTGTCGGAGCCGCCCTGCGGCTTCCGCGGGTTCCACATCGGCATCCGCTCCAGCGGCACGCCCATCGCCTTGGCGGTGTTGCGGCCGAGGTGCTGGTCGGGGAAGAACAGCACCCGCTGCCCGCGCGCGAACGCGTCCTCGAGCACGGTCGCCGCGTTCGAGGAGGTGCAGACCACGCCTCCGTTGCGGCCGCAGAACGCCTTCAGCGCGGCGGAGGAGTTCATGTACGTGACCGGGACGAGCGGCACGCGGCCGTCGGCGTCCGGCTCGGTGCCGTAGAGCTCGGTGAGCTCGGCCCAGGCGTCCTCGACGGAGTCGATGTCGGCCATGTCCGCCATCGAGCAGCCGGCCGCCAGGTTCGGGAGGATCACGGCCTGCTCCGGACCGGAGAGGATGTCGGCCGTCTCCGCCATGAAGTGCACGCCGCAGAAGACGATCGCCTCGGCGTCGGGCCGGCTCGTCGCCGCCTTCGCCAGCTGGAACGAGTCGCCCACGTAGTCGGCGTACTGCACCACCTCGTCCCGCTGGTAGAAGTGCCCGAGCACGACGACCCGCTCGCCGAGCGTCTCCTTCGCCGCGAGGATGCGGTGGTGCAGCTCGTCGGCGCTCGCCGTCGTGTACTCCTCCGGCAGACGTCCCTGGACCGGGGCGTCGGCCGGGATCGGGTCGGCCTGGGAGGCGCCGGGCCCGTAGGCGGGCAGGCCGAGGTCGAACGACCAGGGGGCCTCCGCGAGCTCGGGCGCGCAGGTGGCGCCGGGCGCGGAGCCGCCCTCGATGAGCCGGATGGTGCTGTCGACGGATGTCACGGTGTTCTCCTCGTGAGGCGGGTGGGGGAGTCGGGCGGCGCGCTCAGACGGGCAGCGGGCCGTTGTCGACGAGCGCCGCCGACTCGTCGTAGCGGTAGAGGCGCGGGGGACGGTGGCGGGTGCCCGTCAGGCGCTCCCCGGTGGGCACCACGGTGCCGGAGCTCTCGATCGTCCGGCGGAAGTTGGCCGGGTCGAGGGGCTTCTGCAGGACGGCCTCGTGGACCTCCCGCAGTTGGGACAGGGTGAAGGCGCCGCCGAGGAAGGCCTGCGCGATGCGGGAGTACTCCATCTTGTTGCGCAGGCGCCAGAGGGCGTAGTCGACGATCAGTCCGTGGTCGAAGGCGAGCTCGAGCGGCAGATCGGTGCAGAGCCAGGCGACGTTCTCTCCCACGATGGCCTCGTCGGCCTCGGCGGAGCGCACGAGCGCCCAGTAGACGATCGACACGACGCGGTCCTCGCCGGGGGAGCGGTCGGTGCCGCCGACGGCGTAGAGCTGCTCGAGGTAGCGCGGAGCCAGGCCCGTGGTCTCGCGGAGAGTGCGGCGGGCCGACTCGGCGAGGTCCTCGTCCGGATGCAGCGGTCCGCCGGGCAGTGCCCAGAGTCCCTCGAACGGCTCGCGGATGCGCCGGACGACGGGGATCCAGACGGTGCTCGCTCCGGTCTCCGGGTGCGGCCGCAGGGCGAAGATCACCGTCGACACGGCGAGCTGCACGTCCGGCATCCGGTGCCCCCTACTAAGAGTCGCACCGACTGTAAGTGCTGAGATCACCTTAGTGTCACGAACACCTGAACACCTAGCGGAAGAGGCGACACGCCGCGCAGGGTCCGCCCTCACCGCTAGGCTGACCGCACAACCGAATACCGGGCCGCAATACGCGACGCGGGAGAGCCGACTCCGGTCGGCACCGAAGGAGCAAGCCTCCCCGCCAATCTCTCAGGTCTTGTACCGCGTCGAACTGGCCACTCTGGAAAGCGATCCGCTCGGATCCGCCCATGGTGAAAGCGCTCGACCCCTCGGGGCGGCGCGAATCTCTCAGGCTCCACGACAGAGGGGGAGTTCCCACGGCACTGCTGTGCTCTGCCGCGAACGCGGCGCGAGTCCAGCACTGCGACGAAATGGAGAACTCATGTCCGAGACCCCGACGACCAGCCCCGAAGCCCGCTACTCGCCCCTGCACGAGGTGCACGTCGCCGCCGGCGCGTCCTTCACCGACTTCGCCGGGTGGCAGATGCCGGTCCGCTACTCCGGCGATCTCGCCGAGCACCACGCCGTGCGCACCGCCGCCGGCCTCTTCGACCTCTCGCACATGGCCGAGATCCTCGTCGTCGGCCCCGAGGCGGTCGACGCCCTCGACTACGCGCTGGCGAGCGACATCTCGGCCGTCGCCGCCGGCCGCGCGAAGTACACCCTTCTCCTGGAGCGCACGGGCGGCGTGATCGACGACCTCGTCGTCTACCGCACGGGCGAGGACCGCTTCATGGTCGTCGCGAACGCGGCCAACCGGCACATCGTCGTCGAGACGCTCCGCGACCGCACCGCGATGTTCGAGTGCGAGCTGTTCGACGAGAGCGACGACGTCGCCCTCATCGCGCTGCAGGGCCCGCGCTCGCTCGAGATCCTGCAGAACGTCCAGGGCCTCGCCGTCGAGACCGAGCGGGGAGCGGAGTCGGTGCTCGACACGGACGACGCCGCCCGCCTGCTCGCGGAGCTGCGCTACTACCGCGCCGTGCCCGCGACCTTCGAGGCGCACCCGATCCTGATCGCGCGCACCGGGTACACAGGCGAGGACGGCTTCGAGATCTACGTCTCGCCCGACTCCGCTCCCACGCTCTGGCAGGCTCTCGCCGAGACCGGCGCCGGAGCGGGCCTCGTCCCCGCCGGCCTCGCCGCCCGCGACACCCTCCGCCTCGAGGCGGGCATGCCGCTCTACGGCCACGAACTCTCCCGCGACGTCTTCCCCGCACAGGCCGGCCTCGGCCGCGTCGTCGCCTTCGGGAAGCCGATCGACTTCGTCGGCCGCGCGGCCAGCGAGGAGGGTCCCTCCGGAGACGCTCCCGTGCTCGTCGGGCTCGTTGGCGAGGGCCGCCGCGCCGCCCGTGCCGACTACACCGTCCTCTCCGGCGACGACGAGGTCGGAGTGGTCACCAGCGGCGTCCTCTCGCCGACCCTGGGCGTCCCGATCGCGATGGCCTACGTCGCCCCCGCCTCCGCGCAGCCCGGGACGGCGCTCGCCGTCGACATCCGCGGCACGCGCCTCCCGATGACCGTCACCGAGCTCCCCTTCTACTCGAGAAAGAAGAACTGACATGGCCGTGCCCACCGAGCTGCAGTACACCTCCGACCACGAGTGGATCCGGGTCGACGGAGAGGTCGCGACCGTCGGCATCACCGCATACGCCGCGGACAAGCTGGGCGACGTCGTCTTCGTCGAGCTCCCCGAGGCGGGAGCCCGCGTCGAGGGCGGCAGCGTCGTCGGCGAGATCGAGTCGACCAAGTCGGTGGGCGAGCTGTTCGCCCCCGTCGACGGCGAGGTCCTCGAGGCCAACACGGCCGTCGTCGACAGCCCCGAGCTCGTCAACTCCGACCCGTTCGGCGAGGGGTGGCTGATCCGGGTCCGCTTCGACGCCCTGCCCGACGGCCTCCTCGACTCCGCCGCCTACACCGAGCTGGTCGGCGAGTAGATGGCGGCCACCAGGACCCCCGGCGCCTTCGAGTCCCGCCACATCGGGACCGACGCCGACGCGCAGCGCACCATGCTCGCGGCTCTCGGCTACGACTCCGTGGAGGAGCTCGTCACCGCCGCCGTCCCCGAGTCGATCCACGTCCGCGACCTCCCGCAGGTGCTGCCCGCTCCGGCCACCGAGACGGAGGCGCTCGCCGAGCTGCGCGCCCTCGCCGCGAGGAACGCGGTGCGTCGGCCGATGATCGGCCTCGGCTACTACGGCACGCACACCCCCGCCGTGATCAAGCGCAACGTGCTCGAGAACCCCAGCTGGTACACGGCCTACACGCCGTACCAGCCCGAGATCTCGCAGGGGCGCCTGGAGGCGCTGATCAACTTCCAGACGATGGTCTCCGACCTCACCGGCCTCGACACGGCCGGCGCGTCGATGCTCGACGAGGGTACGGCCGTCGTCGAGGCGATGCTGCTCGCGCGCCGCGCCTCGAAGGCGCGCACCGACGTCTTCGTCGTCGACTCCGACGCTCTCCCGCAGACCCTCGCGCTGCTGCGCGGCCGCGCGGAGGCCGTCGGCATCCGCATCGTCGAGCTCCCGCTCTCGCGCACCGCCGCGGAGGAGGTGCCGGAGTGCTTCGGCGCCCTCGTGCAGTACCCCGGCGCGTCCGGGCACCTCTGGGACCCGTCGGCGGTGCTCGCCGCGGTGAAGGCCCACGGCGGCCTGGCCGTCGTCGCCGCCGACCTGCTCGCGCTGACCCTGGTGCGCTCGCCGGGCGAGCTCGGCGCGGACGTCGCGGTCGGCACCACGCAGCGCTTCGGCGTCCCGCTGGGCTTCGGAGGACCGCACGCCGGCTACCTCGCCGTCCGCAAGGGACTCGAGCGCCAGCTGCCCGGCCGCCTCGTCGGCGTCAGCCAGGACGCGGACGGCCACCCCGCCTACCGCCTGTCCCTCCAGGCCCGCGAGCAGCACATCCGCCGCGAGAAGGCGACCTCGAACATCTGCACCGCGCAGGTCCTCCTGGCGGTCATGGCGGCGATGTACGCGGTCTACCACGGGCCGGACGGGCTCGCCGCGATCGCCGAGCGCGTGCACGGCCGGGCCGCGCTCCTCGCGCGCCTCCTCCTCGACCGGGGCCACTCCCTCCGGCACGCCGACTTCTTCGACACCGTCTCGGTCGTCGTGCCCGGCGGCGCGGAGGCGGCGGTCGCCCGCGCCCGCCAGGCCGGCTTCGACGTGCGCCTGGTCGACGCCGACACGGTCTCGGTGTCGATCGACGAGACGGTCACCGACCTCGAGGTGATCGCCGTCGCGACCGCCGTCGGGCAGCTGGACTCGTCGTTCGGCTTCCTCAGCGGCTCCGCGCGGAGCATCCCCGCCGAGCTCGACCGCCGCACGCCGTTCCTCGTGCACCCGGTCTTCAGCAGCCACCACAGCGAGACCTCGATGATGCGCTACCTCAAGCGCCTCGCCGACTCGGACTACGCGCTGGACCGCGGCATGATCCCGCTCGGCTCCTGCACCATGAAGCTCAACGCCGCCACCGAGATGGAGGCGGTCAGCTGGCCCCAGTTCGCGGACCTGCACCCGTTCGCCCCCGAGGCGGACGTGCAGGGCTCCCTGGCGCTGATCGACCAGCTGGAGGGGTGGCTCGCCCACCTCACCGGCTACGACTCCGTGTCGCTCCAGCCCAACGCCGGCTCGCAGGGCGAGCTCGCGGGCCTGCTGGCGATCCGCGGCTGGCACCGGTCGAACGGCGACGAGGACCGCACGGTCTGCCTGATCCCCTCGAGCGCCCACGGCACCAACGCCGCGAGCGCGGTCCTCGCCGGCATGCGCGTCGTCGTCGTGGCCTGCGACGAGCTCGGCAACGTCGACCTGGACGACCTCCGGGCGAAGATTGCCGAGCACGCGGGCTCCCTCGCCGCGCTGATGATCACCTACCCGTCGACCCACGGCGTCTACGAGCACGAGGTCGCCGAGATCTGCCGCCTCGTCCACGAGGCCGGCGGACAGGTGTACGTGGACGGCGCGAACCTCAACGCGCTTCTGGGCTTCGCCCGCTTCGGAGACTTCGGCGGCGACGTCTCGCACCTCAACCTGCACAAGACGTTCTGCATCCCGCACGGCGGAGGCGGTCCCGGCGTCGGTCCCGTCGCCGCGAAGGCGCACCTCGCGCCGTTCCTGCCCGGTCACCCGCTCGCGCAGCGGCTCGAGCACGGCGTGGGCACGCAGGGCGAGCGGATCGTCCACGGCGGCGCACCGGTGTCGGCAGCGCCCTACGGCAGCCCCGGCATCCTGCCGATCTCGTGGGCGTACGCCCGGATGATGGGCGAGGAGGGCCTGCGGGCCGCGACCGGGGCGGCCGTCCTCTCGGCCAACTACGTCGCCGCGCGCCTCCGCGAGCACTACCCGGTGCTCTACACGGGGGACAACGGGCTCGTCGCCCACGAGTGCATCCTCGACATCCGTCCGCTGACGGCGGCGACCGGAGTGACCGTGGACGACGTCGCCAAGCGCCTCGTCGACTACGGCTTCCACGCCCCGACCATGAGCTTCCCCGTCGCCGGGACCCTGATGGTCGAGCCGACGGAGAGCGAGGACCTCGTAGAGATCGACCGCTTCATCGACGCGATGATCGGGATCCGGGCGGAGGCCGACCGCGTCGGCGCGGGGGAGTGGCCGGTGGACGACAACCCGCTGCGCGGCGCCCCGCACACCGCCGAGTGCCTGACGGCCGAGGAGTGGACGCACCCCTACAGCCGCGAGCAGGCCGTCTACCCGGTCCGCTCGCTGGTGCGCGGCAAGTACTGGCCGCCGGTCCGCCGGATCGATCAGGCCTACGGCGACCGCAACCTCGTCTGCGCCTGCCCGCCCATCGAGGCCTTCGCCTGATCCGCCCGCACGCGCTCGTCCGCAACCGAGGGTGAGAGAGCAGGAACGGAGCCTCGAGCCCGTCCTGTCATCTCCCACCCTCGGCTGCGGACACCGTCGGTCCCGCACAGGCGCGGAGTGGGGCGCAGTTCTCCCGATCCGGGGGGAACGGCGCACGGCGACTCCGATGCACGAGGGAGCCCGACCGTGTGGAACGCGTGGTGGAGGTGCCGGCAGGGCTCGACGGAGTCGCGACGAGCGAGCAGCTCCACCGTGCGGGCGTCACGCCGCGGCAGTGGAGAGCCGCTGCGCGGTCCTGCGGCTCCTCAAATGCGATCGGTCCGTCGTCACGGCCGCGGAGCCGGCGGCGCGAACAGCTCGGGCCAGAGGGCGACGGCCAGCGGGTAGCCGACGAACGAGACGATGTCGATGATCGAGTGGGCGATCACCAGGGGCAGGGTGCGTCCGAAGCGCTGGTAGAACAGTCCGAACACCAGGCCCATGACCACGTTCCCGATGAAGGGCCCGATGCCCTGGTACAGGTGGTAGCTGCCCCGGAGCAGCGCACTGGTCACCAGGATCCGCCACCGCCCCCAGCCCAGATCGCCCAGGCGGGCGAAGAGGTACCCGATCACGACGACCTCCTCCTGCACTCCCGCCCGGATCGCGGAGAGCACGAGCACCGGCACCGTCCACCAGTACGCGTCCAGCGGCGAGGCCACCACCGCCACGGTGATGCCCAGCGCGCGTCCGAGGGCGTACAGCGCGATGCCCGGCGCGCCGATCGCCACCGCGAGGACGGTCCCGGTCCCCAGGTCCGCGAACGGCCGGCGCAGGTCGAGCCCCAGGCGCCCGAGCGGACGGCCCGAGCTCTGCCAGAGCAGGAACGCGCAGAGGGCCACCGGCACCAGGTCGAAGAAGAGCGCGAGCAGCTGGTAGACGAGGTCGAAGCCCGGGCGGTCGCTGAGGGCGCCGTTGATCGTCGCGGTCTGGTCGGCCAGTGCGGTCGAGCGGGTGAGCCGGTTGGCGATGGAGACCACCGAGTAGACCGCGGAGGCGCCCAGCGAGAGCCCGAGGACCAGCAGGATCTCGATGCGGATCCGGCGCCGTCCGGGCGCGGATCCTGACAGGTCGGTGGACACTCCGTGCGTCTCCTCTGAAGTCGATGTGTTGCGCGACGGCCACCCGGTACGCACGTTTCGTGCAGAACAGCGCAAGGATTCCACCTCCCGGTTACCGCTGTGTAACGGTTGCCACATGCTTTTGTGCAGATAGCGGGCGAATACATAGTCTCGTTGAAGGCATCCGCGCGACGGCCACCAGTCTCGTGCGCCGCCGCCGTCGCCACGCGCACGGCACTCCACGCGTCAGGGAAACCACTTCTCGCGCGCCCCCACATCACTGGAGGAATAGTGAACATCAGACGTTACGGATTCGGGGCTCTGGCGCTCGTCGCCGCGAGCACGCTGGTCCTGGCCGGCTGCAGCAGCTCGAACGACTCGGGCGGAGGTGCATCGGGAGGCGACGCCGCCGCGATCATCTCCACGAACGGCTCCGAGCCGCAGAACCCGCTGATCCCGACGAACACCAACGAGGTGGGCGGCGGCAAGATCCTCGACGAGATCTTCGCGGGCCTGGTCTACTACGACGCCAAGGGCGCCCCCGAGAACGACGTCGCCGAGTCCATCGAGTCGGACGACGCGCAGAACTACACGATCACAATCAAGTCGGGCCTGACCTTCACGAACGGCGACCCGGTCACCTCCAGCTCGTTCATCGACGCCTGGAACTACGGCGCCAAGCTGTCGAACAACCAGCTCAGCGCGTCGTTCTTCTCGAACTTCGAGGGCTTCAGCGACACCGAGGACAGCGAGCTCACCGGCCTCAAGGCCGTGGACGACACCACCTTCACCGTCGCGCTCAAGTCCCCCCAGTCGGACTTCCCGATCAGCCTCGGCTACTCGGCGTACTACCCGCTGCCCGCCGCCGCGTTCGACGACATGGCCGCCTTCGGCGAGAACCCGATCGGCAACGGCCCGTACAAGCTCGACGGCGACGACGCGTGGCAGCACGACGTCCAGATCGAGCTCGTCAAGAACGACGAGTACACCGGCCCCCGCGAGGCCCAGAACGGCGGCCTGAAGATCGTCTTCTACGCCACCCAGGACGCCTCCTACGCCGACCTCCTCGGCGGCAACGTCGACGTGATCGACCAGATCCCGGACTCCGCCTTCGGCACCTTCGAGAGCGACCTCGGCGACCGCGCCGTGAACCAGCCCTCGGCCGTGTTCCAGTCCTTCACCATCCCGGGCCGTCTTCCGCACTTCGACGGCGAGGAGGGCCAGCTCCGCCGCCAGGCGATCTCGATGTCCTTCGACCGCAAGGAGATCACCGACGTGATCTTCGAGGGCACCCGCACCCCGGCCTCCGACTTCACCTCCCCGGTGATCGACGGCTACAGCGACGCCCTCTCCGGCGCCGACGTGCTCGAGTACAACCCCGACGAGGCCAAGGCGCTGTGGGCTCAGGCCGACGCGATCAGCCCCTGGGACGGCACCTTCAAGATCGCCTACAACGCCGACGGCGGCCACCAGGGCTGGGTCGACGCGGTGACCAACTCGATCAAGAACACGCTGGGCATCGACGCCGAGGGCGACGCGTACCCGACCTTCGCCGAGGCGCGCACCAAGATCGTCGACCGCTCGATCGAGACCGCGTTCCGGACCGGATGGCAGGCCGACTACCCGAGCCTCTACAACTTCCTCGGACCGCTCTACGTGACCGGCGCCTCGTCCAACGACGGCGACTACTCGAACCCCGAGTTCGACACCCTGCTCCAGCAGGGCCTGTCGGACGCCGACGCCGACGCTGCGAACACGACGTTCCAGCAGGCCCAGGAGATCCTCCTGAAGGACCTCCCGTCGCTGCCCCTGTGGTACGCGAACGTGACCGGCGGCTACGGCGAGGGCGTGTCGAACGTCGAGTTCGGCTGGAACTCGGTGCCGCTCTACTACGAGATCACCAAGAACTAAGCTCGAACCACTGGGGCGCTTCGCCCGTGCCGTCGGCCACCAGGTCACGGCACGGGCGGAGCGCCCTGTTTCGGTCACAATCGAATGAGGTCCCCATCCATGCGACTCCGGAACCGGCTGGGCTGACATGCTCGCCTACATCGTCCGACGCATCCTGCAAGCCGTCCCCGTGCTCATCGGCACCACGTTCCTCATCTACTTCATGGTCTTCTCCATGCCGGGGAACCCGCTCCTGTCGCTCTTCGGCGACAAGACGCCGAGCCCCGCACTCCTCGCCCGCCTCGAGGAGCAGTACCACCTGAACGAGCCCTTCTTCGTCCAGTACCTGTACTACCTGGGAGGCGTCGTCCGCGGCGACTTCGGCATCTCGTTCTCCGGCCAGTCCGTCAACGAGATCCTCGCCCGCACCTTCCCGGTCACCCTGACGCTCGCCATGATGGCGATCGTCATCGAGATCGTCGTCGCGCTGACCATCGGTCTCATCAGCGGTCTGCGCAAGGGCAGCTTCTTCGACGCGAGCGCGCTGGTCGTCAGCCTCCTGCTCGTGTCGGTGCCGATCTTCGTGCTCTGCTTCATCGCGCAGTCCTTCTTCGCGATCCAGCTGGGATGGTTCCCTCCGACCGTCGGAGCCGACGCGTCGTTCCAGAGGCTGCTGCTGCCCGCGATCGTGCTCGCCCTGTTCGTGGTCGCCTCGGCCATCCGCCTCACGCGCGGCTCGGTCATCGAGACGGCCGGCTCGGACTTCGTCCGCACCGCGTACAGCAAGGGGCTCTCGCGACGCCGCGTCATCCCCGTGCACGTCCTGCGCAACTCGCTCATCCCGGTCACGACGCAGTTCGGAGCCGACTTCGGCCTCCTGATCGTCGGCGCGACCGTGACCGAGGGCATCTTCAACGTTCCCGGAGTCGGGAACACGCTCTATCAGGCGATCATCCGAGGTGAGCGGCCGACCGTCGTCTCCTTCGTCACGGTCATGGTGCTGTTCTACCTCGTGGTGAACATCCTCGTCGACCTGCTCTACGCCGTACTCGACCCGAGGATCCGCTATGCCAAATGAGTCCACCGGCGGCGCGCAGAAGGCCCGCCGCATCGACCACTTCGTGGCCCCGCTCGAGGAGACGCCGATCGCGTCGGTCGACGCCGTCAGCCTCGACGAGAAGCCCAGCAACCTCTGGACCGACGCGTGGCGCGACCTGCGCAAGCGGCCCATGTTCTGGATCTCGGGCGTCCTGATCCTCGTCATCATCGCCGTCGCGCTGTTCCCGGGCCTGTTCACCTCGGTGGACCCCCGCCAGTGCGCGCTCTCGTTCAGCAACCAGGGCCCCGGCGACGGCAGCCTGCTCGGCTACACCAAGCAGGGCTGCGACGTCTTCTCGCGGATCATCCACGGCACGTCCACGTCGCTGACCGTCGGCCTCATCGTGATCGTGATCACGACGGTCTCCGGCGTCATCGGCGGCGCGCTGGCCGGCTTCTTCGGCGGCTGGGTCGACACCGTGATCATGCGCCTCGGCGACATCTTCTTCTCGATCCCCTACATCCTCGCCGCGGTCGTCATCATGTCCGTCTTCTCGGCCTACCGGAACGTGTTCGTCATCGCCCTGGCGATCGGCGCGTTCGCCTGGCCGACGACGGCGCGCGTCCTGCGCTCCGAGGTCCTCCGCGTGAAGCAGGCCGACTTCGTCGGCGCCGCCACCGCGACCGGCCTCTCCCGCATGGCGATCCTGTTCCGGCACGTGCTGCCGAACTCGATCGCTCCCGTCATCGTCGTCACGACGATCTCGCTCGGCGCGGCCATCACCGCGGAGGCGACGCTGTCGTTCCTCGGCGTCGGCCTGCCCGGCTCGGTCATGTCGTGGGGCAACGACATCAGCCAGGCCCAGCGCGATCTGCGCACCAACCCGCAGACGCTGATCTACCCGTCGATCGCCCTGACGGTCACGGTGCTGAGCTTCATCCTCCTCGGCGAATCGCTCCGCGACGCGCTCGACCCGAAGGCGAGGGCCCTCCGATGACCGCCACGACACCGAACGCACCGCACGGGCCGCTGCTCGAGGTCACCGACCTCGAGGTCGGCTTCCAGACCGGCAGCGGACTGGTCCCCGCCCTCCGCGGCGTGAGCCTCACGATCGAGCACGGCCAGACCGTCGCGATCGTGGGGGAGTCGGGCTCCGGCAAGTCGACGACCGCCGCCGCGATCATCGGCCTGCTCCCCGGCACCGGCCAGGTCACCGCCGGCTCCGTGCTGTTCGACGGCAAGGACCTCGCGAAGGCGACGAGGACCGAGCTCGAGGACATTCGCGGCCGCCGGATCGGCTACGTCCCGCAGGACCCGATGTCGAACCTGAACCCCGTCTGGTCGGTCGGCTTCCAGGTCGAGGAGACCATCAAGGCCAACGGCCTCGCGACCGGTCGCAAGGAGGTGCGCGCCAAGGCGATCGAGGTCCTGCAGAACGCGGGCCTCGCCGACGCGGAGAAGCGCCTCAAGCAGTTCCCGCACCAGTTCTCGGGCGGCATGCGCCAGCGCGTGCTGATCGGCATCGGCCTGGCCGCGGCTCCCCAGCTGCTGATCGCCGACGAGCCCACCTCGGCGCTCGACGTCACAGTCCAGCGCCGGATCCTCGACCACCTCGAGACGCTGACGAAGACCGACGGCACCGCGCTGCTCTTCATCACGCACGACCTGGGCCTCGCCGCCGAGCGCGCCGAGAAGCTCATCGTCATGTACAAGGGCCGCATCGTCGAGTCCGGCGCCTCGGTGGAGGTGCTGCAGAACCCGCAGCACCCCTACACGCAGCGCCTGATCGCGGCGGCGCCCAGCCTCGCGTCGCGCCGCATCCAGTCGACGGCCGGCCGGGCCGTGGAGTCGGTCTCCGGCGAGTCGGAGGCCGTGCGCGAGGTCGACCTGGTCGGCGCGGGCGCCGCGCACCACGCCGGCGCGGTCGCCTCGGGCGCCCCGATGATCGAGGTCGACGGCCTCACGAAGGTCTTCAAGATCCGCCGCGGCGGCCTGAAGGCCGAGGACTTCACCGCCGTCGACAACGTGTCGTTCTCGATCCCGAAGGGCACCACCACGGCGCTCGTGGGCGAGTCCGGATCGGGCAAGTCGACGATCGCCCGCCTGGTGCTGGGCCTCGAGACGGCGACGTCCGGAGCGATCTCGATCGCCGGTCGCCGGACCGAGAAGCTCAAGGGCCGCGACATGCTGGCGCTCCGGCGCTCCATGCAGCCGGTGTTCCAGGACCCGTACGGCTCGCTCGACCCGCTGCACAACATCGGCAACACCATCTCGGAGCCGCTGCGAGTGCACAAGGTCGGCGACCGGACGTCGCAGCGCGAGCGCGTCCTCGAGCTGCTCGACCAGGTGTCCCTCCCGCGCGTGATCGCGAGCCGGTACCCGAACGAGCTCTCCGGCGGCCAGCGCCAGCGCGTGGCGATCGCCCGCGCGCTCGCGCTGAAGCCGGAGATCGTGGTGCTCGACGAGGCCGTGTCGGCTCTGGACGTCCTCGTCCAGGCGCAGATCCTCCGCCTCCTCGCCGACCTGCAGGCCGAGCTCGGGCTGACCTACCTGTTCATCACGCACGACCTGGCGGTGGTCCGCGTGATCGCCGACGACGTCTGCGTGATGCAGAAGGGCAGGATCGTCGAGCACGCCCCGACGGACACCGTGTTCGACTCGCCGCAGCAGGAGTACACCCGCGAGCTGCTCGACGCCATCCCCGGCGCCGGCATCGAGTTCGCGGTCTGACCGACCGTCACCAGGGCCCCGGCCCCGCCTGGAGCGCTCCTCGGAGCCCTCCGGAGCGGGGATCCGGGGCCCTTCGCCGTGCGGACGCCTCGCTGCGGTACGATGGATGGTCCCCCTTTTGCACGAGAACACGAGACGAGTCCGTATCCATGGCAAGTGCCACCCGCTCCGACCTGCGCAACGTCGCGATCGTCGCCCACGTCGACCATGGCAAGACCACGCTGGTCGACGCCATGCTCAAGCAGACGAACTCCTTCGACGCGCACGCCCACGTGGACGAGCGCGCGATGGACTCCAACGAGCTCGAGCGCGAGAAGGGCATCACGATCCTCGCGAAGAACACCGCTGTCTCGTACAGCGGCAAGCACGCGAGCGACGGTCCCATCACCATCAACGTCATCGACACCCCGGGCCACGCCGACTTCGGCGGCGAGGTCGAGCGCGGCCTGTCGATGGTCGACGGCGTCTGCCTCCTCGTCGACGCGTCCGAGGGCCCGCTGCCCCAGACCCGCTTCGTGCTGCGCAAGGCGCTCGAGGCGAAGCTCCCCGTCATCCTCCTGGTCAACAAGACCGACCGCCCCGACGCGCGCATCGACGAGGTCGTCGCCGAGAGCCAGGACCTGCTCCTCGGCCTCGCCTCCGACATGGCCGACGACGTGCCGGACCTCGACCTCGACGCGATCCTCGACGTCCCCGTGGTCTACGCCTCCGGCAAGGCCGGCCGCGCCTCGGCGAACAAGCCCGAGGACGGCACGCTGCCGGACGCCGAGGACCTGGAGCCGCTGTTCGAGGCGATCCTCAAGCACATCCCCGCGCCGACCTACGACGACGACGCGCCCCTCCAGGCCCACGTCACCAACCTCGACGCGTCGCCGTTCCTCGGCCGCCTCGCCCTCCTCCGCGTCTTCAACGGCACGATCAAGAAGGGGCAGACGGTCGCCTGGGTCCACCACGACGGCACCCACACCAACGCGCGCATCACCGAGCTGCTGATCACCAAGGCGCTCGACCGCTACCCGGCCGAGTCCGCGGGCCCCGGCGACATCGTCGCGATCGCGGGCTTCCCCGAGATCACCATCGGCGAGACCATCGCCGACCCAGAGGACATCCGCCCGCTGCCGGCCATCACGGTCGACGACCCGGCGATCTCGATGACGATCGGCACCAACACCTCGCCGCTCGTCGGCAAGGTGAAGGGCCACAAGCTCACGGCGCGCATGGTCAAGGACCGCCTCGACCGCGAGCTCATCGGAAACGTGTCGCTCAAGATCGTCGACATCGGACGCCCCGACTCGTGGGAGGTCCAGGGCCGCGGCGAGCTCGCGCTGGCCATCCTCGTCGAGCAGATGCGCCGCGAGGGCTACGAGCTGACCGTCGGCAAGCCCCAGGTGGTCACCCGCCAGGTCGACGGCAAGACGCACGAGCCCTTCGAGCACCTGACGATCGACGCTCCGGAGGAGTACCTCGGCGCGATCACGCAGCTCCTCGCCGCCCGCAAGGGCCGCATGGACGGCATGTCGAACCACGGCACCGGCTGGGTCCGCATGGAGTTCATCGTCCCGTCGCGCGGCCTGATCGGCTTCCGCACCGAGTTCCTCACCACCACCCGCGGCACCGGCATCGCGAACGCGATCCTGCACGGCTACGAGCCGTGGGCCGGCGCGATCGTCACCCGCAACAACGGGTCGATCGTCGCGGACCGCAACGGCGTCGTGACCCCGTTCGCCATCATCGCGCTCCAGGAGCGGATGACCTTCTTCGTGAACCCCACCGAGGAGGTCTACGAGGGCATGGTGATCGGCGAGAACTCGCGCAACGACGACATGGACGTCAACATCACCAAGGAGAAGAAGCTGACCAACATGCGTCAGTCCACCTCCGACACCTTCGAGTCGATGACGCCGTCGCGTCAGCTGACGCTCGAGGAGTGCCTCGAGTTCGCCCGCGAGGACGAGTGCGTCGAGGTCACCCCCGAGGTCGTCCGCATCCGCAAGGTGGAGCTCGATGCGAACGCCCGCGCGCGCATGACGAGCCGCCTCAAGAAGCAGGGCTGAGCCCCGGGCGCCTCGGCGCCCGCCCACGACGAGACCGGCCGGAGCGATGCTCCGGCCGGTCTCGTCGTCTCCGCCCCGGTGCTGCAGCGTGCAGCGCCGATCCCGTCCCTCGCGGTCCGGATCAGCCCGCCGGACTCGGAGAGGGAGAGGGGGTCGAGGACTCCGCCTCGAGCGTCGAGGTGACGAAGGAGACGAACGCCGCCGCGTCGTCCGGCTTCCCCGTGTACTGCTCGCCGTTCACCAGCACGGTGGGCGTCGACTCCAGCTTCGGCAGCGAGGAGTTCGCGAGGGGGAGCGAGGTGGCCCGCTCGGTCGCGGCCTTCACCCAGGGCCGGAACTCGCCCCCGGTCATGCAGGCGAGGACGTCGTCGTCGGTGACGCCCGCTCCGGTCACCAGCGCCCGCAGAGCGTCGTCGTCGAGGCCCGTCGTCCCCTCCGCCGGCTGCTGCGCGAAGAGCGCCGCGTTCACGGCGAGGAAGCGGTCTGGATCCTCGTCGGCGACGCACGCCGCGGCGTTCGCGGCCCGGCTGGAGTACTCGGAGCCGGCCGAGGAGGAGTCGAGGATCGCCACCGGGTGGATCTCGAGCGTGATCGCCCCCTTCGTCAGCCACGACTGCAGCTGCTCGGCGTTCGCCTTCTCGAACTGCCCGCAGTACGGGCAGAGGTAGTCGACGTAGAGGTCGACGGCGACGACTCCGCCCGCCCGCGTGGCGCTCTCATCGGTCGGGACGGGGGATGCTCCCGGAGCGATCGCCGCGCTCGTCGTCGCCGTCACGGCCGAGCCGTCGCCCGCGAGGACGATGCCGTCGCTGAGCATGTTCGCCGGGCCGGCGCTCGCGACCTCCTGCTGCGACCAGACGTTCCAGCAGACCAGGGCCACGACCGCGAGGAGCCCGACGACCGCTCCGCCCTGCCCGAGCAGCCGGTTCCGGCGCCGCCGGCGCCTCTCGGCTTCGCGGCGCTCCCGCGCCTGCGCTCGGGCGAGCTCCTGGCGCTCGCGCTTGGTCAGGCCGCTTCTCGCACTGTTCCCGGACATCGCCGACGACGCTACGGTCGGAGGCTTCGGCGCGCCGTGGAGTGAGCCCGCCGGATCCTGGGACGGAGTGCGGGTCCTCTCAGGGATCAGGCGAAGAGGCCGGAGCCGAGGAAGTCGGTCTCGTCGCGGGCACCGGGCGGCACCGCGAACACGGCCGAGCCGACGTGCTTCACGTACTCGTTCAGTGCGTCCGTCGCGAGGTTCCGCTGCACGGTGACGAACTGCTCCGGGGAGCGCTGGAACGAGAGGAAGAACAGCCCCGCGTTCAGGCGTCCGAGCTCGTCGTTGCCGTCGACGAAGTTGTAGCCGCGGCGCAGGAGCCGCACTCCGTTGTTCACGCTCGGATGCGCGAGGCGCACGTGCGACTCCTGATCGATCAGCGGGGCACCGGTGGCGCCGGCCGCTGCGAAGTCCGGCTCGGTGGACTCCGTGCCGCCCGAGAGCGGCGCTCCGGACCCCTTGCTGCGGCCGATGACCCGCTCCTGCTCGCCCAGCTGGCTGCGGTCCCACGTCTCGATGATCATCCGGATCTTCCGCGCGACCAGGTAGCTGCCGCCGACCATCCACGCGGGGCCGTCGGAGGAGGGGACCCAGACGTGCTCCTGGACGGCGTCGGCCTCCTCGGACTTCACGTTCGCCGTGCCGTCCTTGAAGCCGAAGAGGTTGCGCGGAGTCGCCTGGGCGGTGGACGTCGAGGAGGTGCGGCCGAAGCCGAGCTGAGACCAGCGGAGCGAGGCCCGGCCGAACGCGATCCGGCTCAGGTTGCGGATGGCGTGCACGGCGACCTGCGGATCGTCGGCGCAGGCCTGGATGCACAAGTCGCCGCCGCCGGCCGAGGGGACGAGCGCGTCGCCGCGGAAGCGGGGCAGGGCCTGCAGCTGCGGAGGCCGGCGGTCGGCGAGGCCGAAGCGGTCGGCGCCGGACTCGTCCGTGAAGAGGGTGGGTCCGAAGCCGACCGTGACGGTGAGGGACGCGGCGTCGAGCCCGAGCGCCTCTCCGGTGTCCTCCGGGGGAGCCGTGTCCGGCCCGTCCACCGCGCCGTTCTCGCCGACCTCGAGGCCCTGGGTCATCCGGGAGGCGGCGAGCGTCCAGTCCTTCAGGAGCTCGACGAGGTCCTCGCGCGTGGTGCCCGCGGCGAGGTCGAACGCGGCGAAGTGCAGCCGGTCCTGCGCGGCGGTGGTGATGCCCGCCTGGTTCGCGCCGAAGAACGGCACGGTGCGCGGGGCGGAGGAGGCCGTCGCGCTCGCGGACGATGTGACGGCCACCGTGCCGCCCACTCCGGCGGCCAGCCCGGCCGTCCCCGCCGAGACGAGGCCGAGCAGCCCGCGCCGCGAGAGGCGGCGGGGCTCGTCGGCGGGCTGCTCGGAATCCGTCGGCCGGGCTCCCTCGTGCTGCTCGGCGCCCACTACGCGGCCGGCTCCTCGACGCCCAGCACCGTGTGGGTCAGCTGCGAGAGCGGCTCGGAGAGAGCGTTGACCGCGTCCGAGAGCTCCTTCTTCTGCTCCGCGGTGACGGTGGAGTACGCGGCGAAGCCGGAGTCGATCGAGCCGTACTGCGCGAGCAGGGCGTCGAGCTCGGAGAACCGCTGCGTGATCCGTCCGGTGAGGTCGGCGCCCTCGTCGCCGCTGGCGGTCGCGATCGGCTCGACGTTGCCGAACGCCACCTCCGCGCCCTGGACGTTCGCGGCGAAGTCGGTGAGGTCAGTGCTCGACCACCAGTCCTCCTCGCCCGTGATCTTGCCGGCCGCGACCTCGTCGAGCAGGCCGATGGCGCCGTTGGAGATGTCGCCCACCGAGACGGTGAAGCCGGGCGCGTTCACGAGGTCGGCCAGGCTCTGCACGTCGTCGACGAGGCCCTGGCCGAACTGCGCGCGCTGCTCGGGGGTGGAGGGCGCCCAGTCGAGGAGCGCGCTCGTGCCGTCGGAGTTGAGCGCACCCTCCGCGGGGGCCCACAGGTCCTTCTCGATGCGGTGGAAGCCGGTCCAGTCCAGGCCCTCGGCGACGGCGTCGACCTCGCGGTAGTCGATGCGCGGGTCGAGGTCGCCGAACGCCTCCGCGGTCGGCTCGATCCGCTCGTAGAAGACGCGGGTCGACGCGAAGAGGCCGCGCGCCTTCTCGTCGTCGCCGGCCTCGTAGGCCTGCGCGAACTCGGCCACCGCGGGGAGCAGCTCGCCCACCTGCGACTTCACGTACGCCACGTAGTTGGTGACCGCCGCCTCCGTCGCCGCCTTCTCATCCGCCGACTGCGCGGTGGCCTCACCGGTCACGGTGAACTCGCTCAGCCCGACCGGGGCGCCGACCTGCTGGAACTTGCAGGCGGTGTAGTAGGTGCCCGGCTCGAGCTGAGCGACGTAGGAGACGCTCTGGCCCGGGGTCACGTTCTCCTTCTCGCCCACGATCCGCAGCTTGTCCTCGGCCAGGATCTCGAACTCGTTGACGTCCGAGCCGCCGTTGGTCAGTGAGAACGTCACCGCTCCCGCCTCGGCGGTCGCCGTCGACACCTCGCAGGCGTCGTCCCTGATCGCGACGTCGAGCGCGGCGGAGGAGGAGGACGCGGGGGTGTTCGGCACGCAGCCCGTGAGGATCAGCGCCAGGGCGCCGGCGCCGGCGAGGCCGAGGGTGACGCGGGGGAGGGTGGGACGAGCGCGCGAGGACATGCTTCTCCTGGATCGGGGCGAGTGCGCCGGCGGTGCCGGAGCGGGTCAGACGGAGGTGGGAGCGGGAGCGGCGACCGGGGCCGCGCTGCCCCGTCGCGGACCGCGCAGGCGGACCTGGCGGACGAACAGGGCGCCGACGACGACGAGGTAGAGCAGCCAGGCGGCGAACTGCAGAGCGGTCGGCTCGGGCGTGTAGTTGAAGAGGCCGCCGACCACGGCGGTCACGGGCGGCGGGAGGATCGGGCCGAGCGAGAACAGCGGGGTGCCCCAGCCGGGCAGGAGCGACGCCTCCTGCAGGTCGCCGACGCCGTAGGAGAGGACGCCGGCCGCGACAAGGATGAGGAAGCCGCCCGTCCAGGTGAAGAAGCGCCCGAGGTCGATCCGGACGAAGCCCCGGAAGATCAGGTACGCGATGACGACCGAGCTGAGGATGCCCAGCATCGCGCCGACCGTGCCGACCCACGCGCTGGATCCCGACCCCGCAGTGCTCGAGGACACGCTCGCCCAGACGAAGAGCGCCGTCTCGATGCCCTCGCGGCCGACGCTGATGAAGCCGAGGACCACGATGCCGAGGGCCGAACCCGCGACGGCGCCGTCGAGCCGGGACTCGAGGTCGCCCTTCATGCTGCGGGCGTTCGCGCCCATCCAGAAGATCATCCAGGTGACCAGGCCGACCGCGAGGATCGAGAGGCCGCCGCCGATGAGCTCCTGAGCCTGGAACGACAGGGTCGAGGGGCCCCAGGTGAGGATCGCACCGGTGACGAGTGAGATCGCGATCGCGGCGGCGATACCGGTCCAGAGCCGCGGCAGCACGTCGCGCCGGCCGAGCTTGGTCAGGTAGGCCACGAGGATGCCGACGACGAGGCCGGCTTCGAGGCCTTCGCGGAGGCCGATGAGGTAGTTTGCGAGCACGCGTGTTCTCTTGGTCGATGGTGGACGAGGAGGGGGCGACTCCCGCCCCGAGTCGATCCGGTCGGCGGGCCTCCGTTGTTCGGTAAGCCTTGCCTAACCCGGGTCGACTGTAGTCCGCTGCCCGGTCGCTGTCCAGAAGCGCCCGCAGCGGAGGCCGCGCAGGACGAGAGGCGGAGAGTGGACGCGGGCCGGGACGCAGCAGCGGAGCGGGTGGTGGCGGTGCACGCCCACCCCGACGACGAGACGATCACCATGGGCGGAACCCTGGCGCGGCTGGTGGCACAGGGCGCCTCCGTGACCGTCGTCACCGCCACGCGGGGCGAGTGCGGCGAGGTCATCCCCGAGGACCTCGCTCCGCTCGAGGGCTCGGCCGAGCTGGCCGCGCACCGGACGACCGAGCTCGTCGTCGCCCTGACGGCCCTCGGCGTCGCCGACCACCGCTTCCTCGGCGAGGCGGGCGCCCGCGCACCCGGCCTCGCTCCGCGCGTCTACCGGGACTCCGGCATGCAGTGGGGCACAGGCCGCGTCCCGGTGCCGCTCGAGCCGGTGCATCCCGCGTCCTTCACCGCCGCGCCCGAGGACGAGGAGGTGGCGGATCTCGTCGCCGTCCTCCGGCAGGTCGACGCGGGCGTCGTGCTGTCCTACGACGCGGGTGGCGGCTACGGCCACCCGGACCACGTCCGTACCGCCCGGGTCGCCGAGCGCGCCGCCGAGCGCCTGGGCCTGCGCTTCCTCGCCGTCCTCCCCGACGCGGCCCCGCCCCTCCCCGGGGACGTCGTGATCGAGCTGTCCGCCGAGGACCACGCCCGCAAGCGCGCGGCCCTCGAGGCGCACGCGACGCAGCTGGTGGTCGAGGGCGACGAGGCCCGGCTCTCGAGCGGTCCGCCGTTCCCCATCGGCCGCATCGAGCGCTTCCGCCCGGTCGCGCAGGCGGGGCGTCCGGCGCCGCTGCCGGAGGAGCGTCCGACGCTGGGATCGCGCGTGCTGTCGGGCGTCGCCGGAGTCCTGGTCGGCGCGGTGGTCGGAGCGATCACGACCGTCGCCCATCAGAGCACCGTGTCGGTCGGCGGTGTCGTCCTCCCGGTCGGCCTCGCCGCCTCCCTCGCCGGCGTGCTGCTGCTCCTGCTCGGGCTGCGCCTCGTGCTCATCGACCGGTTCGTCGCGTTCTGCACCGCGATGGGCCTGCTCGGGATGATCGGGCTGCTCGCCCTGCGCAGCACCGGCGGATCCGTCCTCGTCCCGGCGAACGGCCTCGGCGTGGCCTGGACCTTCCTCCCCGCCCTCATCGCCCTCGTCGTGATCGCCTGGCCGCGGCTGCGGGCGGCCGCTCCCGCCGCCGCCCCGCGGCCCGCGGACGCCGACGCCCCGTCGGCCCCCGTACGATAGACACACTGTTCGAAGGGACCTGGAGCACCGTGACCTACGTGATCGCACTTCCGTGCGTCGATGTCAAAGACCGCGCCTGCATCGACGAGTGCCCGGTCGACTGCATCTACGAAGGCGAGCGCTCGCTCTACATCCACCCGGACGAGTGCGTGGACTGCGGTGCCTGCGAGCCGGTCTGCCCCGTCGAGGCGATCTACTACGAGGACGACCTCCCCGAGGAGTGGTCCGACTACTACAAGGCCAACGTCGAGTTCTTCGACGAGATCGGCTCCCCGGGTGGAGCCGCCAAGGTCGGCGTGATCGCGAAGGACCACCCGGTCATCGCGGCGCTGCCTCCGCAGAGCCACTGAGGCCGCTCCCGTGGCCCTCGGCGCGCTGCCCGACTACCCCTGGGACCTGATGGCGCCCTTCGCCCGCACGGCGGCGGAGCACCCCGGCGGGATCGTCGACCTGTCGATCGGCTCGCCGGTGGACCCGACGCCCGCCCCGATCCGCGACGCGCTCGCCCGCGCGACGGACTCGCACGCGTACCCCACGACCGTGGGCACCCCCGCTCTGCGCGAGGCGATCGCCGCCTGGTACGCGCGGCGGCGCGGAGTCGAGGGCCTCGGGATCGACGAGGTCCTGCCGACGATCGGCTCCAAGGAGCTCGTCGCCTGGCTGCCCTTCCTCCTCGGACTCGGGGAGGGGGACGTGGTCGTGCATCCGCGCGCCGCCTACCCGACGTACGCGATGGGCGCGGCGATCGCCGGCGCCGAGGCGCTCGCCTCCGACGACCCGGCCGAATGGCCCGCGACGACCCGCCTGGTCTGGCTCAACTCTCCCGGCAACCCCGATGGCGCCGTGCTCGACGTGCCCGCCCTGCAGCGCGCCGTCGCGCGTGCCCGTGAGCTGGGGGCCGTGATCGCGGGGGACGAGTGCTACGCCGAGCTCGGCTGGGACGGCCGCTGGGCCGACGAGCCGATCCCGAGCGTCCTCGACCCGCGCGTGGTGGGGGAGGACCGCACCGGGGTCCTCGGCGTCTACTCGCTGAGCAAGCAGTCGAACCTCGCCGGCTACCGCGCCGCCTTCGTCGCCGGGGACGCGGCCCTGATCGCGCGCCTGGTGACCGTCCGCAAGCACGCGGGCATGATCGTGCCCGGTCCGCTGCAGGAGGCGATGATCGTCGCCCTCGCCGACGACGAGCACGTCGCCGCGCAGAAGGAGCGCTACCGTTCCCGCCGCGACCGCCTCCGGCCCGCCCTCGAGTCCGCGGGCTTCCGGATCGACCGCAGCGAGGCCGGCCTCTACCTGTGGGCGACCGAGGGCCGCGCGGCCTGGGAGTCCATCGACCGGCTCGCCCGCCTCGGCGTCCTCGCGGGCCCCGGCGTCTTCTACGGGGAGGGCTTCCCCGAGCACGTGCGCCTCTCGCTGACGGCCTCCGACGAGCGGATCGACGCGGCCGTCGAGCGCCTGTCCGGCGGCCTCTGAGGCGCTCGACCCGGCCGATCCTGGCGGGTTCCGACAAGGACCCGGCCCCAGCGCTGGGCGATGTCACAGTGCCCCCGCTTTGCCCATAGGCTGTATGTGGTTCGGTCGACGGCGCCTCGCGAGGCCCCGGCTGCACCACGATCCAGACCCGGCGCCGCCCGCTCCGCGCGAGCGCTCCCGGGGTGCGACCGCGACGACCTGGGAGGCGTTGTGACCGAATCCGGCACGCAGAGCGACGGAACCGCGACGGTGGGCTCCACGGAGCCCGCGACCGGGAGCGCCACGACGCCGCCTCCCGCGCCGGCGGAGCAGGAGCTCCCCGAGAAGGTCACGCTCACCTTCGGCGACCGCACCGCGGACTTCCCGGTCCTGCGCAGCGTCGACGGCTCCTCGAGCATCGACTTCTCGACCCTGTCGAAGCAGACCGGCTTCATGTCGCTCGACTACGGCTTCGTGAACACGGCGGCGACCAAGTCGCAGATCACCTACATCGACGGCGACCAGGGGATCCTCCGCTACCGCGGCTACCCGATCGAGGAGGTGGCCACCAACGCGACCTACCTCGAGGTGGCCTGGCTCCTCATCTACGGCGAGCTGCCGACGGCCGACGAGCTCGCGGGCTTCGACGAGCGCATCCGCCGCCACACGCTCCTCCACGAGGACCTCAAGCGCTTCTTCGACGCGCTCCCTCACAGCGCGCACCCCATGTCGGTGCTCTCGGCCGGAGTGTCGGCCCTGTCGACGTACTACGAGGACAGCTCCAACCCGAAGGATCCGGAGGCTGTGGAGCTCACCACGATCCGCCTCCTGGCGAAGCTGCCCGTGATGGCGGCGTACGCCCACAAGAAGGCGATCGGCCAGGCGTTCCTTTACCCGGACAACTCGCTGAGCTTCGTCGACAACTTCCTCCGTCTCAACTTCGGAACGATGGCCGAGCAGTACCAGGTCGACCCGGTGCTCTCGAAGGCGCTCGACCGCCTCCTGATCCTCCACGAGGACCACGAGCAGAACGCGTCGACGTCGACCGTCCGCCTCGTCGGCTCGACCGAGGCGAACCTCTACGCCTCCGTCTCGGCAGGCATCAACGCCCTGTTCGGCCCCCTGCACGGCGGAGCGAACGAGGCGGTGCTCACCATGCTCGGCCGGATCCGCGAGTCGGGCGAGAGCGTGTCGACGTTCGTCGAGCGGGTGAAGAGCAAGGAGGAGGGCGTGCGCCTGATGGGCTTCGGCCACCGGGTGTACAAGAACTACGACCCGCGCGCGAAGCTGGTCAAGGAGAGCGCCTCCGAGGTCCTGCAGGCCCTCGGCGTGAAGGACCCGCTGCTCGACATCGCGATGGAGCTCGAGGCCCTCGCTCTCGAGGACGACTACTTCAAGGAGCGGCGCCTCTACCCGAACGTCGACTTCTACACGGGCGTCATCTACAAGGCGATGGGCTTCCCGACCCGGATGTTCACCGTGCTCTTCGCGATCGGCCGCCTGCCCGGCTGGATCGCCCACTGGCGCGAGATGAACACCGACAAGCAGACCAAGATCGGCCGCCCGCAGCAGCTCTACATGGGGTCACCCGAGCGCCACTGGCCGACCGACCGCTGACCGGTCCCCGAGAGCCCGTCCCCGCCGGGGGCGGGCTCTCGCTGTGCAGCGCACCCGCCTCTCGTCAGCCGTCCGAGGCTCGAACCTCTTCTTCGAGGCGGGACGCAGAGCGGCGTGGTCGCCGCGGACTCGATCAGCACGGGTCGTCCCGGGGTGCCGCCTGCTGGGCCCGGCGGCGCCGGACGCCCGTCCTCAGGCGTGCAGGGCGGCGTTCAGCTCGATGCCGGCGCCGGTGCGGGGGAGGACCTCGACAGCTCCGGTGAGTGAGTTGCGGCGGAAGAGCAGGTTCGGCACGCCCGAGAGCTGCACGGCCTTCACGGTCTGCGGGGCGCCGTCGGCGCGCGGCGCTCCGCCGACCACGACGACCTTGGTGCCGGCGGTCACGTAGAGGCCGGCCTCGACGACGGTGTCGTCGCCGAGGGAGATGCCGATGCCCGAGTTCGCACCCAGCAGCGCCCGCGCGCCGATCGAGACGCGCTGCACTCCTCCGCCCGAGAGGGTGCCCATGATGGACGCGCCTCCGCCGATGTCCGAGCCGTCGCCGACCACGACGCCCTGCGAGATGCGCCCCTCGATCATCGAGCTGCCGAGGGTCCCGGCGTTGAAGTTGACGAAGCCCTCGTGCATCACCGTCGTGCCGGGTGCCAGATGCGCCCCGAGGCGGACGCGCGAGGTGTCCGCGATGCGCACCTTCGCGGGGGTGACGTAGTCGGTCAGCCGCGGGAACTTGTCGATCCCGGTGGCCTGGATGCCGTGGCGCCGGAGCGAGGGGCGCAGGCGGGTGAACGACTCCGGCGAGACCGGACCGGCGTTCGTCCACACCACGTTCGGCAGGTGGGCGAAGACGCCGTCGAGGTTCACCTCGTTGGGGCGGACCAGGAGGTGCGAGAGCAGGTGCAGCCGCAGGTAGGCGTCGGACGTGGAGGCGGGCGGCGCCTGCACGTCGATCTGCAGCGTGACCACGTCGATGCGGACCTCGCGGCGCGGATCCTCGCCGGCCTGCTCCTCGAACTCCGCCGGCACGATCCAGGGGTCGCGGCCGGCCGGGATGGTGCCGAGGCGCGGCTCCGGGAACCAGGTGTCGAGGACGGTGCCGTCGGCGGCCACGGTGGCGAGCCCGTATCCCCAGGCGGAGGCGGGCGCGGAGGAGTCTGCGGAGTGCTCGAGGGTCATGCCGATCAGGGTAGCGCGGAGCGTCCGGCCGCTACCCTGGGGCGCATGGCCGATCCGACCACCGCCCCTCCGCTCGATCTGCGCACCGATCCGGTCGCCCTGACGCGGATCCTCTGCGACATCCCGTCCGTCTCGGGCGACGAGCTCGAGATCGCGGACGCGGTGCAGTGGGCGCTCGAGCAGTACGACCACCTCGAGGTCATCCGCGACGGCCACACCGTCGTGGCGCGGACGAACCTCGGCCTCGCCCAGCGCGTCGTGATCGCCGGGCACCTCGACACGGTGCCGGTCAACGGCAACCTGCCCGTCGTCGCCGAGACGATCGACGGCGTCGAGCACCTGGTCGGCCGCGGGACCGTCGACATGAAGGCCGGAGTGGCGGTGCAGCTCGTCCTCGCCGCCGAGCTCTCCGATCCGGCCGTCGACATCACCTGGATGTGGTACGACAACGAGGAGGTCGCAGCGGACCTCAACGGCCTCGGCCGTCTCTCCCGGCACCGCCCCGACCTCTTCTCCGCCGACTTCGCCGTGCTCGGCGAGCCGACCAGCGGAGCAGTGGAGGGCGGCTGCAACGGGACGCTCCGGGTCGACGTGGTCACCCGCGGCGTCCGCGCCCACTCCGCCCGCAGCTGGGTCGGCGAGAACGCGATCCACGCGGCGGCGCCGATCCTCGACCGCCTCGCCGCCTACGTACCGCGCGAGGTCGAGGTCGAGGGCCTCGTGTACCGCGAGGGCGTCAACGCCGTGCGCGTCACCGGCGGGGTCGCGGGCAACGTGATCCCGGACCTCTGCACGGTGCAGGTCAACTACCGCTTCGCCCCCGACCGGTCCGGGGAGGAGGCGCTCGCCCACCTCGAGGAGCTCTTCGAGGGGTTCGAGGTGACGGTGGACGATCTGGCCGAGGGCGCCCGCCCGGGGCTGGACGCACCTCTGGCCCAGGCCTTCCTCGCGGCCGTCGGAGCCGAGGCGAAGCCCAAGTACGGCTGGACCGACGTCGCGCGGTTCTCCGCCATGGGCATCCCGGCTGTCAACTACGGACCGGGCGACCCGCTCCGGGCCCACGCCGACGACGAGCGCGTGGCGGTGCACGAGATCACCGAGTGCACCGAGGGCCTCCGCCGCTGGCTGACCGCGTCCTCGTGAGCGCGACCGCCACGGCCGTCCCCGTCCGCCTCCGCCTGCGCCTGGTCCCGTGGTGGGCGCGCGTCCTCCTGGTGTACATCGCGACCCGCGTGGTCACGACGGTGATCCTGCTGCAGTTCGCCGCGCACCAGCTCGCGAACCCGTGGACCGGACCCTCCCCGTCCTACTCGGCCTTCGCGTCGATGTGGGACGGCCGCTGGTACGAGATCATCGCGGCCACCGGGTATCCCGGCTTCCTGCCGATCACGCAGGACGGCCACGTGGGGGAGAACGCCTGGGCCTTCATGCCGCTCTACCCGGGCGTCGTGAAGGCGCTGATGGCGCTCACCGGCCTCACCTGGGCTCCGGCCGCCGTGACCGTCTCCGTCCTGTGCGGAGCCGGAGCCTGCCTCGTCCTGTACCGCCTCTTCCGGCACTCCCTCGGCGAGTCGCAGTCGCTGACGGCGGTGCTGCTGTTCTGCGTGGCGCCGACCTCGCCGCTGATGCAGCTCGCCTACGCGGAGTCGATGGCGATGCTCCTGACCGCGGTCACGCTCCTCCTCCTGGTGCGGCGGCGCTGGCTCGCGGTCGTGCCCGTCGTGCTGCTGCTGGGCCTGACCCGGCCGAGCGGGCTCGCCTTCGCCGCCGCGCTCGGCCTGTACGTCGTCTACCGGTTCGTCCGGCGCCGCACGGAGCCGTTCCCGCGGTCGGAGTGGCTGCCGGCCGTGGGCCTGACGGCGTGGGGGCTCGTGGTCGGCTTCCTCTGGCCCGCCGTGGCGTGGGCCGTCACCGGGTCGATGACCGCGTACACCGACACCGAGCTGGCGTGGCGTGCGGTCTACATCGGCTACCAGGAGCTGCTCCCGCTGACCCCGTGGTTCCAGGGCGGCGCCTGGTGGGGCTCGTGGTGGTTCGGGGCCCCGGCCGTCGGCGTCGTGCTGGTGGTGCTCCTCCTGGCTGCGTTCGTCGGGATCCTCGCCGCACCGTGGACACGGCGGCTCGATCTCTTCAGCCGGGCCTGGGTCGCCGGGTACGGCGTCTACCTGCTGGCGTTCTTCTTCCCGCAGTCGAGCACCTTCCGGCTGCTGGGCCCGATGTTCCCGCTCGTCGGAGCGCTGGCGGTGCCGCGCTCGCCGGTCTTCCGGGTCGCGCTGGTCCTGCTCGGGATCGGCGGCCAGATCGTCTGGATCTCGATCTGCTGGGCCGTCGCCGGATCGGACTGGACCCCGCCGTGATCGTGCCGCGCGCCCGCCCGGCGCGGTGCTCCTCCCGGGACTCCCGACTCCCGCACGGGTATGCTCGTCGGAATGTCTCCCCTCACGCCAGCCGGTGAGCCGCGACACGCGTCGCCCCTCCTCCGGCCGACCCGCCGGCGAGCCGCGGCGACACCCGCCCGCTCCCCGCTGACGACCCCCTCCGCCTCCTCGACGGACCGCGGGCCGCTCGCGTGAGCGCCACCGCGATCGCGCCGGAGACGGAGGACGCCTCTCCGTCCCGCTCCCGCTGGGGTCTGCTCCGGAGGATCCCGTGGTGGATCCAGGTGCTCCTGGTCTTCGCCGTGTCCCGGGTCGTCACGACCGTGATCATGCTCCGTGTCGGCGCCGTGCGTCAGGGCGTCGAGTGGACGGGACTCCGCGACACCTACGTCCGGTTCGCGACGACGTGGGACGGCGGCTGGTACGAGCGGATCGGGATGACGGGGTACCCGTCGGTCCTGCCGCTCTCGCCGTCCGGAGCCGTGGAGCAGAACCCCTGGGCGTTCATGCCCGTCTACCCGTTCACCGTCCGCGGCCTGATGAACATCACCGGGCTCGACTGGGCGAACGCGGCGGTGCTCGTCGCCCTGGTCTGCAGTGCAGCGGCGTGCCTGGTGATCTACCGGCTGTTCCGCGTCTCGCTCAGCGAGGGCCAGGCGCTGATGGGGATCGTCTTCTTCTGCGTCGCTCCGACGTCCCCGATCCTGCAGATCGGCTACGCGGAGTCCGGCGGCATCCTCCTGACGGCCGTGCTGCTCCTCCTGCTGGTGCGCCGCAAGTGGATCTGGACGTTCCCCGTCGTGCTGGTCGTGGGGCTCCTGCGCCCGAGCGGTCTCGCGATCGCGGCGATGACGGGCCTCTACTTCCTCTACCGCGTCTGGCGGCACGTGCGCGGCACCGAGCCGTTCGCCCGCCGGGAGTTCGCCTTCACGGTCTCCCTCACGGTCTGGTCCCTCGCGGTGGGGTTCGCCTGGCTGCTCATCGCCTGGGCCGTGACCGGCTCCTTCACCGCGTACACCGACACCGAGCTCGCCTGGCGCAGCGTCTTCATCGGCGAGGGCGAGCTCATCCCCTTCACCTCCTGGTTCGCCGGCGGGGGCTGGTGGGGAGGCCTCTGGTTCGGCTCGCCGATCACGGGCATGGGCATCACCGTCGTGGTGGTGCTCGGATTCCTGGCGATCCTGTTCTCGCGGGCCACGCGCAGCCTCGACGTCTTCTCGCGGCTCTGGGTCGGCGGCTACGCGATCTACCTCTTCGCGTTCTTCTACCCGCAGTCGAGCACGTTCCGCATCCTGATGCCGATGTTCCCGCTGGCCGGGGCGCTCGCGGTGCCGCGGTCGACCCTCCTGAGGGTGTTCGTGGTGGCCGCATCGATCGTCGGGCAGATCGTCTGGGTGCTGCTGTGCTGGGTGTTCACCCCGGGCGACTGGTCCCCGCCGTGATCGGCTGACGCCCGACTTCCGGGCGCGGTTCGGAACACCCCCGCGGATGCACGATAATAGGGGGATACGTCACGAAAGGGGAACTCTATGGCGGCCATGAAGCCGAGGACCGGAGACGGACCGATGGAGGCTGTTAAGGAGGGCCGACTCATCGTCGTGCGCGTTCCGCTCGAAGGAGGCGGACGCCTCGTCGTCTCGGTCAACGATGCAGAGGCGAAAGAGCTGCACGACGCGCTCGCGTCGGTGGTGTCTCCCGCCTGATCCGCACCGTCGTGAACGCCCGTCGCACACCGTGCGGCGGGCGTTCCGTCTTTCCTCGGTCGGCCGCGCTCGTCAGGCGCGGCGCTTGTTGGCCTGCAGCAGGCCGTCGCCGATCGGCGAGAGCACGCTGACCACGGCGGGGGAGGCGCAGACCTCGGCCACCAGCGTGCGGAACGCCGTCGCGATCTCGTCGCGCTGCGCGGGGTTGGCCACGCGTCCGCGCCAGAGCGCGTGGGGGACGAGGACCGTCCCGCCCGGACGGACGAGCCGCAGCGCGTGCTCGACGTTCTCGATGACCTGCAGCGGATCGCCGTCGACGAAGACGATGTCGTAGGAGTTCTCGTTCATCCGGGGCAGCACCTCGAGGGCGCGGCCCGGGATGAGCCGCAGCCGGTTGGGCGAGATGCCCGCCTCGTGGAACTGGGCGCGCGCGTGCTGCTGGTGCACGGCCTCGGAGTCGATCGAGGTGAGCATCGCCTCGGGGGCGCCGTCGAGCAGCCACAGGCCGCTCACTCCGGTGCCGGTGCCGATCTCGATGATGGAGGTCGCGCGCGCCGCGGCGGCGACCAGCGCGGCCTGCGCTCCGATCGAGGGGGAGACGGCGTCGATGCCCAGCTCGACCGAGAGCCGGCGGGCCGAGGCGATGGCCTCCGACTCGACGACCGCGTCCTCGGCGTACTTCCAGTTGGCATCCTTGTCGGACACGGGGGCGCTCCTCTGATCGGTGCACCGAGCGGATCGCGCCCGGGCATCGTCAGGGTACGGTGGCGCGCGGGCTCCGCGAGGGAGGCGCGGCGGGTTAGTGTTGTCCTCGTGTTCGGTCTGACGTTCGACAAGCTCCTCATCATCGGGGTCATCGCTGTCTTCGTGCTGGGTCCCGACCGCCTCCCGCACTACGCCGCCCAGCTCGGGCAGCTCGTGCGCAAGGTGCGCGGATTCGCCACGCAGGCCCGGGAGCGCGTCAAGGACGAGATGGGCGACGAGTTCAACGACGTCGACTGGAAGAAGCTCGACCCGCGCCAGTACGATCCCCGCCGCATCATCCGCGACGCCCTGCTCGAGGACGATCCGGCCCCCACCGTGAAGCCGCCCACCGCTGTCGCCGCTCCGGTCGTGCCGGGCGGCACCGGCTCCGCGCAGGACAGCTACTACACGACGATGCAGCGCTCCGTCTCGTCCGGCACGCTCTCGAGCGTCGCGCCGCCGCCGATCGACTCCGAGGCCACCTGAGCCCTGCTCCGCGAGGAGCGTCGGGCGGGCGTCTCGACCGACGCCGCCCGCACGAAGCCGCGCGGAGGCGTCAGCCGACGGCGAGCGGAAGACGACGGCCGGTCAGTCCCCGCGGCCGCGCGGCGAGCGTCGCCGCCAGGGCGTCGATCGCCCGGGCGGCAGGATCCTCCGGATCGCCGACGACGACGGGCACGCCCTCGTCGCCCCCCGCCCGCAGCGCGACGGAGATCGGCAGCGACGCGAGCAGCGGCACCTCGTCGCCCGCCGCGGTGAGCCGACGCGCGACCTCGGCCCCGCCTCCGCTGCCGAAGAGCTCCAGCACCGAGCCGTCGGGCTGCGGAAGCCCCGACATGTTCTCGACCACTCCGACGATGCGCTGACCCGACTGGCGGGCGAGCGCGCCGCTGCGCTCGGCCACGTCGGCGGCCGCCGGCTGCGGCGTGGTGACGATGAGGACCTCCGCATGGGGGAGCAGCTGCCCGATGGAGATCGCCACGTCCCCCGTACCGGGAGGCAGGTCGAGCAGGAGCACGTCGAGGTCGCCGAAGTACACGTCGGTGAGGAACTGGGAGATCGTGCGGTGCAGCATGGGCCCGCGCCAGGAGACGGCCGCCCCCCGGGTGTCGCCCTCGAGGAACATCCCGATCGAGATGACCTTCACGCCGTGCGCCACCGGCGGCAGCATCAGCTCGCCGACGCGGGTGGGTCCCGCGACGCGCCCGTCGTGCATCAGGCCGAGCAGGCCGGGGATGGAGAAGCCGTGCACGTCGGCGTCCACGAGGCCGACCGCGAGCCCCCGCTGGGCGAGGGCGACCGCGAGGTTGGCGGTGACGGTCGACTTGCCGACGCCGCCCTTGCCGCTGGTGACCGCGTACACGCGGGTGAGCGAGTCCGGGCCGAAGGGCATGCTCCGGCGGCCGCCCTGGAGGCGTTCGGTGAGGGCGGTGCGCTGCGCCGGCGTCATGACTCCGACCACGACGTCGACCGCCGTGACTCCGGGAGCCGAGGCCGCGGCCTCGCGTACGTCGCGCTCGATCGCGGAGGCGGCCGGGCAGCCGACGATGGTCAGCCGGATCGCGACGCGGACCGCTCCGTCGACGGCCGCCTCGACCGACTCGAGCATGTCGAGCTCGGTGATGGGCTTCCGGATCTCCGGATCGACGACCCGGGCCAGCGCCGTCCTGATGGCGGTCTCGATGGCGGCGACGTCAGGCATCGCGCCGCTCGGGCTCCTGCGCCCGATCCTTCTCGAGCTCCTCGAGCAGGCCGCGCAGCTCCGAGCGGATGAAGTCCTTGCTCGCCATGTCGCGGATCGCCAGGCGCAGGGCCACGACCTCGCGCGCGAGGTACTCGGTGTCCGCGAGGTTGCGCTCGGCCCGCTGCCGGTCCTGCTCGATCTGGACGCGGTCGCGGTCGTCCTGGCGGTTCTGCGCGAGCAGCAGCAGCGGCGCGGCGTAGGAGGCCTGCAGCGAGAGGATCAGCGTCAGCACCGTGAAGCCGAGGGCCTGCGAGTCGAAGCGCGCGTCCGCGGGCCCGTAGGTGTTGAACATCAGCCAGAAGACGCAGAAGATCGTCATGCCGACCAGGAACCACGGCGTGCCCATGCCGCGGGCGAACGACTCGGTCAGGCGGCCGAAGCGGTCGCTGCTCGGGCGGTTCCGCCGGGAGAGGACGCGGGTGCGCAAGCCCTTCGGAGCGTCCAGGCGCCGGTCCTGCTTGGTGTCCCTAGCCACGCGCGCCCCTCCGTCCCCGTCGTGTCCTGCCTGTCGCCGCGGGTGCCGGCGGCACGAGCGGGACGCCCTGCGTCGCCGTCGTCACCGGCTTCCTCGGTTCGTCGTCGTCGCCGTGGCTGCGCCAGTCGTCGGGGAGGAGGTAGTCGAGGACGTCGTCGATGGTCACGACGCCGACGAGGCGGTGGGACGCGTCGACGACGGGCACCGAGACGAGGTTGTAGCTGGCCAGGATCCGGGCGACCTCGGCCGCCGAGGTCTCGGGCGTGATCGGGTCCATGCTCTGGTCGAGCAGGGTGCCGAGGCGCTCGTGCGGCGGGTAGCGGAGCATCCGCTGGAAGTGCACCATGCCGAGGAAGCGGCCGGTCGGCGGCTCGTAGGGCGGCAGCGTGACGCAGACGGCGGCGCCGAGGGCCGGGGCGAGCTCGTGGCGGCGGATGAGGGCGAGACCCTCGGCGACGGTCGCCTCGGAGGAGACGATGATCGGCTCCGTGGTCATCAGACCGCCGGCGGACTCCGGAGCGTAGGTGAGGAGCATGCGGACGTCGTCCGCCTCCTCGGGCTCCATCAGCTCCAGGAGCGCCTCGCCGCGCTCCTCCGAGAGCTGGGCGATCAGGTCGGCCGCGTCGTCCGGCTGCATCTGGTCGAGGACGTCGGCGGCGCGGTCGTCGTCGAGCCGGCCGAGGATCTCGACCTGCTCGCTCTCGGGCATCTCCTCGAGCACGTCCGCGAGGCGGTCGTCCGAGAGCTCGCCGGCGACCTCGAGCATCCGCTGCTGCGGCAGGTCGAGGAGCGTGCTGGCGAGGTCGGCGGGCTTGAGCTCGGAGAGGCTGGCGACGTACTGCTCGGCGGACTGCGCCTCGGTCGAGACGCTCTCGCGGACCTCGCGCCAGCCGGCGAAGGCGGTCGCGCCCTTGGCGAAGGGGGAGGGGCTGGTCTTGGGCCGGCGGACGAAGAGCTGCGCGAGCTCCCACTCGCCGGGAGCGGCTTCCTCGATCGCGACGTCCTCGACGACCGCGTCACCGGAGCCGTCCACGAAGCTCACCCGGCGGCCGAGGAGCTCGGCGATGACGCGGACCTCGCCGCCCCGCTGCTCGAAGCGGCGCACGTTGATCAGCCCGGTGGTGATGATCTGGCCGCTGCCGATGCTGGTGACCCGGCCGATCGACACGAAGACCCGACGGCGCCCGGGGATCTCGACCACCAGGCCGACCACCCGCGGGGCGTCGTTCTGCCGGTAGACCAGGAGCACGTCGCGGACCTTGCCGACGCGATCGCCGGCCGGGTCGAAGACACTGCATCCGGCCAAGCGCGCGACGAAGACTCTGGCGGAACTCACGGCTACAAACCTAGTCCCGTGCAGCCGGGCGGACGCCGAGCGTTCCCGGCTCGCCCTCGGCCGGTTCTCCGAATCCGTTCAGAGACCTTCAAGTGGCCTGTG
This sequence comes from Rathayibacter sp. AY1F9, assembly GCF_002932155.1. NCBI lineage: Bacteria > Bacillati > Actinomycetota > Actinomycetes > Micrococcales > Microbacteriaceae > Rathayibacter > Rathayibacter sp. AY1F9. The sequence continues at coordinate 9,634 of NZ_PSVA01000013.1, read as the reverse complement.
CGATTCTGTCCGGGTGACTCAGCAGACGCCGTTCAGCGGCCGAGGGCCGGCCTTCCCCACGATCCCGCGCGGGGAGATCCTCGCCACGTTCGACACGTACCAGGAGGCGCAGGCCGCCGTCGACGTGCTCGCCCGCGCCGACTTCCCGGTGCGCCAGCTCGCCATCATCGGCAACGAGCTCAAGAGCGTCGAGCGGGTGACCGGCAAGCTCACCTGGGGCCGCGTCGCCCTCGCCGGAGCGGCCTCCGGCGCATGGCTCGGTGTCTTCCTGGGCCTCCTGCTCATCATCTTCTCGCCGACGACGGAGTTCTCCTTCCTCATCGCGGCGGTCCTCCTCGGCGCCGGCTTCGGGATGCTCTTCGGGCTCGCCTCCTACGCCGTGAACCGCCGCCGTCGCGACTTCACCTCGACCATGCAGGTGATCGCGACAAGCTACTCCGTGCTCGTGGACCCCGAGGTGGTCAACCGCGCGCGCAACCTGCTCGACGGCGGCACCTCCCCGGCGGAGGCGCCGCAGACGGCCTGGGCTCCGCCGCCCGCCGCGGTCGGCGACCCGCAGCCGCAGCCCGTCCGCCCCGAGGACGACCCGCGCTGACGATCCTCCACGAAGGCCCCCGGTCCGCCGGGGGCCTTCGTCATTCCGGGGGCGGGGCGGCTCAGGCGGAGCCGACGGGCGGGAGGACGATGTCGACCGCGAGACCCCGGGGGGAGCGGTTGACCAGGGCGACCGTCCCGCCGGCCGAGAGCACGGTGGTGTGCACCAGGGCCAGCCCCAGACCGCTGCCGCCGGAGGCGAGGGTCCGGGAGTCGTCCGGGCGGGAGAAGCGGTCGAAGGCGACCGGGATGAAGGCGTCGGGCATCCCCGGTCCGTCGTCCGAGACGCTGAGCATCAGGCGCCCGTCCGACTGCGAGAGGGAGGCGACGATCATGCCGCCGCCGTTCATCGCCTGGATCGCGTTCCTCACGAGGTTGTCGATCACCCGGCCGAAGTCCTGGGACGCGACCGCGTAGAGCCGCACCGGCTCGCGCTCGTCGATCTCGTAGTCGATCTCCACCCCCGACTCCGAGGCGAGCAGGCGGGTGCGGTCGACGGCGCCCACCAGCTCGTCGACGAGCTCGGCGAAGGGAGCGGTCGGGCGGACGGTGCGGCTCTCGATGCGCGAGATGTCGAGGAGGGCGGATGCGAGGCGCACGAGCCGGTCGACGCTCTTCTGCGCGTCGAGGATGACCCGGTCGACCGCGACCGGGTCGTCGACGCGGTGGTGGGCGATCTCGAGCTGGGCGGAGAGCGCGGCGAGGGGAGTGCGGAGCTCGTGGCTCGCATCCGACACCATCTGCTTCTCCCGGGCCAGCGACGCGGTCTGCTTGGTCAGGAACGCGTTCAGCGTCACCGCGAGCTCGTCGATCTCGTCGCGCGTGCCGACGACCGGGAGCTGGTCGCCCTGCCCGGGCTCGGCGGCGATCTGATCCGCGCGCGCCCGCATCCGGCGCACCGGGGCGAGGGCCGCGCCCGTCAGGATCCACGAGGCGAGCCCGAACGTGACGACGAGGAAGATCGCGGCGTAGACGAGCACGTGGGCGAAGTCGTCGAGGACGAGCTGCGACGCGGCCTGATCGCGGGCGGAGGCGACCTGCCAGACGCCGCGATCGCTCTCGATGGCCGTGAAGCGGACCAGGTAGCTGCCGTTCGCCGTCGTCACGTCGGCGTACCGGGGCGAGGTGTCGGCCGGCTCCTCCGCCAGAGCGCTGAGCACCTCGCCGCTCAGGCGCGAGGGCATGGTCGAGGTGCTGACGCTCCCGTCGGGCGCGAGAGCGAGGAACAGCTGGCCCGTCGACGAGCCCTGCGTGCGCGGGACGTTGCCCGCCGAGATGTCGCGGCGCACCTCGTCCTCGATCGACATCAGGATCGTCCGCTCGCTGCGGTCGACGATGCCGGTGACCACCTGGTAGAAGAGCAGCGCCGCGAGCGCGAAGAGGGCGGTCGCCACAGCGACCGTTCCCACGGTGATCCTCGCGCGGATCGAGAGCGCGCCGACCCGGCGGCGTGCCGTGCTCATCCGCGACACGGGCTATTCGACCGGGCGGAGGAAGTAGCCCTTGCCGCGGACGGTCACGATGCTGACGCCCGTGTCCTCGGTCGGGAGCTTCTTGCGCAGGTAGCTGACGTACTGGTCGACGATGTTGTTGTCGACGATCTCGCCGCCGCCCCAGATCTCGGAGAGGATCCGCTGGCGGGTCACGACGGAGCCGACGGGAGTGATGAGGAGCTTGAGGAGCTCGAGCTCCTTCGGGCTGACGTGGATGCGCGAGCCGTCGGCGGTGCGCCGGATGCTCGATCCGTCCACGGTGATGCGTCCGACGTCGATCGAGGTGGACATCAGCGACGGGCTGCGGCGCAGGAGGGCCCGGAGGCGCGCGTTGAGCTCGGTGAACGCGAACGGCTTGGTCAGGTAGTCGTCCGCTCCGGCGTCGAGGCCGAAGACGCGGTCCTCGATCGCGTCCCGCGCGGTCAGCAGCATGATCGGCGTGGGCCGGCCGAGCTCGCGGATCCGGCGGCAGATCTCGAAGCCCGACATCGCCGGGAGCATGACGTCCACGATGGCGGCCGAGAACTCGGCGTTGCTGAACGCGACGAGCGCGTCGATGCCGTTCGTGGTCAGCACGGCCTCGTAGCCGGCGTCTTCGAGGCCGCCGACGAGGGCCTCACCCATGGCTGGATCGTCTTCGACGACAAGGATCTTCACGCGCTCACCCTACGGCCCGGCTCCCAGGAGGACGCACTGGGCGGGCCGTGTGTCGATCGGATGCGGGATCGACCCATCCGATCGGCGCTGGGCGACGAATGAGGAGCAACAGACCGCCCCGGGGGCGTGGCGGGAGAGGCGCGATCAGTGGCGCATTTCTACTCTTCTCTCCCCGTCGGCCCGATGATCCTGTTCGCGAAGTTCACCTCTACCGTCACCCGAAGGCGGCACAAAATGCTCGATATTCTTTCCATCTGGGCGCGTCTCGCGCTGTCGGTCCTCCTGTGGATCGTCCTTCTTCCCGTCATGCTCGTCCTGCTGCCGTTCCGCACGGGCAGGAGCGCCTCGCTCCCCGCCCTGCGACCGGTGCCGGTTCCCGCACCGACGGTGGCGATCGACACCCGGAGCACCAGCGGCGCGTACTAGGCCCACTTCCCGGTCGTTCCGGGCTCGACGCCCCGCTCCCATGAGCTCCGGCGTCGTCCGCCCACCGATCCCCGACGCCCGAACAGCCGTGCCTCTCTCCGCCAGGAGGGGGCGCTTCTGTTCGTCGTTCCCCGGGTCGATCCCGACTGACCGACAGATGTCGATTTCGGCTCCTCTCGATCGCGAGCCGCGTCAAGCCCTTCGCAGAATCTCAGGGACTGGCAATACAGTGCTCGCACATGGTTCACCGATCGGAAGTAACACGGATGCTCCGCGCCACGCTCGACACCGCTGGGATCCAGCTCGATTCGACCACGGGATCCCCCGTGCGCCCCGACACCCCGGTCTCGGTGGTCGCGTCGGCGCCTCAGAGCCTGATCTCGCGGATGCTCGGACGCCGCCGCTGCGAAGCCTGCGGAGCGGCCTCGGCCCGTCGCCGCGACGGCTTCTGCTCGGCCGACTGCGCCGGCACCTTCCACCTCTACGAGTGAGCCCGACCGGCCGAGTGCCGGTGGTGAACGTTCCGAAGGCCCGTGATCGACGATCGCGGGCCTTCGTGCTGTCTCGGGAGTGTCGGAGCGCCGGGTGAGGAGCGGGACGGTCGGACTCGGTCGCCCACCGGGTGACGCCGCTCGGTCCGTGATGGAGGGGTGCGCCTCGAGGGGCGTCGAGCACCGGAGCTGAGCGCCCGTGTGCGAGGAAGGAGAGCGGAGGACCGCGGATGTGCCCCCAGTAGGATTCGAACCTACGCCCCTGCCTCCGGAGGGCGAATGCGGCCCGCGGAATAGCACGACCACCGGTCCCGGGCCGCGTCATTCCGGTGATCCACGGTCACCGCGATCTGCTCCGATCACGTCAGGTTGCGCTGAAGTGTGGGCAGAATGTGGGCACTGCCTCAGGATCCGTCGAACCAGCCCTTGCCGCGGCCTTTCCTCTGCGAGAGGCGCTCGACGCCGAGAGCGTCACGCAGCTCTCGTGACAGGGCGTCCGCGTCGTGCTTCCGGCCGTGGTGCCGCAGGTAGGCGATCGCCCGTTCACCGACGGCCACCGCTGAGTCGAGCTGCCGCTGCAGACGATCCTCGACTGTCTCGCGCTTCGAACCGTCCGGCTCGTAGCCGCACCAGTCCCGCAACTGCGCAATCATCGGCTGCGTCTCCTCGCGGTACTCCTCGCGATACCGTTCCGCTGGGATCCGGACAAACTCGCCCGGTTGGATCAGCGACTCGACCGTGTCGCCCTGAGCGCACTTCTCGAGGGCCTCTGCCTCCATCTGCGCCGCACTCGCAAGCACCTTGGACGGCCGAGCCCGGGCCACCGCTTGGGCCATGCGATAGACGCCATCGATCGAGATGTGCAGGCCATCCTCGTCGCGATAGTGGGGCAGCCCGTCGACGATGCCGGCAGCAGCTACGCCCGTGATCCGCTCGAACTCCGCCTCGTCGCGGATGACTCCGACAGGGCTGCGCTCCTCGGCAACGTGAGTCGGGACGCCTTCCATGGCGATCGCGAGAGTGAGGTTCTCGGTGGAGGACGTGCGACGTACCCAGATCGAGTCCTCGAGCCTCTCCCGCTCGAGGAACGCGTCAACCTCGGACCATGGCGCGAGCAATTTCCGACGTGTCACCCATCGCTGCAGGCCCTCGAACCGATCGTCGAGGAGTTCGATCTTCACCTTCGGGGTGTCGGCGTTGGTGCCGATGGACAAGATCCGTGCCTCAACTGGGCTCTTCTTCGGGGTCTCTCTGTAGGCCCAGGCCTCGCCGCGTTGCATGCCACTAGTCCAGCACGCCCGCGGTGCCCTCGGTTGACCCGACGACTCGATGACAGGACCTCGTTCGCCCATCGACGTTCGACCAGCGGTGCGTTAACGTGGCGCCCATGGAACGGACGATCGTGTGGGGCATCCTCGCAATCGTCGGGGTGCTGTTCACGTGTCTAGGATCTGCGGCCCTTGTTCAGGTCCTGGGGGCCGTACTGGCGGCGTGGGCGCTGACGGCGCTTGCTCTTGCTGCTGGTACTCGCGCACGGTCTCCTCGATGATCTCTTGAAGCTGATCGTCCGCGATGCCCGTACTGCCCAAGGTGACGAAGAGGGCGATTAGGCCGATGAGCACACTCAGCCAGGTCGCGGCAGCCTGACTCTGAGGTCCCTCGAACCACTGTCCGAAGCTCTGGCGAGCCTTCTCGACCGCTGGCGCGGCGCCCGGAAGCTGTGAGAGCAGTTCGGCCTGCAGCTCAGCCGCGACCGCTGCAGGCTCCTCGCCGCGTTGCGTCGCCCGTCGTGCTTGCTCAAGTGACTTCCGCAGACGGCGGAACTGAGACTCGCCGAGCATGGTCGCCGGAACGGCGATCAACTTCCCTGATGGTGAGGCCGTGTAGCGAGCATCGAGGATGGTTGCCCGTTGCGAACAGCCTGGCACCGGGCAAGTCTGGGAGCTGGTGATGATCGTCTCACCGGAGGTCCAGGGCCCCATTTCTCCGAAGACTGTTGCCGGGACGGAGCCGTGGACGGGACAGTGCGCCAGAGGGAACGACATTCCGTGATCGTATGGGCGCGAGCCCGCCCTAGTCGAGTGGTGTGCGCCTCTGTGACGCGTTGGCACATCTGCCCGTCCGGGAGTGCCTCGACGGCGTGAAAGGCCGGGAGCGTCTAGATCACCGGCTCTCCGGCTACCCGTCGTCGCGCTGGTGGTCCCGCCACGTTTCGATCGAGTAGCGGTCGGGGCCAGCGTCGTCGCGCCGAGCGCTTGCGACTGCGGCTTCTGCGGCCTCACGCGTAGCGAAGATGCCGACGACGTCGGGCCCTGTCGTCCACAGGCGGGTGACGGTGACGAGGTGATGCGCGGCGGTGGTCATGCGTCCAGGGTGACGCGACGTCGCGACGGTCGGAGCGCCGGGCGCGAAACGGACCGCGGTGGCGCGCCTGTCCGCCCTCTTGCACCCTGTGGGGCTCCTTGGGTCCGGGAGTGCTCAGGCGGCGTGAAAGACCGTCACCGGGTCGGTCACCGGCTCCTGGCGTGCGTTGTAGTTCATGGCGCCCGGACGGCACGGGTTCGCGACGATCTTGCGGCGCGGCCACTCCGTCAGGACGTCCTCGTCGATCTCCACGCGGTGCGCGCCGTAGCGCCGGCAGGGCATCCCTTCTCGCATCCAGTTCTGGATCGTCGTCCGGGTTCGCTTCACCCGTCGAGCAGCTCCACGGACCGAGTACGCGGTCACGCTGCACGCTCCCCGAAGCGCGACGCCCGCTGATTCCCGAGCTTCGTGCGCAGCCACAGCGTCAGATCGTCCTCCCGTATCCGCACGTCGTACTCCGAGAGGCGCTCGTGCGGGAGACCCTCACGGAGCCACCGCTGGACCGTGACGCGATCGCGCTTGATGCGCCTCGCCGCCTGGCGGACGTTGAACACAGAAGAAGCCTCGATCATGCAGTCAGTCTGCACGATCGAGGCCCCCCTCTGAAGGACTGCTACCCAGTAGGACCTTACCAGCGGCCTCGCGACGCGTCCGAGTCCCGGCGCTCGTTGCTGCTGCCGATCCGCCGGTCGGAGACATCCGCCATGCGCGCCTCGTGGTACTCAGCAGTCCACGGGTTCTGCACGTAGATCGCAGGCGGAGTGGCCGACTGCTGCGCGAGCTGCATCTGCAGTGACGCGGCCAGGTGCCGGTTCAGGAGTCCCGTGTCGACGACGCTCTCTGCGCGGCCGGCTTCAGCGACGCGGACCAGGGTGCCGCCTTCGCGGGGATTGATCGTCGCGCCGTCGGCGAGCTCCGGGATGCCCGGGATCGAGATGTCGAGGCCGATCGCGGAGAGGCCGGAGAGTGCCGAGTTGATGCCGCTGATGCCCGAGTTCACGAAGCTGATGGCGGAGTTCACGAAGTCCCGCACGTTCGCCATCCCGTCGCCGACCATGCCTGCGAAGCCGTCGACGATGTCGCGGACGGTCTGCCCGAACTGCTGCCCGGAGTCGAACGCGAACTGCATGAAGTCCCCGAACGGCCCGCCCACGGACTTGATGAAGCCCTGCAGATCGTTGAACGCGGTCGGGTCTCCGAGGACCTTCAGGAGCGCCGTCCACATGCCGATCCCGAACTCGACAACGTCGAGGAGGAAGTCGAGGACCGGCTTCAGCTCGGAGACCGCGCGGATGACGTCGACGATCACGGGGACCGCGGCGATGAACAGGTCGACGAGCTTGGGCAGGAGCTCCGAGATGAGCGGCAGGAGGGCGGGAACGAGATCGCGGAGGATCTGCTCCAGCGCCGGACCGAGGACCGGGAGGAGGCGCTCGAGCTCCGTCAGGATCGTCGTGAACAGCGGCGCAAAAAGGGTGAGCACCTCGCCCAGCAGCGGACCGACGTTAGAGGCGAGCTCGCCGCCGAAGGATAGGAACGAGCCGAGGGCCTCCGCAACAGCGGGGAGCGCGGGGCCGATGCCGTCGATGCCGGCGAGCAGACCGTCGAAGAACTCCGTCAGGCCGGTCGTGAAGACGGGGGCCGAGAGCGCTTCTGCGACTTCCGAGAACAGTCCGCCGATGCCGGCGCCAACGCCGCCCATGATGTCGGCGAGGATCGGCGCGAGGACGCCGAAGAAGGACCCGATCGGGCCGAGGGCCGTCGCGAGACCGGTGGCACCCTCTGCCGCGCCGCCGAACAAGGTGCTCAGCGCCTCCTGAGCGCCCGAGGATGCGACGGCCTCCGCGATGCCCGCCAGGCCGCTTGCGAGGGTCGCCAGGCCGCCGCCGCCGGCTGCCTGCGCGGCGTCAGCGATCGAGGAGATGATCGACCCGGCCGAGAACAGGACCGAGCCGAGCTCCTGCGCGGCCGTGATGCCGCCGTCGATCCAGCCCTTCAGACTCCCGTCCGCGGCGGCCGCGCCGACGAACTCGCCGAATCGGGTGGTGAGATCCGAGATCCACTGCGCGAGGCGCGGGAGGTAGTCGGAGCCGACGAGGCCCAGATCCACGAGGGCCGAGGTGAAAGCTCCCGTGCCGCCCGAGGCGATCGCGATGCTCTCGTTCAGCCGCCCGAACAGCTGCTCAAGGGCGGCGCCAGAGAGGGCGGACTGGAAGCCCTGCGCGAGCGAGGCGGTCCAGGATCCGAGAGCCGAGGCGGTGCCTTCGAGGCCGTCCCGGATGCCGGGGAAGATCGAGTCGGAGAGCTCGCGGAGAGGCTGCGCGGCCTGGTCCCAGAACCCGTCGCCGATGACGTCGCCGAGGCCCTTCCATCGGTCGATGACGTCGCCGAGCCGGTCGCCCATCTGCGACAGCGCGACCGCGAGGACAGCGACGGAGACGCCGGCGCCGACGATGAGGGCGGGCGCGAGGGCCGACACCGCGAGGATGGACGACAGGCTCGCTGCGAGCGTCGCGAGACCCCCGCCCGCGGAGATGCCCACAGCGGCGAGAGACGCGATCGACGACGCGACGGCCGCGAGCTTCGGGAGCGCGCGGTCCAGGTTCGCCAGGCGCTCCCCGACGCCCTTGAACAGGTCAGCGCCGAGACGAGCGCCGGACAGCGCAGCGAGAGCGGTCCCGACCTTCGCCAGGGATCCGGGCGCGATCGAAGCGGTGATCGGCACCGTCCGGGGCCGCGTCACGGCGGCGAGGCGCGCCGAGGCGATCCCCGCGTCGACGTCAGCGTTCAGCGCGATTGACTCGCCGTTCCACCGGTCCTGCAGACGCTTCAGGCTGCGCTCGAAACCGTCGGTGTCCGCGTCGACCTTGATTGATCCGGACACGGTCTTCTCGACCCGGCGCAGCGTCGCGAGGAGGTCATCGCGGAACTTCGTCGCATCCGGGAGGACACGGATCGTGACCCGCCCGACGGACTTGCCGCCGACGCCCGGCATCAGCTGTCACCACCCTGCGAGAGGTCGCGCTCGAGGCGCAGAAGCGTCGCCTGCTCGTGAGAGCCCTCCTGCACCTCCGACGCGAGAAGCGTCGGCACGTACTCGTACAGCGTCTCCACCATCGCCACGGTCACGTCGAGGAAAACCTGCGTCGCCTCCGTCGTGTCGAGCTCGTAGCGGTGAACGACGTCGAGCACGACCGCTCGCTGCTCCTCGCGGGTCATCACTCGAGCGAGCAGCGCGTGGTACGCCTCGTTCGTCGCGGCGATCAGATCAGGGTGGTCGGCAGCACGGTTCGGCAAAGCATCGCTCCTCGTTGTGGGTACAGCAGATCGAGCCCAGAGAGGGTCTCGAAGATCAGGTCGGCGCCCCGATCGAGGAGCGGCAAGCTCGTGACGCCGACACCCCAATTCTACCGTTGAGGGCCCTCTCAGAACCTGCTCGAAACAGGGTCGAAAGAGGCCAATTCTCGCGCGTAATTCGTCACCTTGACGAGGGCAAAACCCGCGGAATTACGGGGCAGAAGGCCCAGGAGACCCCCTGAGAAAAAAACCCCCCAGACTCCTGCGCACCGCGTCCAGCAGGACGCGAAGCGGGCTCCCGTGACCCCCCGC
>NZ_PSVA01000012.1:0-92126 GCF_002932155.1 Rathayibacter sp. AY1F9 | reverse complement strand
ACACAGCGGTCAAGAGTGTGATGAGTCACGCCCGAGCAAGCCAGAACCAGCCTGACAGCCGGCACCAGGCCAGCCGAGATCATTAGAGAGTGTGAGGGGATCGCCCCTCGCGGGCCGGCTGGAAGGCCGGCCCTCCCCCACCTGCGACCCCTGCATGTGAGACCGAGATCCGACTGCTGGACGCGGCGGATCTGGGGCACACCGAGATCTGATCGTCGCTGAAGGCCGGGGTCCCGCTCCCGGCCTTCGTCATTTCTGGTCCCCACCCGGAAAGGGGCCGCCGCGGAGGGACATCTGCCCGTTCCTGCACGGATGTTCACGGTAACGTCAGCCGACTCCTCAGCGGCGAGGAGGTCGGCGGGAGCTCGTGCCCCCGCCTGCTGCCGCTCGGGGCACTCAGCGAGGACCGACCCAGAGGACGACCATGCGACGACGACACGCCCTGCTCCCTGGAGCGCTCACCGGACTGCTGCTGGCCTCCGGGCTCGTCGCCGGAGGGCCCGCCGCGGCTCCAGCGGCGGCCGCTCCGGTGGCCCCCGCTCCCGCCGCTCCCGCTCCCGCTCCGGACCGCCCCGTCGCGGCTCCGGACGCCGAGCCCACCGTGATCGAGCCGGAGGCGGACGCGACGACGCAGCAGGCCGCCCTCGCCCTCGACGCCGACTTCGTCGACGTCGAGATCCCGGCGCGCGCCCAGGTGCAGACGCACCGCGTGACGATCGCGCTCGTCGCTCCGCAGGGCACCGTCCCGGGCGGGTACACGACCGCCGACGCCGTCCGCGCCCTCGACCTCGTCGACCGGTTCTACTCCCGCGAGACCAGCGGGGCGATCCGCTTCGAGCTCGACCAGGTCGTCGACTGGCAGGTCGTCGACCAGCCGATCGGCTGCACGAACACGGGCGGACTGCAGGACTGGATCGCGCAGAGGACCGGCTGGCAGCGCGGACCGGGCAAGCACCTGGTCGCCATGGTGCCTGAGGGTGACCCGTGCCCGAACTGGGCCAACGGCGAGCAGTCCGGCGATCCCGATGACGGCGGACGCGCGTTCCAGCCCGGACCGGACGCGTACTTCCTCGCGCACGAGCTCGGCCACAACCTCTCGCTGCCGCACGCCTACAGCGTGAACTGCGCCACGACCCGCGACTACGCCTCCACCCCGCTGCCCGCGGACTGCCGCCGCGAGGAGTACGGCAACCGGACCGACGTGATGGGCGGCGCCTGGTCGTTCCTGCCGCTGTCGTCCCCGTCGCTGGCGCGCCTGGGCACGCTGCCGAACACCCGCCAGCCGGTCTGCGGCGCACCCCGCACCACGACGCTCGACACCCTCGGAGCCGGACCCGCCGGCCGGCGTGCGCTCACCTGGAACGACCCGCAGGACACGGGCATCCGCTACTGGGCGCAGTACAACGACCGCGCCGACACGACGTCCGACGGCGGCGCGTACACGAGTCCCTTCCAGGTGCGCCGCGACGTCTCGGGCGTGCAGATCCTGCGCTCGAACCCGGGCCAGCCGTACGCCGGCGACCTGCTCGAGCGTCCGGGCGACGCGAGCGAGGCGAACGAGTTCGTGCTCGCCGGAGAGAGCGCAGTGCTCAACTCCGGCATGTCCGTGCGGGTCGACCGGATCGACGAGCTCACCCGGACCGCGGCGGTCACCGTGACCGTGCCGTGCACCGACTACGTCGGCGACATCGCTCCGCTCGCCTCGTCTACGAGCGCTTCGTACACCTCGCCGTGGACCTCGGTCGGAGCGGTCGCCGACGGCGCCGCCTCGACGATCTGGGGCTCCTGGCCCCGGGTCGGAGAGCAGCACGTCGAGCTGCGCTGGCCGAGCGCCGTGACCGTCGACAGCGCCTCGGTGCTGTTCGCGAGCGACGCGGCCGACGCCGACGGACGCGGGCTGATCCCCGCGCGGTCGTGGCGGGTCGAGCACCTGGTCGGCGACGTCTGGACTCCCGTGAGCGGAGCGGCTCCCGGCCGCGAGCACGACGTGCTGAACCGCGCGACGTTCGCTCCGGTGACCACGACGGCGCTGCGGCTCGTGTTCACGGCGTGGGGAGCCGGCGAGTACGGCGGGTCCACGGGCGTGGCCGAGATCGAGGTGAACGGCATCGCCCTCGCGGCCTCGGCGGAGGCGCGCGGGACGCTGCAGAGCGTGCCGACCGCGACGACGCGCGACCTCGCGCAGTCCGTGCTGGTGCGCGACTCCTCCGGTCGCGCCCTCGCGGGCCGCTCGGTGGGCTTCGCGATCACCGGGCCGGCGGCCTTCGAGAGCGGAGCGACGACCGCCGCGGTGCTGTCGGGCGCCGACGGCGTCGCCGCGCTCCCCCGGATCCGCACCGGCTCCACCGCCGGCACCGTCTCGATCACCGCGCGCGTCGACGGCGTGACGACGGCGCTGGCCGGAGCGAGCGTTGCGCCCGGCGCCTCCGTCACCGCGAAGGCGACCTCGCGGCTGATCCTCGGGAAGGTCGTCGTCACGGTGACGGCGACGAACACCGGCCGCGCGGCCGCCGATCTGACCGTCGTGACGCCCTACGGCACGGCGTCCTCGGCCGCGGTCGCCCCGGGCGCCACGGTGACCAAGGTGTTCCGCACGGGCAAGAGCTCGATCGCCGCCGGCACCGGCACGGTCACGGCCGTCTCGGGCGCCTCGCGCGCGAGCGTCTCGGTGGTCATCCCGCGCGCGTGACCGGGACGGGGGCTGCCCGCCCGCCAGGACGACTCCGTCCGGGCGGGCGGCTGCTGTTGGCGTCGAGGTGACGCGCCCGGCGACGTGCCGCGGCGGAGTGATCGGGGGACACGATGAGGCGGACGACCGCAGGGATCGCACTGGCAGGAGCACTGCTGCTCGCCCTGACGGGATGCGCAGGCGGAGGCGGGACGGTGGGCGAGGTCCGACTTGTAAGCATGACAACAAGTCAGCGCGGCCCGCTCGTCAGAACAGAGGAGGGAGCTGCCCTGAGGTGAGGATCAGCCGCAGCCCGACCGCGAGAAGAGCGCCCGTCGCGATGACGACTCCGACGATGAGCCGCCGCTCAGCGGCGCTGTCCGCCGCGGCGATCCGGTTCGCTCGGATCGCCTCCTCCTGCTCGATCAGGCGGCGGCTCGTCTTCCGACTCAGCCCCGTCAGCCGCTCGCCGTGCAGGCGCACACGGTCGGCCTCCTGCTGGAGTCGGCCGCTGGACAGGCGCGAGAGCTGATGAGCCGCGCGCGCGGCCCCGGGCCGCTCATCGACACGGCTGCGCTCGATCACGTAGTCACCGCCGGGATGAGGAACGCGATCAGCGCGGCGGCGTGGTCGGTGCCGTCCTCCCGGACGGGGAACCCTCCGAGCACCCACACCCCGGGGAGGGTGAGCGTGCTGCGGACGCCCGCGAGCAGCCGTTCGGTGCTGTAGCTCTCGTGCTCCTCGTAGTAGTTGCGCTCGAACGCGACGATGAGGCCGATCTGCTCGGGCGTCGCGCATCCGGTGTCGGCGTCGATGACCGGTGCGGTGCGGGCGGGGTCCGGGGTGAGGAACGCGATCAGTGCGGCGGCGAGGGCGGAGCTGTCGTCCTCGACGGGCTCGGCGCCCGGCAGGGCGTGGGCGTTGCGGACAGCGGCGAGCATCACGTCGTCGCTGTCGTCGGCGTTCTGGTCCCAGTGAGCGCGCTGGTCGGTGATGATGAGGGCGACCTGATCGGGGGTCGCGAGGCCGGTGTCGGTGTCGGTGCGGTACATGGTCTGTTCCTCTCAGCGGGTTGCGGCCAGCGCGGTGTTGATGTCGACGGTGATCCCGCGCTCCGCGAGGCGGTCGAGGGTGGCGGGCTCCTTCGCGATCTGCTGCCAGCCCTCGGGCGAGATGACGACCGCGGGATCCCCGTCCGCGTCGTTGAAGACGACACAGGTGCGCGAGTCGAGAACGGCCCCGGTGCGCGGGCAGAGGATGTTCTTGCTGACGAGGTAGGTGACCGTCTGGTCACGGAGGATCGCTTCGAGGGTGTCCATGTGTGTTGCTCCTGCTCCTGGCTGATCGTTTTTCTTTGCCTCTCCGGCGGGGAAAACCGTTTGAGTGGAGCCGGCGGAGTGACACCGATCACGGGCGAAATAAGCCCGTAGGGCGCGTCCGGGATCGGTGGCACGCAGCCGGTGGAGCGAAATAGGTTGGAACCGCGGAGAGGTGAAGATTCTCAATCAGGTTTGTCAAGCCAGCGGGGGTGGTCTGGCTCGGTTGTTCTTCCTTCTCTCCCAGCGTTTTTTTGCCTGGAAGGCACGTAGTGCCGAGCAGGGTCGGAGGTGGGAGCGCAACCCGGAAGGCGGAGGAGGAGAGGTTGTCGGCGCGATGTGAGGGAGCGCAGCGACCGCGTGCCGAGAACGTCGGAGGAGCCGGCCGCGCAGCGGCTTGCGTGGACGCCGCAGGCCCGTACGTTGCCGAAGGCTTCCAGGCAAAAATGCGCACAGCGCACAGCACCGCGTCGGCCGGAGGTCGGCGTCCATGTCGGTGCCCGCGTCCGAGATCGTCTGCGCACCAGGGGCGTGCTGCTCCATCGGGCCGCACGTGCTGCCTTTGTATGCAGTGCGTACCGCTGAGAAGCCGCATATCTCCGCGGAGTAGGCCGGTTCCGCCGCGCCACGGGTGCGAGCATGACCGTAGGAGGCCTGGATGCGTGACGCGGTGATGGTCGTCGAAGACGACGTCGAGATGGGCGAGCTCATCAAGCGGGGCCTCACCGGCGACGGCTACGACGTCGACCTGTTCTCGAACGGGGTCGACGCGCTCAATTCGGCGCGCGAAGCGGACTACTCCGCGGCGATCCTCGACGTGATGCTCCCGGGGATGAGTGGCTTCGAGATCTGCCGGCACCTGCGCGCGAGCGGTGCCACGCTCCCGGTGATCATGCTCACCGCCCGCGACGCCCTGCAGGACCGCGTGTTCGGCCTCGACGCGGGCGCCGACGACTACCTCGCGAAACCGTTCCACTTCGAGGAGCTCTCCGCCCGCCTCCGAGCGATGATCCGCAGAGAGCACCTCACGAACCGGGCACCGGTCGTGCTGGGAAATCTGCGCGTCGACCCCTACGCGCACGCCGCGACGGTCGACGGCGCCGTCCTGCCTCTGAGCCCCAAGGAGTTCGGCGTCCTCCGCGCGCTCGCGGCGCGCGCCGGGGACTTCGTGCCGCGGGAGGAGATCCTGCTCGAGGTGTGGGGGTCGGCGGAGTTCGTGGACCACAACATCGCGGAGCAGTACATCAGCTACCTCCGCCGCAAGCTGGCCGCGGGCGGGGCGTCGGTCGAGATCCTCACCCGACGGGGTGCGGGCTATCGCCTCGGGGTGACGCCGTGAGCTGGCGGTCCCTGTCGATCCGGGTGCGGATCACGGTGTCGAGCCTGCTGGTCGCGATGCTGTTCTTCGGGATCGTCGCGGTCGTCGTGCGCGAGCAGCTCGATCACATCCTCGATGCCTCCACGATCGAGCTGGTCCGCTCGGGAGCGTCGCAGGCGCTGATCGAGGAGAGCCGCGACACCGCCGAGGCCGTCGTCGGCGGCGTCAGCACGACGCTCCTGATCGCCCTCGCGATCCTGTTCGTCGCGTTCGCTGTGACGTCCTGGGTCCTGGTCGGCCTCGCGCTGCGCCCCGTCGGCAGGATGCGCGCGATCGCCGACCGGCTGCGCCAGGGACGCTCCACCGAGCTGCTCCCGGTCGGGCCCGCCCGCGACGAGCTCTCCGACCTCGCCTCGACCCTGAACGCGCTGATCGCGGACCTGCGGGAGTCGGCGGACCGGGAGCGGCGGCTCGTCGCCGACGCGAGCCACGAGCTGCGCACCCCGCTCGCCGCGCTGCGCACCCGGCTCGAGCTCGCTGAGCGGGTCCGCGACGATCCGGCGGCTCTCTACGCCGATGTCGTCGACGCGCGCCGCTCGATCGACCGCCTGCAGTCCCTGACGGACGGGCTGCTGATCCTGTCGAGGATCGACGCGGGCATCGCTACCGGCGACGCCTCCTCGGCGGCTCTGCGGGAGGAGGTAGCCGACAGCGTCGACCGCGCCCGGATGCTCGCCCGCGAGCGGGACCTCGCGATCGACTTCGTCGCCCCCGCCTCGATCGTCGCCGCCCGGTACCCGATCTCCCCGACCGATTTCGGCCGGATCCTGGACAACCTGCTCGCGAACGCCGTCACTGCGACGCCCGACGGCGGCAGCGTCAGCGCGACCCTCGTCGAGCGCGCCGAAGAGATCGTCCTCTCCGTCGACGACGACGGCCCGGGCGTTCCTGACGCGTTCCTCGCGGTCGCGACTGACCGTTTCACCCGCCCGGATGCCGCCCGCTCCCGCGACGGCGGCGCCGGCCTCGGGCTCGCGATCGTCGCCGGTCTCAGCCGCGCCGCCGGCGGCGAGCTCCGACTCCGCAACCTCGCCCCCCACGGCCTCGGTGTCGACGTCCGCATCCCCGCGACGCAGCCCCACCCGACCTCTCCTAAGGAGAACCGATGATCGACCCCCAATCCCTCCTCGACGGCGCCGGACCCTGGGCGATCGCCCTGGTCTGCCTGATCGCCTTCGTCGAGACGGGCCTGCTGATCGGGTTCTTCCTCCCCGGTGACACCCTCCTCTTCTTCACCGGTGTCTTCGTCGCGACCGGCGTGATCTCCCTGCCGGTGCCGCTGGTGATCCTGATGGTCGCCGCCGCCGCGTTCCTCGGCGACCAGCTCGGGTTCGTCATCGGCCGCGCGAGCGGGCCGCGGATCTTCGAGCGCAAGGACAGCGGGCTCTTCAGCCGCTCGAGCGTCGCCCGCACCCAGTCGTTCTTCGACCGGTTCGGCGGCTGGGCGGTCACCATCGCCCGCTTCGTGCCGGTCGTGCGCACCTTCGCCCCCGTCGCCGCGGGCGTCGGGAAGATGCACTACGGCCACTTCGTCGGCTTCAACGCACTCGGCGCCGCCGTCTGGTCCACCGGCGTGATCCTCCTCGGCTTCTTCCTCGGGCAGATCCCCGGCGTCGCGGACTTCGTGGGGAAGTACATCGACATCGTCCTCGTCGGCATCGTCGTGATCAGCCTCGCCGGCATCGCCCTCACCTACTGGCGGCAGAAGAACCGCGCCGGACGCGACGCCTGAGCCCAGCGCTCAGGGGGTCGCCGTGACGGCCGCGCGCGGTCGGCGGAGCGCGATCACCGCGACCAGCAGCAGGAACACCGCGAGGGCCGCGAGCGTGACCGGGCCGGTGCCCAGGCCCAGGCCCTTCTGGGCGACGGGATCCGCGAGCCAGTCGCAGACCGAGGCGCCGAGCGGTCGCGTGACGACGTAGGCGGCCCAGAACGCGAGGACCGCGTTCCGCCCCGTGAACCGGTGTGCGAGAGCGGGGATCGCGATGATCGCCGCGAACAGGACGGCGGAGGGCAGGTAGCCGAAGCCGAGGGTCGACGCGGTCAGGTCGCCCGCTGCGGTGCCGAGTGCGAACGTCCCCGAGACGGCGAGCCAGTAGAACGCGGCCCGGCGCGGCGTCGTGATCGAGTGGATCGACAGCGTCCGCTCCACCCGCCACCACACGAGGAAGACCGCCGCGAGAGCCACCGCGAACCCGAGGGTGGAGACGAGGTACGGGACACCGGCGACCACGTGCAGCACGTCGGCGGCCATCGTGCCGAAGACACTCACCATCAGCACCGCCAGCCAGTACACCCAGGGGACGTACCGGCGGGCTGCGAACTGCAGCGCCAGCGCGGCGAGGAACGCGAGCCCGGTCACTCCGACAACGATCACCGGGTCGAACGCGGTCGCGAGGAAGTCCGACGCCGTCTCGCCCATCCCCGTCGTCAGCACCTTGAGGATCCAGAACAGCGCCGTCGCCTCGGGCACCGTCGAGGCGGCGTACCGGCCGGCGACGAGATGTGAGCGGATCCGAGGGAGCGGAGGGCGGCGCTGATCGGTGAGGTGCATCATGCCGCCATGCTCGGGCAGCCTGCGGTACCCGGGGCTGGGGGCTTCGCCGGGTCCGTTGAACAAGCGCACAGCGACCCGCTCACCGGCAGCGCTGCCCGCTGCCTTCCGCCGTCATCTGGTCGGACGGTGCCCGGAGAAGCGCCGCCAACGGAACGACGGTGATGCAGCACGTTCGGTGTGCAGCCTGACCGCGAGCGGCGCCCAGACGATCAACGCCACCCCGGCGCCCAGGAGCAGCCCGCCGACGGTGTCGGAGATCCAGTGCGCACCGAGGTAGGTGCGGCTGAGCATCATCGCCACCGTGTAAAGGGCTCCGGCGATGCGGACCCACCACAGCGGGAAGACGATCGCGAGGACCATCGCGGTCGTGGCGGCGTTCGCGCTGTGGCCGGAGGGGAACGAGCCGAAGTCGGCGTTCACGAGGATCTCCAGCGGCCTGGGACGCCCGACCGCGTTCTTCAGGATCTGCACCAGCAGCCCGCTGAGCGGCGCGGCGATCGCGAAGTACGTTGCCGCCCAGCGTCCGCGCCGAATCAGCAGCGCCACGAACACGGCAAGCGGGATCACGACCGTGCCGAGGACTCCGCCGCCGAGGCTGTTCATCGCCAGCGACGGGACCAGCCAGAACGTCGACCGGTGCTCGATGACCTCGTTCATACACGCGGTGTCGAACCCGAACGGCTTGTCGTGCTCGCGGTAGAAGATCAGCGCGGCCAGAAGGACAGTGAGCAGCACCGCGAGGCCCGCCGAGATCAGCGGCCATCGTCGCGCCGCCCCATACGCGATCGCACCGTCCGGTAGGGGTTCCCGGTTCGGCATCAATGTCGTCCTCGTCTCTCGACGCGAAGCACGCCGCAGAAGTCCACGCTACGAACGAGTCGTCTGTGGCGGCGGCGGATTCCCCTGCATCCGTTGTGAAAGCACAGAGCCTCGACCCCCTCAGCTCGGTACCGACCTGATCGCGTTCGGGTGCTTCGGGTCGTTGTGAGCAAACACAATGCAGCACGGCGCATCCCGAGCCGCCGCCCACTTCCCGACTGCGACTCTGCGGGCATGGACATCTCCACGACGACATCCCGCGACTCGGTCCGGCGGCTGCTCAGCAAGGTCCCCGAGGTCACGATCTGGTTCTGGATCATCAAGATCCTCTGCACCACCGTCGGTGAGAGCTTCGCCGACTGGATCAACATGGTCCTCGGCGTCGGCCTCATCGCGACGGCTGTGATCTTCATCATCGTCACCGCGGTCGTGCTCGCCGTGCAGATGCGGCTGCGACGCTACGTGCCCGCCGCGTACTGGCTGACTGTCGTGGTGATGAGCGTCACCGGCACCCTGCTCACCGACATCCTCACCGACCAGCTCGGAGTGCCTCTCTGGGCCAGCTCCCTCGTCTTCTCGCTGCTGCTCGTGATCGTGTTCGGCGTCTGGTATTCGAAGGAGCGCACCCTCTCGATCCACAGCATCGACACCACCCCGCGGGAGGCGTTCTATTGGGTCACCGTCCTGGTCACCTTCGCGCTCGGCACCGCCCTCGGCGACTGGACTCTCGAGCTCACCGGCTGGGGCCCTGGCGTCTCGATCCTCCTGCCCCTCACGCTGCTCGCGATCGTCACCGGCCTCTGGCGCTACGGCGCGAACCCGGTCCTCGCGTTCTGGATCGCCTACATCCTCACCCGCCCCCTCGGCGCCAATATCGGCGACTGGCTCGGCCTGTCTCCCGACGAGCAGGGCCTCGGGCTCGGCACCTTCGTCACCAGCATCATCTTCCTGCTCGCGATCCTCGCCACCGTCGTCTACCTCTCCCTCAGCAAGGCCGATGTCGACAAGGGCGCATCCGAGCACTACACCACGCCAGTCGCCCGCGAACGCCGTTCACTCGTCGCCTTCGCGGTCCTCGCCGTCGCCGTCGTCGGGCTGCTCGCCTTCACCAACAGCCAGCCGCACACCAGTCCGGCACCGGAAGGCGCAGCCCCGGCCTGCGATGCGTCGGGAACGCTGTCCGCAGCTGACGCGAAGGCATCCGTTCAGACCGACTTCCCCTCCGCCGACGTGCAGAACTTCCAGACGATCACCGCCGACACCCTCGCCCTCGTCACCAGCGGCGACCAGGCCGGCGCGAAAGTCCGCGCCACCGACCTCGAGACCGCCTGGGACGACGCGGAGCCCGTGCTGAACGCCGCGAACTGCCAGACGTGGACCTACGTCGACCAGCAGATCGACCCCGTTCTCTCCTCCGTCCGCGCCGGCAGCCCCGACCCGGTTGTCGAGAAGACGAGCATCCAGGACCTACTGACCACTCTCGCCGGACGCTGACATGAGGCGTCAAGGTCTTCTTTTGCGACCCGAATCCGGCCTCCTCCGACCAATTGATCACTGCCGCCCTGCCCTGCCGCCGCCGCAGCGGCATCAGCGCGACTCAACACATCGATCGGAACCGGTCGGTGACAAATCGGTCCGCTACTGAACCCATGCTCGAGCTCGTAGACGCACTCCGAGCACACGGGGCTGCCGACCAGGCCGGCGTCCGCGAGGTGCTCCACCCAGGGGTGCGAGCACTCACCACAAACCTCAGCGAGCAGAACCCGGAACCGGGCGCGGCGCGAACGGCGAGCGTCAGCTCGCCGGCGCCACTGCGAGAGGCGACCATCACGTGAGCGTAGCGAGCGCGCCACCAAGCAATCGCGCGCTTCGCCTCATCCGCATCGCCTCTGGCGTCCCGTTTGGGGATTCCCATACGGACGGTAACTAAGGATCTATCCGGCGGTGATCAGCTCGCCGGGCGCACCGAGAGACGCGAGGTCGACATCGCCCTGTGACGTCAGGAGCTCTCCGCTGATCCCGTCGTAGACGGCGGTGAAGACGTCCACCCGATGGAGGTCGAAGCCATAGGGCACGTCTGTTCTCTCCGCGGGCGCGTGCACGGTCAGCGCCCAGACCGGCTCGTCCTGTGCGACCCAGTAGTGGTCCGCGAGAGCGGGGTCATAAGCGGCGAGCTCCTCGTACGTGGTTCCGACCGCGTAGATCGGGTACTGCTTCTTCTCCTCCGCACTGAGCGTCGAGAGCTGGACTCCGGTGTCGTTGGCCAGGTCGAGCGCCGGGTTCGTCAGCTGCTGGACGTCGATGATCGGCCCCTCAGAGGCGGCGGTGGCGATGGGGGTGCCCGGTGGGCCCTCCGTCGGGACGGTGGGTGTCAGGGACTCCGTCATCTCTGTTGGTTCGGCAGGCGTCTCGGTGGAGATGGGGGTCGTGCTGGCGGTGGCGTCGATGGTGACGGGGCCGGAGCGGATGCGCATCGTCGTGGAGGTCTGGGTGAGGCTGACGTCCTCGGCGCCCAGCACGTCCATGAGCCACTGCTCTCGTTCGTCGGCGGCGTCGAGGCAGCCGACGTACGTCGTCGCGGGGCCTCCGGTGACCACCCATACGGAGGTCTGCAGGCCGGCGGACTGGAGGTCGTAGGTGAGCGTGTTGCAGGGACCGTCGACGCTGAGCTGCGACCGGCCGTCGGTGCCGGTGATGCGAAGGCTGACGGGGTGATCGAGCAGCCATCCGCCCGATCCCTGGTCACCGACGACCGAAGTGGTCTCGTAGACGAGCCTGGTCGCGACTTCGGCGCCGAGCAGTTCACCCGGCACCTGCGCCGTCGACGGCGACCCGGGGCTGCTGGCGCTCGTCGCGCATCCACTGGCGAGGAGCGCCGCGGAGAGGCAGAGGATTATGAGGGGGAGGACTCTCGCCCGCCTGACGGTCACTGGTCCACTCCGGTCTGCGTCGCGGGCGGGTTGGTGCAGTCGACCGCGGTGGTCAGTCCCGTGAATATCTCGATCCGGCCGCCCTTTTGGCACACCTGCGTTCCTGCGAGGGAGAACAAGGCGGCGTCCGTCCCGTCTGCGTCGGTCCCAGCGAGCGCAGCACACGCCGCTGCGAGCGACGCAGTGGACTGCTTCGCGGGCGTCTGAATCTCGCCCGACAGGGCGACGCCCTGCCCGTCCTGTTCCCAGCAGGTGACGGGCGCTGCGACCGGAGTGCCGCGCTCCGTCGTCACTGCCGTGAGGACAGCGACGCTGAGAATCGCGCCCGCGATGCCGGCGAGGGTCACCGCCGCGGCCTGGCCGAGACGTCGGCGGCGGCGGATGCGGTGCGCGAGGCGTGCGCTGATGCGCTCGAGCTGCTCGTCGCTCAGGTCAGGCTCGTCCATGGTCTTCTGTCCGTTCCGTCAGGGTTCTCGCCAGTGATGTCCGCACCCGCGAGAGGCGGTTGCGGACAGTCCCGTGGGACAGGCCGAGGGAGCGAGCGGCATCGCTGTAGCTGAGGTCGTCCTCGATGCACGCCGTCCAGATCGCCCGGTCCGTCGCGCTCATCTGCTCGACCAGACGCCGCACGTCGAGCAGCCGGTCGCTCGTCTCCGCGTCGACGCCGCGAGAGGCGGTGTCGTCGGAGAGGGGCAGGTGGCGTCGGCGCTGCTCGCGGCGGTTGGTCGAGAAGCTGAGGTTGCGTACCGTGACCAGCAGCCAGGGCAGCACCGACTCCCCCACGATGCGCACGCTCGTGCGGCGCTTCCAGAGCAGGAAGAAGCTCTCCTGAACGACGTCCTCCGCCTGGCCGGCGTCCGCGAGGAAGCTTCCCGCGGCGCGGTAGACCGCGCGGCCGTGCATCCGGAAGAGAACGTCCAGCGCCGACGGGTCACCGCCGCGAAGACGATCTACCAGCGTCGCCTCAGCAGCACCGACCACCCGACATCACCCCCTCAGTAGTGAATGCCCTCAGAGCACGGTTTCGTCTCAGGCGTCACTAACGAACTTTGTCGGTTCGACAGTGCCTCTGTGACCTATCCCCTACCGGACGCCCGCCAGATCATCATCCGCGCGCGACGGTCGGCCTGGCATCGCGCCGCCGTGATCATCGCTCGGGAGTCGAGGGACGGCCTTAAGGCATGTGGGAGGCGATGGCCGCGAGGGCGAAGCCGACGAGTGCGGTCGGCAACGCCAGGATGCACCAGACGATTTCCCACCCGTGGTGAGCATGGGCCCCGCTTGTCGCGCGAATGACGGTGAGGACCCAGACGCTGATAGCGCTGGTGAGGGCGACGATGCCAGCCGCGAGGAGGAAGGCTTTCCCTGCTGCGGCCTCCTCGTCGGTGGGCATCAATCCCATGCCGATTCCTCTCTCACTGATGGAGAGGTAGGTCAGCATGACGGGCGCGACGATCATCCCGAGGACGGCGATCGCGGCGATCACCGGACTCAGGGGTCCCTTCCGAGCGACGTCAACCACGCAGTGCACACTATCCGCGCGTCGCTAAGCCCCCCCCCTGCGAGCGGGCCGCTCGTCGTCCGGCATGGAGACGCCCTGCCGGACGCCCGCTGGACCATCCCCATACGGGACGCGCACAAGGCGCTCGGGTTCGCGAGACTGAAATGATGTCGGGGTTGCTGGTCATCGATCTCGTGTCGCGCGTGATCAGAGCCCGCTGCGGCCGAGCCGCGGCGCACGAGAGGTGACGCGCCCGACGTCGGGAATCAGCACGCCTCATGATCCACGGCGACGGAGGACAGGACATCAACCGGCCGATCTGCGGCGTCGGCTCAGTGCCCAGACGAGCGCGCCCGCGAGGAGCACCGCGCAGGTCAGCCCGGCGACGTGCAGGACGAGGGACGGCATTCCGTTCTCGGGGAGCAGGAAGCCGTACGGCACCCACCCGTCGGTCGCTCCGCGGACGAGCACGACGACGACCCAGACGATCGGGTAGGGCAGGACGACCCACAGCCGGCGCCAGGAGAGCGGTCCGCGGTCGTTGACGACGATCCAGTCGAGGAGGACGAGGGCGGGGAGCGCCACGTGCAGGACGGCGCTGACCCAGGGCGGGGCCGTCCCGGTACCGGGAACGAGGGTGTTGTAGATCACGGCGACGACGATCGAGTAGGCCGTCGCCGCGCCGCGGACGTAGCTCAGCCACACCGGCGTCGGACGGCGGGCGAGCGCGACCGATCCGGCGACGATCAGCACCGCGCTCGCGAGCAGGCTGGTCTGGTTCGTGAAGTAGCCGAAGTAGTCGAACGGATTCGGGTCGCCGGCCGCGATGCTCAGCGCGTAGGTGTGGAGGATCACCGCGACCGCGGCTGCACCGACGGCGATGCGCGCTACACCCACGAATGGGCGGGTCGGTGCCGGGGAACTCATCGGGTCAGCCTAGGAGCCGTCGGGCTTCCTGATGACCCGCAGCAGACACTCCTTTTCGGAACGGCGCTAAATCGCTCAGGCCGAGAGGCGACCACCAGGAAAGTGGTGACGTCGCTCAGCCTGAGCCGGTGGGGACGTTCTCGAAAGTGCGCAGCACGGTCGCGATCGCGGCATGCCTGATGGTCGTGACGGGGTGCACGGCGCAGCCTGCACCGTCGGCCCGCCTCTGGCGACGAACACGGACGACGGCTTCGCCACGTCACTGGCCGGCGACCTAGGCGTAGCGACGTTCACCGGGAGCGACGGGACCACCGGCGAGCGGGTAGAGGCGCTGCGAGCATCCGGCTCGTATGCGGTCGGTGACCGGTTGCGACCAGCCGAGGACGCCAGAACCGTGCGCGTGCGTGGAGGGGAACGCATCGTCGTCGACGGGCCGTCCATCGACGGTTCCGGGCAGGTGGCCGGTTTCGACATCGTCGAGGCTGATGATCTCGACGCGGCGATCGCGATTGCCTCCGAGCATCCGATGGCGCGTTTCGGGCTCGTCGAAGTGCAACCGGTGTGGCCCTTCTAGAGGGTGGGCTGACGGCGTCGGCGCCGGCGTCATCCGCGCGCCCTGCGACGCTCCGCGGGCCTTCCAGCAGAAGGCGCAGCAGCTGCGCCCCGACCTGAGCATCCTCGCCCCCGACATCCTGGAACGCCGTCTCCTCTTGCCAGACGTCGAGTAGTGGCCGCGGAAGTGTCCAGCCGCACGTGCGGCGCGGCGCTCCCCATGAACACGATGACCGGACACGAAGTGCCCGGTCTGGCGTGTCAGGCGAGGGTGAGGAAGAGCTTCTCGAGCTCTTCCACGGTGAGCTTGCGCGGAGAGGCGTCAGCCGCGACGTCGTCGGCGGAGTCCGCGTCATCGGTGATGAGGCATTGACGCATGGCGGTGGAGATGATCGCGAAGCCGGCCCGATCCAGAGCGCTGGAGACGGCGGAGAGCTGGGTGACGACGTCTCGGCAGTCACCGCCGCTCTCGACCGCGCTGATCACGGCGGTGAGCTGCCCCTGCGCGCGCTTGAGGCGGTTCGCGATCTTCCGGATGGCGTCCGTGTCGTGGAGTTGGCCAGCGGTGTCGGTCATGCTCGTTCTTCCTGTTCGCGGCGCGAGGTGCGCGTCGAGTGCTCTGATGCTGCGGGTGCGCGGTAGCTTCCGGATCAGAGTACCCCTGGGGGTATCGGCGTGGAGGCTGTGGGCGATTCTTGATCGCTTGGCGGCCCGTTGCGAGAGCGTCAGCGGGTGAGTAGTCCCGCGATGCTGACGGACGCGACGAACACGGCGACGAGGAGGACCAGTACGGCGAACACGATCTTGACGGTTCTGTCCGGGAGGCGGGAGGCGTAGCGGGAGGCGATGAGGGATCCGGCGATCGCGGCGCCGCTGAACAGGAGGATGACGGGCCAGTCGAGGGTGGCGCCGGGGAGGTGGGCGCTGAGGCCTGCGAGGGAGTTGATCACGATGATGACCAGCGAGGTGCCGACCGCGGTGCCGGCGGACAGGCCGAGAAGGAGGATGAGGGCGGGGGTGATGAGGAATCCCCCGCCGATGCCGAGCAGGCCCGTGAGGAATCCGACGACCAGGCCGACTCCGATCGCGCGGAGCGCGTAGAGGCGGACCCGGTGATCGTGTCCGGTGGGTGGGGCGGTGAACATGCGGATGCCGGCAGCGACCATGAGGGCTGCGAAGAGCAGCATCAGCACGTCCGGGTCGAGGACCTTGTTGATCTGGGAGCCGACCCACGCGGCAGGGATTCCTGCGGCGCCGACGAGGGCGGCGGTGCGCCAGTCGATCGCACGGCGCAGTCGAGGGATCACGGCGGAGAGCGCGGCAAGCCCGACCACGATCAGGGACGCGGGGACGGCCTCGTCGGTCGACAGTCCGACGCCGTAGACGAGGGCGGGGACGGCGATGATCGAGCCGCCGGCGCCGACCAGGCCGAGGACTGCTCCGATGAGGAGGCCGAGAGGGAGGGAGATGAGGCTCATGCGCTCTTCCGGATTGTCGGGTGGGTGAGGGCACTCTCCGCGAGGTCGGCGAGGGCCGCGGCGGCGAGGATGCCGGAGTGGCGGCGCACCACCTCACCGCGGCGCAGGAGGAGGACTGTTGGGATGGACCGGATTCCGGCTGCTCGAGCGAGAAGCGGTTCGGCTTCGGTGTCCACGGTGGCGAAGAGGATTGCCGGGTAGTGCTCGGAGAGGCTCGCGAACACGGATGCGAAGGCTCGGCAGGGTCCGCACCAGCTCGCCCGGTAGCTGATGAGGGCGACGTCGTGCGCTGTCGTGGCGGCGTCGAAGGTGTGCGTGGTGAGGGTGTGGACGGTCATCGATCCGAGGTCAGGTAATGGGGAGGCCGGCGAGGGTCCAGGCGTCCATCCCGCCGGCCATCGTGTCGGCGGTGAAGCCGGCGCCGGCGAGTGCGGCCGCTGCGGCGGCGCTGCGTCTTCCGCTGCGGCAGACGACGATGATCGGCTGAGTGGCCGAGAGCTCGGAGAGGCGCTGCCCCAGCTGCCCCATCGGCACGTGCAGTGCGCCGGGGATCATGCCGGTGGCGACCTCGTCGTTCTCGCGGACGTCGAGGATCTGGCTCGTCGGACGACGACGGTCGGCTTCGGTGACGGTGATCTCGTTCATCAGTTCTCCTTCAAGTAATGAGCGGGGTGATGCCTCACTGGGAGGGGTCAGCGGAGGGGTTCGCCGGCGGAGCGCCAGGCGGTGATCCCGCCGCGCAGGGAGTGGGTGCTGTAGCCGCGGTCGGCGAGAAGGCGAGCCGCGGATGCGGAGCGGACGCCGGACTGACACATGAGCACCACGGGACGGTCCTTCCGGATGCCTGCGCTCGTGCTCTGCAACGTGTCCAGAGGGACGTGCTTCGCTCCTGCGGCGTGGCCGGTGCGCCATTCCTGTGCGGTGCGCACGTCGACCAGGGTGGCGCCGAAGAGCACGAGCTCTTTCGCCTGCGCGACGGAGACAGTGCGGGACGAGCGGCGGAACAGGCGGTCGAGAAGACCCATCAGGCTGCGCTCCGGACCGGGATCTTGGTGATGGCGCCGGTGGCCGTCGGCTCGACGGCGGCCTTGTTCGACGGCAGTCGTCCGAGGACGGAGGCCATCGGGCAGCTGTTCACCGCGGCCGAGAACGTCAGGCCCGCGCCGATCGCGCCGGACAGCAGACGCAGCGGAGAGCCGATGACGCGTCCGCCGACAAGACCCAGGAGGACGAGGACGCCGGCGGCGAAGCGGACCTGGCGATCCATCGCCCATCGTTCAGCGCCTCGGACGACGTCGCCGCCGGCGGCGGCGTAGCCGGGCACTCCGTCGGCGAGGACGTAGGCGCCGGTGAGGCCGGTCGCGGCCAGGCGCTGTCGAGCCTGCTCCGCACGGACCCCGGACTGGCAGGCCAGCACGACGCGGCTTCCGAGGCGCTCGGCGAGCTGGTCGGTGTGCTCGGACAGCAGCGGCAGGGGCACGTTGAAGGAGCCGCGGATGTGCAGCGACTCGAACTCCGCTGCGGAGCGCACGTCGATGACGAGCAGGTCCTCGTGCTCGCTCACCCACTCCTGGAGAGTGCTCGAGTCGACGGTGAGAGGGGAAGAAGTGGTCGTCATGGTTGCCCTTTCGAGAGCGCGGAAACACCGAAGGCGGGCGTCGCCGATGGTGGGAAGCGAAGAGGTAGGCCGTGGCCGGCACGGGTGAGATGCCGGGCGGCGGGGCCCGGCAGCCCGGCGAGGGGACACTCGCGCTCGGGCCGGTGTCCGCCCGCCGCGCCCGAGTTCGGGCGCGTGAGTAGGACGCGCCAGGGTGGGGCGCGGCGGGCGGGACGCCGTGAGGAGGGCGTGTCAGGCGGTGGGTGCGTCGGCGTTCTGCTGGGCGCGGGAGTAGCCGAGGTAGCTGCCCTCGATCTCGATGACGGGGAACCCGGCGCGGCGCAGCGCCTGGCTGGCGATGATGTTGCGGGCGCCGCTCTGGCAGTAGCTGATGATCGTGCGGTCCTTCGGGAGCCGGTCGGTCTCCCACAGCACGCGTCCTGCGCCGATCCGGGTCGCTCCGGGGACGTGGCCGGCGGCGTACTCGCTCGCTTCGCGCACGTCGAGCACGAAGGCGTCCTCGATGTCCGCGACCTCGTCGGGGGCGATGGTGGCGGAGGGTCGCGTCTCGAGCCCGTCGAGGGTGGTGAGGTAGCCGGGGTAGGAGTCGATTCCGACGCGGATCAGGTGATCGCGCACGTGATCGGCCTGCTCCGGCCCGTCGACCAGGAGAAGAAGGGGGCGCTTCTCCTGCTCCGGGTCCACCGCCCAGGCACCCCACGCGGCGGTCTTCCCTGTCACGGGGATCGCCAGGGCACCGGGTACCGAGCCGGCGCGCACGTCGGCCGGGGCGCGGGTGTCCACCAGGATCACCTCGTCGTCGCGGAGCAGCTCGGCGGCGTCCTCGGACGTCACCGCCGCCAGTTCGGACAGGGGTCCGAGCACGGCGGGGCCGTCGCGGTTCTCGCGCTTCATGCGGGCGAAGTAGGCGTGCGCGTCGGGCTGCCCGTCGAGCAGCTCGCGGACGAACCCGTCCCGGTCATCCGCCGCGAGGTAGGGACCCCACCAGGTGTAGAGGCGTTCGTAGCCGACGGTGGTCGACGCGATCGCTCCGAGCGCCTTGCCGCAGGCGCTACCCGAGCCGTGCGCGGGGTGGATCTGCACGTGATCGGGAAGGGTGAGCAGGACGCGCTTGAGGCTGTCGAAGAGGTCCTGCGCGCCCTGGAACCGCGTGTCCTGACCGCCCGCCGCTTCATCCAGCAGATCGGGGCGGCCGAGGTCGCCGACGAACACGAAGTCGCCGGAGAGCAGGTAGCCGGGATCCTGAGTCAGGGCGCCGTCGGTGACGAGGAACACGAGGTGCTCCGGAGTGTGGCCGGGGGTGTGCCGGGCCTGCAGGCGGAGGTTGCCGACGGGGATCACGTCACCGTCGTGCAGCCGGGTCGCGTCGAAGCCGTACTGCCAGTCGACGCCGCCCTCCCCCGAGACGAAGATCTCGGCGTCGGTGGCGCGGGCGAGCTCGCGCGTGCCGGAGAGGTAGTCGGCGTGTATGTGGGTCTCGGTCACCGCGACGATGCGCATGCCGTTGCGGGCGGCGGTGTCGAGGTAGACCTGGACATCCCGTCGCGGGTCCACGACCACCGCGTCTCCCGTGGCCTGGCAGCCGATGAGGTAGCTCGCCTGGGCGAGGTCGTCGTCGTAGAAGCGTTCGAGCAGCATCACTTCCCCTTTCAGTAGGAACTCATGACCAAATTATACCCCCGGGGGTATTTTGTCGAGCGTGCTCAGGTGGGGGCTGGCCCTTCGGGCGAGCGAGCGCCGTCCGGCTGGCAGCGGTCAGCCTGCCGGCACCGTCCGCATCTCCTCACCCACCGAGGTGTGCAGATCGCCGCTTCGACTGGAGCCCTGCGCCATCGATGAATCTGTCCGAGTGCGAATGACGGGGGTCCGTGTCACCATGACTGCATGGTTCCCACCCTCGAGGTACTGACGATTTCGAAGATCAGCGCTCGTCTCGCTGAACTTGAGGCACGCGCAGGGGCTTCGGTTGATGAGCTGCGCCAGCGCGCCGACCGGTACGAGCTGTCCCAGGAGGGACAGTCGATCCTGCGCAAGCTCGAGGACCTGACGTACCTGCGGGAGCATGCCGAGCGTTGACCCTGGCGGTCAGTCCGACGGGGACCTCGAAGAGAAGGTCTTCGACTTCATGCTCGAAATCATGGAGATGCTCGCGAAGATCATCCCCAACGGACTCGTCGGCCTAGAGAGCAGCGTGGTTCGCATGCGCGGCGGCGGTGTCGCCGTCACTGTCGAGCCCACCGAGGAGCTCGGGCTTCGTCTGGACATCGAGGGCACCGAGACCTTCCGTCTCGTCGTCCAGTATCGGCTGGTCCTGAGTCCGGTGAGCCACCTCGTCTCTGTGGAACGCTCGACGTTCAAAGTGAACGTGCGCGGCTCGGCCCGGCCGCTCTTCACCGTCGACTACCTCCGAGACAGCGGCAGCGACGTCCCCTCGGCGCACTACAACGTGCATGCCGAGCGGCAGGACATGACGGACGCCCTCGCCGCCACAGGAGCTCGACGTCGCGGCAAGATCTAACAGAAGCGCGTAGCGAAAGGTGACCCGCCGCGATTCGGCGATGTTCACTTCCCGACTGGCGGCCATCGGTTCCGACCGTGCCTCGAGGACGTGCTGGAGATGATGATCATCGAGTTCGGTATCGACACCATCAGTGGCGCGGGCGCCGCCCTTCACGAGGGTCGCCTTCGGTGGCGCAAGCGTCAACTCGCCGCCGCGGTGTCCGACGATCCGATGACCGCCGTGGCAGAGCTGGAGCGGCTGGGGTTCACTGTCGTTCCGCGCGACAGCGCCGAAATACTCCCGCGTTTCGATCGGCTCACCGCACTCTGAGGCTCACCCCCTCACCGCAGGTACGCCGGCAGCGCTCCTCCGCCGAGCCTCACCGTCAAGCGCTCCCGGGCGCCGCGAGCTCGCCGGTGATGTATTGCGCTCGGCCGAAACCGAAGGACCAGTCGGCCGCGGTGTTCTCGATGAAGCCGATGACGAGGTCGGCGCCGTCGATGCCGATCGCGTCCAGCGCGGCGGCGAGGGCGGCGAAGAACGCCTGCTTCTCCTCGGTGCTGCGGCCGGTCTGGGTGAAGATCTGGATGATGACGATCTGCTCGGACCTCTCGATGCCGAGTCCGACGTCCAGGGCGGTGAGTCGGCCGGGCTTGTGCTCGGTGACGATCTGGAAGCGGTCACGCTCCGGGAGGCCGTAGACCTCGACGAGGGTGCGCATCAGCGCGTCACCGAGTGCGGTGATCTGCTGGTCGGAGCGGCCCTCGATCAGGTCGATGCGGATGAGTGGCATGGTGACTCCTTCAGTCCGGGGCGTGCTCGCACCGTAGCTCCCTGCCAGCGCTGGGCTCTGCCTCTCCCCTGCGTCTCTTCTCAGCCGGTGCAGCACCGACGGGATTGGGCAGGCTCTCCTGGCTAGCGCTCCCGCGGGGCGGGTGCTTGCATGGCCCTCATGTCGACCCCGTCCACGCCTCCGCCCTCCTCGCCCCGCGCGGAACCGCACGACAGCGCGATCTCAGGTCGGCTGAACTGGTTGCGAGCGGGCGTGCTGGGCGCGAACGACGGCATCGTCTCGGTCGCCGCTCTCGTCGTGGGTGTCGCCGGTGCGACGACCGCGACGGCACCGATCCTGACGGCGGGTGTCGCGGGTGTCGTCGGCGGTGCGATCTCGATGGCGCTGGGCGAGTACGTGTCGGTGAGCAGCCAGAGCGACAGTCAGCGTGCGCTGATCACAAAGGAGCGCGTCGAGCTGGCCGAGGATCCCGACGGGGAGCTCGAAGAACTCGCCTGGCTGTACCAGGCGCGCGGTCTAACCCCGGAGACAGCGCATCAGGTCGCCCGCGAGCTGACCGAGAACGACGCTCTGACCGCACATCTGGAAGCGGAACTGGGGTTGAACGAGGAAGCGGTCGCCAGCCCGCTCGCCGCCGCCGGCGCCTCGGCGCTGGCGTTCCTCCTGGGAGCCGTGCTGCCGCTGCTGGCGATCCTGCTCCCTCCGCCGGACTGGAGGGTTCCGGTGACCTTCGCCGTGGTGCTGATCGCCCTCGCCGCGACCGGATACATCAGCGCACGGGTCGGCGGCAGCCCGGCTCTGCGCCCGATGATCCGCATCGTCGTCGGCGGCGCGCTGGCCCTCGCCGCGACGTTCCTGATCGGGTCGCTGCTCGGCACGTCCGGCGCGATCTGATGTCCCGGATCCTCGTCGTCGAGGACGACCCGCAGATGGGCGCCCTCGTCGAGCGAGGACTGCGGGAGGACGGCTACGACGTGCAACTCGTCGACAACGGTGTCGATGCGCTGATCGCCTTCACGGCGGAAGATGTCGACGTCGCCGTCGTCGACGTCATGCTGCCGGGGATGACCGGGTTCGAGGTCTGCCGTCGGATGCGCGAGTCGGGCAGCACCGTCCCGGTCGTGCTGATCACGGCGCGGGACGCCGTCGAGGACCGGATCTTCGGGCTGGACTCGGGCGCCGACGACTACGTCACCAAGCCGTTCCACTTCGGCGAGCTGAGCGCCCGGATCCGAGCACAGATCCGGCGCCGAGCCAGCGGCCCGCAGCCAGTGGTCCAGATCGGAGCGCTGCGCCTGGATGCCCTGTCCGTGCGCGCGACGGTCCGAGAGCGTCCCTTCGCGCTGAGTGTCAAGGAGCTCACGCTGCTGCGCTTCTTCGCCGTGCATCTCGATGAGGTACTGACCCGGACGGAGATCCTCGCCGAAGTGTGGGGGTCTACGGAGACGTTCGAGCCGACCCTCGTGGATCAGTACGTCAGCTACCTCCGCAAGAAGCTCGCCCTCGCCGACACAGGCCTCCGGATCACGACCGTCCGCGGCGCCGGATACCGGCTGGAGCGCGCCGAGTGAGGCTGCTGCGCTCCCTGTCGATCCGCTCCCGGATCACCCTCGGCAGCCTCCTGGTCGCGCTGATCGGGGTCGGCGTGATCACCCTCGTGCTGCACGGGCAGTTCCGCAGCATCGTCGTCGCGTCCGAGGTGACCCTCGCCGAGGGCGACCTCGCCCCGTATCTCGCCGATCTGGGATCGGACCCGACCGAGACCCCCGACCCGCCGGCCGAGGGGATCCTGATCTTCGCGCGCGCTCCCGGCGGAGCGGTCCCCGTCGATACGATGCCGCACGACGTCCACGAGGTTCTGGAGCGCAGCACCGGCAGCGACGGCACCTCGACGGTGATGACCGACGAGGACGTCCGGTTCACGATCGTCTCCCGGACCCTGGACACGAGTGCGGGCACGTGGGAGCTGTGGGCGGCGCGCAGCGGCGCCGGCAGCGACCTGACCGTCTCGGCCCTGGACCGGACGCTGCTCGTCAGCGCCGCGGCCCTCGTGATCCTGTCCGCCCTCGCCGCATGGCTGCTCACCGGCGCCGCCCTGCGTCCGGTCGAGCGGATGCGCCGCACCGCCGCGTCCCTCGGCGACCGGGACGGCGGCAAGCTCCCCGTCGGCCCGGTGGCTGACGAGCTGTCGGACCTGGCGGAGACGTTGAACGCCTTCATCGCCCGGACGCGGGACACCGCGGATCGGGAGCGGCAGATGGTGTCCGCGGCCAGCCACGAGATCCGCACGCCGCTGGCCGTCGTCATCACCCAGCTCGAACTCGCGCACCGGCACTTCGGCGACGCGGACGCCCTCGAAAAGGAGATCCGCGCCGCCGAGGGATCCCTCGCCCGCCTGTCCCGCCTGGCGACGAACCTCCTCGAGCTCTCCCGCCTGGACGCCGCACCGCCCGCCGCGACGCGCTCGACGGCGAGCGAGCTGGAGACCGAGCTGATGGACTCCGTCGACCGGCTAAGGACGATCACGGGCGGCGCCGGCCCCGACATCGAGCTCGACACCGCGATCGAGCGCGCCGACGCGCCCTACCCGCTCTCGGTGAGCGCGTTCTCGCGGATCCTCGACAACCTCGGCGCGAACGCGATCGCCGCGACGCCTCCTGCGGGACGCATCACCCTCCTCCTGCAGCAGCACGACTCCACCCTCGAGCTGCGCGTGGAGGACACCGGGCACGGCATTCCGGAGGAGTTCGTGCCGCACGCGTTCGAGCGCTTCTCCCGACCCGACGAGGCGCGCACCAGCCGCGACGGCGGCAGCGGGCTCGGGCTCGCCCTCGTCGCAGCTCTCGTCGACACAGCCGACGGATCGGTCACCATCGAGAACCGCCGCCCCAACGGAGTGCGGGTGACGATCGTGCTGCCCGAGCGCTGACATGTGAGACCTCGAACACGAATCGGACCCCCGCGGGGAATCGGCACGCATCCCTCATAGTCGACACCAAGACTCCCCCGCGACGGTAGGAGCGCGCCCCCCGGAAACCCGAGGTCGGCGCATGCGACACCGACCGGAGGGCGCCGCCGTGAGCACCACGATCCGACCGACCAACGCACCCGCACCCCACGCGCCGACCACCCTGCGGCGGTCGCAGGCCGACCGCGAGCGATCCCTGCGTCGGCGCCTGCGTTCCGCGGACGCGCTCGTCACCGCCGGCTGGGTCTCGGTCGCCCTCGCCATCGCGCTCTACCTCGCAGCCGGCGGGCCCGCGGAGGCCACCGATATCGCCGGAGCTCTCACGGCCGCAGGGATCGTCGCCGGCCTCGTCGGCACCGACCTGATCCTGGTCATGCTCGTCCTCGCCGCCCGG
The DNA here is from genome assembly GCF_002932155.1 of Rathayibacter sp. AY1F9. NCBI lineage: Bacteria > Bacillati > Actinomycetota > Actinomycetes > Micrococcales > Microbacteriaceae > Rathayibacter > Rathayibacter sp. AY1F9. The sequence goes on along the minus strand of NZ_PSVA01000012.1, from coordinate 67,727 downwards.
ATCCCCTGGATCGACCGCACCTTCGGCCAGGACACCGCGATGGCGCTGCACCGTCGCCTCGGCAAGCCCGCCCTGTCTCTGATCCTCGGGCACGGTGCCCTGCTCACCGTCGGCTACGCCCTCACCGACGGGCTGACGCTGTGGAACGAGACACTCGCTCTGTACTCCGGCGCCGACATGCTCCTGGCGCTGCTCGGCAGCACCCTGCTGGTGCTCGTCGTCGTCACCTCCCTCGTCGCCGTGCGCCGCCGCTTCGCGTACGAGGCGTGGCACGCGATCCACCTCCTCAGCTACGCGGCGGTCCTCGTCGCCGTCCCCCACCAGCTCTCCGCCGGCCAGGTCCTCGCCGGGAGCACCCCGCAGCGCGTCTACTGGCTCGCCCTCTACGTCCTGGCGTTCGGAGCGATCGCCAGGTTCCGGTTCGCGGTGCCCGTACTCGCCACCCTGCGGCACCGGATCCAGGTCGAGGCCGTCGAGACGATCGCCCCCGGCGTCTTCTCGCTCCACCTCTCCGGCCGCGACCTCTCCCGCCTCGGCGTGATCGGCGGGCAGTACGCGATCTGGCGGTTCTGGAGCCGCGGCACCTGGTGGCATGCGCACCCGATCTCCTTCTCCGCCGTCCCGACCGACACCCGCGCTCGGATCACCGTCCGCGCACTCGGAGCCGGGACCGACCGTCTCGCACGACTGCGCCCCGGGACCGCGGTCTCGATCGAGGGCCCCTACGGGATCTTCACCGACGTCGCCCGCACCGCCCCGCGGCTCGCGATCATCGCCGCCGGCATCGGCATCACCCCCGCCCGAGCGCTCCTCGAGCACGGCGGCCTCCGACCCGGCGAGGCCACCGTCCTGCTGCGCGCCACCGACGACTCCCAGACCTACCTCTGGGACGAGACTCGGACACTGGTCCGCAGCAGCCGCGGCGCGCTGTTCGGGATGATCGGCCGGCGGCCCGCAGGGCTGGCGACGTGGATGTCCGCCGAGTCCGTCGCCCGAGGTGTGACGATCACCTCGGCACTGCCGGGCCTGCTCGAATCCGACCTGTTCGTCTGCGGTCCGACCGCCTGGGCCGACCTCGTCGTCCGCGACGCGCGAGCGGCAGGCCTGCCCGACCGGCAGATCCACGTGGAGAGGTTCGACTGGTGAGAACACGAGCAGCAGTCGCCAGCGTCCTCGCCTCCCTCGCCGTCCTCGTCGTCGGCTGGCAGATGGGATCCGCCGGCGCCACCGGGTCCTCGCTCGCCACCGGGACGAGCGCCACCACGGCCACGGAAGGAGCGGCTCCCGCGGTGACCACGCCGACCCCGGCCGGCGCCCCCGCCTCGACGACGCCCTCCGCCGGCGCGCCCACCGACCCGTCGGCCGGTACGAGCTCGACGGCCACTGCGAGCCCGTCCGCCTCGGCCGACGGCACGTGGACCGGCTCATCTGTTCCGACTCGCTTCGGCGCTGTGCAGGTCGCGATCACCGTCGCCGGCGGGCAGATCACCGACGTCACGGCCGTGCACCTCACGGACAAGGACGGCCGGTCCGTGCCGATCTCGCACCGGGCCGCGCCGATCCTGCGTCAAGAAGTCCTCGCCGCCCAGTCCGCGAACGTGCAGGCGGTCAGCGGAGCGACCTACACCAGCGACGGGTACCTCACCTCCCTGCAATCGGCGATCGACCAGGCCGGACTCTGACCGTGCACACGTTCACGACGATGGGCACCGTCGTCAGCCTGCGCGCCGCCGACGACACCCCGGTCGGCGACGTCGAAGCCGTCTTCGCCGACGCCGACGCCCGCTTCAGCCTGTACCGGCCGGAGTCGGAGGCGTCCCGGATCGCCCGCGGCGAGCTCGCGCTGACGGCCGCGTCCGAGCAGATGCGGACCGCCTACACCGAATCGCTGCACTGGCGAACGGCGACGGACGGCGCCTTCACCCCGCACCGGCCCGACGGGGTCATCGACCTCGCCGGAACCGTCAAAGCGACCACCATGGCGCACGCGGCCCGGCTGCTCGGCGACGGCGAATGGCTCCTCGATGTCGGGGGAGACGTCCTCACCTCGCCCGCCGACAGCTGGACGATCGGGATCGTGGATCCCGGCGACCGGCAGGCGCTGCTCTGCATCGTCCCCCTCGGCGACGGTCGCCGCGCGATCGCCACCTCCGGGACCGCCGAACGCGGAGAGCACGTCTGGCGCCGACCTGCCGAGCCCGGTGACGTCCCCTTCGTGCAGGTGTCCGTGATCGCCGAGGACATCGTCACCGCCGACGTCCTCGCGACCGCGATCCTCGCCGGCGGCGTCGGGACGCTCGACACCGTCACCGACCGCTTCGACGTCGACGTCCTCACCATCGACGCCGCCGGTGCCCTTCTCGTGACCGACCGGCTCCGCCGCCTGATCGCACCGGCGAGCCGGCACACGTCCTGACTCCGCTCGGTCGGCTCCTCGCATATCGGCGGTGAAGCGGGGAGTCGGCTCGGAGGACGGGCGAGTGATCGTTCGAGGGCTCACACGAATACGTCCAACGGCAGAGCGCGCAGGGCGGGGCGCGTTAGCGTCACGAGGACAGCCCCCCTCTCGACCGAAGGCGCCCCCGATGAACGACTGGCAGATCAACGGCCTCCCCCTCCACCCGCTCCTCGTGCACGCCGTCGTGGTTCTGCTCCCCCTCGCCGCACTGATGCTCATCCTCGGCAGCCTCTGGCCGGCCGCCCGCCGCAAGTTCGGGATCCTCACCCCGATCATCGCCCTCGCCGCGCTGATCGCCGTCCCGCTCACCACGCAGGCCGGTGAAGCGCTCGAACGACAGACGGAGCCGTCCGCGATCCTCGAGAAGCACACCGAGCTCGGCGACCACCTGCTCCCCTGGGCTGCCGGCCTGTTCCTCGTCGCCCTGGTCCAGTGGCTCTGGTTCCGCCGCACGCGACGAACCGAGGACCGAGCCGCCACCACCCGCCGCCCCCTCGTCGGAATCGTGCTCGCCGTCGCAGCGATCGCCATCTCCGTCGGAGCGACCATCGACGTCATCCGCATCGGCGACTCCGGCGCACAAGCAGTCTGGTCCGACTCCACCTCGAGCACCAGCACCGATCAGGCACCCGCGCCCGACAGCGACGACGACTGACCCACCCGCTCTCGGGCACTGCCCTCTCCGGCTGACACCGCCCCCTCTTCGCAGGAGGATGGTGTGAGTTCCTCAGCACTCGACGCCATCTGCGAGGTCCTCGGCTGCCAGGTGGGCGACATCCTGACTCACGTGCCGGACGACGTCGGGAGCAGTACGGATCGGCTCGGTGACCGAGCGGCCCGCTGACACGTCGCACCTCGGTGGTCGACTGGTCACCGCGGGCGTCGTCCAGCTGGTGGCCGTCGTCGCGCTCAATGTGCTGGGGCCGATCGTGCCCGTCTGAAGGATCTCCGGCCCGAGCGCTCAGGGTCCACTGCGGTCCCCGATCTGTCGCCTCTGCTCCGCTGGGCGATCGCCGCGGCGGTGTTCCTCGTCTGGGCCTGGTCGACGGCGTGGCCGGCCGGCCCGGAACGCACCCGCGACCTCGCCCGCCACGAGGACCGGTCCCGGAAGCTGGTCGACTCGCTCATCATCGCCGCCACCTTCTTCAGCCTCGTCCTCGTGGTCGTCGCACTCCTCCGCAGCCAGCAGAAGGACCCCGTCGGATCCGCGGCCGCGATCCTCGCGGTCGTCGGGGTCGTCGCGGCCTGGGCGCTCGTCAACACCGTCTACGCCTTCAAGTACGCGCTCATGTACTACCTCGACGACCGCCACCGCTTCGACTTCGACCAGGACGAGGACCCGTCCTACAGCGACTTCGCCTACACCGCGTTCTCGATCGGGATGGCCTACAGCGCGAGCAGCATCACCCAGTCCTCCACCCCCTCACGCCGCGTAGCCCTGGCCCACGCCCTGCTGTCCTACTTCTTCGGCACCTTCGTCGTCGCCGTCGCCATCAACCTCATCACCGGCCTCACCCAGGGAGGGTGAGGATCGCCGCACATCCGCAGGCAGGAGTGTCGGAGCTCGATACTGATGTCATGGCATCACCGCTCGTCTCCGACGTCGCTCACTCCGGTCTCACCGTGGCCGACCTCGACGACGCGCTGGTGCTGTGGTGCTCCGGTCTCGGGTTCGTGCTCGAGCGCACCTTCACGCTCGACGTGGAGGTCACGGCGGCGACCACCGGCGTCCGTGGAGCCGTGATCCGCGCAGCGACGGTGACCCTCGGCCCCCACCGTGTGGAGCTGCTGCAGTACGACCCGCCCCGACAGCTCGAGTCCGCCGGCACGCCCGCACAGGTCGGCACGGTGCACATCGCGCTCACGGTCTCGGACCTCGATCGTGTCCTCGAGCTTTGCGCTGGACACGGTTGGAGACCGGTCGGGACACCTCACCGGATGACCGCTGGCGCCCGAGCCGGCACGCGCATCATCTACCTCGAAGGTGCCCTCGGCGGATTCCTCGAACTGATCGCGCCCCCGCAGCTCCCGTAGGCCGCGTCGGCCGATCGCGTCGAGGGCCCGATCTCTCAGCCCGCCAACCTCGCCATCCACTCCTCCACCGCGTCGGGCGTGCGCGGCATCGCCGCCGAGAGCAGGATCGACGACGTCTCCGTGACCACGAGGTCGTCCTCGATCCGGATGCCCAGCCCCCGCAGCTCGGCGGGGACCGTCAGGTCGCCCGGCTGGAAGTAGAGGCCCGGTTCCACGGTGAGCGTGTGGCCGGCCGCGAGCACTCCGCCGAGGTACGTCTCGTGCGGAGCGTGGTTGCAGTCGTGCACGTCCATCCCGAGCATGTGCCCGGCGCGGGAGATGCTCCACCGGCGGTGGTACGACGCGGACGGGGCCATGGCCTCGTCGACGGAGCAGCGGATCAGGCCGAGGTCGATCAGCCCCTCGGTGAGGGCTCGCCCGCACGCGTCCTGGTAGTCCTGGAAGCGCACTCCCGCGCGCAGGGAGTCGACGCCGGCCTGCTGCGCGCGCAGCACGATCGAGTACACGTCCCGCTGCAGCGGGGTGAACTCCCCGCTGACCGGGAAGGTCCGGGTGATGTCGGCGGCGTAGAGCGAGGGCAGCTCGACCCCCATGTCCATCAGGACGAGATCGCCCTCGGCGAGGGGCCCGGTGTTCCGCGTGTAGTGCAGGGTCGTGGCGTGCGCTCCCGAGGCGACGACCGATCCGTAGGCCGGCCCCTGTCCCTCGACCAGGGCGCGGCGGGCGAAGGTGCCCTCGAGGTAGCGCTCGCCGCGGGGCATCGCGCGGGCGACCGGCCACGCCTCGAGGCAGTCGTCGAAGCCCCGCGCCGTGCCGTCGACGGCGAGCTGCAGCCGTCCGATCTCCCAGTCGTTCTTGATCAGGCGCAGCTCGTCGAGCGTCGCCTTGAGCACGAGGTGCGGTCCGAGCTCCGGCCCGCAGATGCTCCGCACCAGCTCGTCGACGCTCTCGTCGAGGGTGGGCAGGACCCGGATGCGCCGGGCCCGCCGCGCGGCCCGCTCCACGTCGCGGGTGAAGTCGGCCAGCGGCCGGGTCTCGATGCCCAGCGCCGCCTGCGTCTCGGCGAGCGACGGCCGCGGCCCGACCCAGAGGTCGCCGAGCGCGTCGTTCTGCCAGAACTCGTCTCCGTCGCGGCCGGAGGGAGCACGCAGGTACAGGATCGAGCCGGCCTCCCCTCCCGTCGTGTCGACGACGAGCACGCTCTCGGCGACTCCGTTGCCCGTCAGCCACACGTGGTCGGTGCCCGGGCGGAAGCGGTGGTCGCTGTCGTTCGAGCGCACCCGCGGCAGGCCGGCGGGGATGATCAGCAGCTCGGCGGGCAGCGCCTGCGCCAGTCGCGACCGGCGCTCCGCGGTGTAGGCGAGCACCGGGTCGTCGGGGTCGATCACCGGCTCCGGATCGGCCCAGCCGGCGGTCATGAACGCGCCGTCCCCGGGGAGCGGGCTGCGGTTCACGGCCCTCGGCATGCTCCAGAGTGCGGACTCCTCTGCCCGGGCCTCCTCCACCGCGCTCACGCGCCCGTCCGCTCCAGCGCGTCGGGCAGCTCCTCGAGCCAGGCCGCCCGGTCGGCGTCGAGTGGAGCCAGCGGCAGCCGCCCCAGGCCGTCCGGCAGCGGGATCGCCGCGAGCAGCGCTCGCGTGTACGGGTGCAGCGGGCTCTGCCACACCGTCTCGGTGTCCCCCGACTCCACGACCCGGCCGCGGTACATCACGAGCACCCGGTCGGCGATGCGCCGGACCACCGAGAGGTCGTGCGAGATGAACAGCATGCCCGCGCCGGCCTCGACGCTGAGCGAGCGCATCAGCGCGGCGACGCTCGTCTGGGTCGAGGCGTCGAGGGCCGAGATCGGCTCGTCGGCCACGAGCATCCGCGGCCGCGCCGCGAGGGCCCGCGCGATGGCGATGCGCTGCTTCTGGCCGCCGGAGAACTCGTGCGGGAACCGGCTCGCCATCGCCGGGTCGAGCCCGACGCGGCGCAGCCAGTCGGCCGGATCCGAGCCCTCGGCGCCCCGGGCGAGCGCCGCCCGGACGCCGTCGCCGATCTGCTCGCCGATGCGGCGACGGGGGTTGAGCGAGGAGTTCGGGTCCTGGAAGACCATCTGCACTCCGGTCATCGCCGGACTGCGCCGACGGAGTCCGAGCGCGGGCACGTCGACGCCGTTCAGGCGCACGTCGCCACCGCGGCGCTTCTCGATGCCGACCACGGCGCGCGCGAGGCTCGACTTGCCGCAGCCGCTCTCGCCGACCAGCGCCACGACCTCGCCGGCCGCCACCCGGAAGCCGACCCCGTCGACGGCACGCAGCGGCGGTCGCCGCCCGTACTCGACCACGATGCCGTCGGCCTCGAGAACCGCTCCCGCGCTCATCGCGCACCCCTCTCGACGTCGCCTGCCGTGGCCGCGCCCGGATCGTCCGCGGCGGCGGCCCTCTCGTGCCCCTCGACGAGCTCGGCGACCAGCTCCTCCGGGCTCTCCTCGAAGCTCGAGCCGGGCAGAGCCGCGAGCAGCGCCCGCGTGTACTCGTCCTCGGGCGCGGTGAACAGCCGCTCCCGCGGAGCCGACTCGACGACGAGCCCCTGGCGCATCACCGTCACCTCGTCGGCCACGGCGCTCATCACGCCGAGGTCGTGGGTGACGAGCAGGATGCTCAGCCCGCCGTCGTCGACCAGCTCCCGCAGCAGCTGCAGCACTCCGGCCTGCACGGTCACGTCGAGCGCGGTCGTCGGCTCGTCGGCCAGCAGCACGGAGGGCTCGCACGCGAGCGCCACCGCGATCGCGATGCGCTGCCGCTGACCACCGGAGAACTGGTGGGGGTAGCGCCCGAGGGAGGCCCGGGCGTCCGGCACCCGCACCCGCTCGAGCAGGGCCTCGGCCCTGGACCGCGCGGCCTCCTTGCCGAGACCGAGGTGGTGGCGCAGGTGGTCGGTGAGCTGGCGGCCCACGGTGAGCTGCGGGTGCAGGCTCGTCGACGGGTCCTGGAAGACCATGGCGACCCGGCGTCCGCGCACCGCGCCGAGCACCTGCCGGGACGCGCCGACGAGCTCCGTCGTGCCGTCGCCGGTGTCGTCGGCGAGGCGGATGCTCCCGCTGGCCGTCATCGATCCGGGCAGCAGTCCGAGCACCGCCAGGGCGGTCATGGTCTTGCCCGAGCCGGACTCGCCGGCGAGACCGTGGATGCCGCCGCGGCGCAGCGCCAGATCGATGCCGTCCACGACGGCGTGGCTGCGGGTGCGGATGCGCAGCCCGCTGATGGTCAGTGCGTCGCTCACAGCGTGGCGCCTCCTCCGCGGATCGTCTGCGACCGCGGGTCCAGGGCGTCGCGCAGGGCGTCGCCGACGAAGTTGAACGCGATGACGACGGTGAGGATGGCCAGGCCCGGGAAGACCCCGATCCACCACGCATCGAAATTCTGGATGGCGTCCGACACCATCGAGCCCCACTCGGCGGTCGGCGGCTTCGCGCCGAGCCCGAGGAACGACAGGCCCGACAGCAGGAGGATGGCCGTGCCGATGTCGAGGCTCGCGAGGACGAGCACCGGGCCGACGATGTTGGGCGCGATGTCGCGGACGAGGGAGCGCAGCGGCGAGAAGCCGAGCAGCTGGCCGGACACGACGTAGTTCGACGAGCGGAGGCCGAGGACAAGACCGCGGGTCAGCCGGGCGTAGGACGGCCACGACACGATCAGCGCCGCGAGCACCGCGTTCAGGAGCGACGCTCCGAGCGCGGCCGCGATCACCATCGCCAGGATGACCGTGGGGAACGCCATCACGAGATCGGTGATGCGCATCGCGACCTCGTCGACCGCACGGCCGAGGAATCCGGCGACGGATCCGACGATCGCGCCGATCAGCACCGACATCACGACGAGCAGCAGGGCGAGCGGGATCGTGACCCGGGCACCCCAGATCACCCGCGAGAACACGTCCCGGCCGAGCGCGTCGGTCCCCATCAGCGTGCCCTCGCCGGGCGCCTGGAGGAGGGGCAGGTCCTGCGCGAGCGGATCGTGCGGGGCGATGACGGGGGCGAGCACGGCGATGAGGATCCAGAGCACGCCGACGGCGGCGCCGAGGAGTCCGAGCGGCGCCGACCAGCGACCCAGGCGCAGGCGGGGGCGGCGCAGGCGGAGGCCGGGGGCGGCGACCGGGTCGAGCACTCCGGCACCGACGCCGTCGCGCGGACCGGCAGGAGCGCCGTCGCGCGGGTCGGACCGGGTGGTTCGCGGATCCGTCACGAGGCCAGCCTCACTCTCGGGTCGAGCACGCCGTACAGCAGGTCGACGATCAGGTTCACGAGCAGGTACATCACGCCGATGAGCAGGCCGACGCCCATGATGCCGCGCAGGTCGAGGTGCGACGCGGCCTGGTAGGCGTAGGAGCCGATCCCGGGCCAGCCGAAGACCGCCTCGACGAGCACGGTGCCGCTGAGCAGGCTGCCGAAGGCGAGGCCCACGACGGTGAGGATCGGGATGCTCGCCCCGCGCAGCACGTAGGAGAAGGTGACCGCGCGGTTCGGCAGCCCCTTCGCGCGGGCGGCCCGCACGTAGTCCTGGTCGAGGATCTCGAGCACCGCGGTGCGCACGAACCGGGTCAGCAGGCCCACCGTGTAGAGCGTCAGGACGAGGACGGGGAGGAAGAGGTGCGACGCCGCGTCGAGGAAGGTGTCGAGCTGGCCGGCGAGCAGGGCGTCGACCGTGTAGAGGCCCGTCACCGTCGGCGGCGTGGTGAAGTCGCTGCTCAGCCGGCCGGATCCCGGCGCGATCCGGAGCTGGAAGTAGAGGACGTAGTAGAGGACCAGCGCGAGCCAGAAGGTCGGCACGCTGAGGCCGGCCAGCGACACGACGCGCAGAACGTGGTCGGAGGCCCTGCCGCGCCGGTAGGCGGCGACGGTGCCGAACAGCACGCCGACGATCACGCTGAGCACGATGGCGCCGAAGGCGATCTCGAGGGTGGCCGGCAGCGCCTTCGCCAGGTCGGCGACCACCGGGTTGTGCGTGGTGGTGGAGACGCCGAGGTCGCCGTGCAGCAGGTTGCCGAGATAGGTGAAGTACTGCACGACGAGCGGCTGGTCGAGACCGTACTGGGCGCGGAACTGCGCGACGATCTCCGGATCCTCCGCAGCGCGCTGGCCGAGAGCGGCCGCCACGGGGTCGCCCGGCACGAGGTTGGTCAGGATGAAGGTGACGAGGGTCACGCCCACCACCAGCAGCAGCGAGGTGAGCACGCGGCGGAGCGCGTAGCGGAGGAACGGGTGGGCCGCCCGGCCCCCGCGCTGACGCGGGGTCCGGACGGCCGTCGTGGTGGTGGACACGGGCTACTGCGCGGTGAGGGCCGCGATGTCGATGGTCCACACCGCGTTGTAGACGACACCCGAGACGTCCTTCGCCGCGGCGATGTTGTTGCCGGGCTGGAGCAGCGGGATGAAGGGGCCGTCGGCGTTCAGCGCGGTCTGCAGCTCCTCGAAGCGCGACTGGCGCTCGTCGTCGCTGCCGCCGGTGGCCGCAGCGTCGGCCAGCGCCGAGATCGCGGGGGCCGCACCGTCGGTCCAGCCGGAGCGGAGACCCACGACGTCGCCCGGGGTGAAGACGAGGTAGTCGCTCGGGTCCGGGTAGTCCGGGCCCCAGTACCAGAGGCCCATGGTCTCGGTGCCGTTGCGGTAGGCGTCGAGCTCGGTGGCGACGGGGGCCGGGGCGAGCTCGACGGTGATGCCGGCGTCCTTCAGCTGCGACTGGATGCGCTGCGCGATGGTCGGGAAGTCGATGCCGTTCAGGCTGATGTCGCTCGGGAAGTTGAGCGTCACGGACTCGCCGGCGTAGCCGCTCTTCGCGAGGTCAGCCTTCGCGGCGTCGAGGTCCTGGGTGAGCGCGCCGCTCTCGGGCAGGGCGCCGAGCAGCATGCTCGGGATGACGCCGGACGCCTGGGCGGTGCCGTTGCCTGCGATCGAGACGAGGTCGTCGTAGTCGACGGCCTCCTTCACAGCCTTCACGAAGTCGGGGTTCGACGTGATCGCCGAGACGCTCGGGTTCTGGTTGAGCAGCAGGAAGATCACGTTCGCCGACGGGTCGCTGGTCACCGCGACCGAGTCGCCGAGCGCCTCCGCCTGAGTGCCCGAGAGGTCCAGCGCCACATCGGCGCTGCCGCCCTCGACGTTGATCTTCTGGGTCGCACCCTCGACGTTCTGGATGACCACGCGGCCGTAGCCCGGGGCGTCGCCGTCGTAGTTCTCGTTCGCGGTCAGCACGACCTGCGAGGCGAGGTCGAGCGTGTCGAGCACGTACGGGCCGGAGCCGGCGGAGGTGGTGTTGAGGAACGTCTCGGCGGTGTCGGTCTCGTCGGTGGTGCCGCCGTTCTCCTTCACGACCTTCGAGTTCAGGATGCCGAGCGCCGGGTTCGCCAGGATCGCCGGCAGGGCGGGCGTGGGGTTCTCGGTGGTCAGCACCACCGTCGTGTCGTCCTTCTTCGTGACGGTGACGCCGTCGAGGAGGAACGAGGGGTTGCCCTTGAGGCCGATCACGCGCTGCAGCGAGAACACCACGTCGTCGGCGGTCATCGCGGTGCCGTCCGAGAAGGTGTGCTCGCCGTTCAGGGTGAGGGTGAAGGTCTTCGCGTCGTCGGCCTGCTCGAGGCTCGCGAGGCCGTCGACGACCTGCGAGACGTCGCCGCCCTCGAAGGTGAGGAGGGTCTCGTAGAGCGCCTTGTCGACCATCTGGCCGGTCGGCTCGTACATGCGGCCCGGGTCGGCGGTCTTGAGGTCGAACGCCTTGTTGATGGTGAGCGTCGCGCTGCTGCCGTCGGCGGTGTCGACGCGGCCCGAGGAGCAGCCCGCCACCAGAAGGGCGAGGGAGACCGCCGCAGCGGCGATCACCACTCGCGTCGGGGCGGAGCGCGGGGTGCGGGTGGAGCGGACAACCATGGAGGCCTCCTGGCGAGGGTTCGGCTGGACGTGTTGCGAAACGATGGCACATCGCGACGCACTCCGTTTCCAGAGGGCCGCTATCGTGGACGAACTGCCGCCCGCAGCGACGAAGGAGTGGATTATGTCGATCACCGATCCGGCCGCCGGTGCGGTCGCTGGACAAAGCGCGGGCGGGCTCGACGACCTCAATCTGCGCATCCTCGCCGTCCTGCGCGAGAACGGGCGCATCTCGATGTCCGCCCTGGCCGAGCGGGTGAACGTCTCGCGGGCGAGCGTCTACAACCGGGTCGAGCAGCTGACCGCATCCGGCGTCATCACCGGATTCTCGGCCCTGGTCGATCCGGGGAAGGTGGGGCTCGACGTCTGCGCCCTGGTGTTCGTGACGGTGCATCCGCAGTCGTGGCACCGGTTCCGCGAGGGCATCCTCCAGATGCCCGACGTCGAGTACTGCTGCATCACGACCGGCGAGCACGACGCGATGCTCCTGGTCCGCTCGCTCGACATCGGCGGCGTGCACGACTTCGTCACCGGCGTGGTCGCGGCCCGGCCCGAGGTGAAATCGGTGGTCTCGGTCGTCGTGCTCGACGAGGTGGTGCGCAAGGCCTACCTGCTGCCCTCCGACATCCCCGACCGCTCCGGATCGACGAACCGGCTCGGCATGACGCGGTTCACCACCGCGGGGAACGGCCGCGACGCGGCGCGTTGAGCGTCAGACCTCGACGCAGATGCTGACGTGGTCGTCGCCGTCGATCTCGAACTCCTCGACGAGCCGCAGCAGGCCCTCCCCGTCGAGCTCGACGCGGCTGCCGCCGGTGCCGCTGACCACGGTCCCGCCGTCGATCAGCTGGTGCACGAACGAGACCTGCAGGGCGTCGCCGGTGCGCGTGCCCACGAACCGGCCGAAGGTCACGGTGTCGCCGACGTAGTCGCCCCAGACCACTCCGTCGCGCTCGGAGTAGTGGAACCGCGACGGCGACTCCGGGTCGACCGCACTGTTGGTCGAGGAGGTCATCACGAACTCGCGGCCGTCGAGACTGGGGGCGGTGGTGGCGTCGTTCACGTCATGGAGTATGCCGGAGAGGTCGAGGTGTCCTGGCCGCACGCCGGTTTCGTCTCGTTCTTCGGGTCCGCGGTCCCGAGATCTGGACGAAAGCGCCGTCCGCACGTCTCTGGACTGTCCATTCGTCTGCGATCCTCCGCCGCCCGTCCCGATCGACCGAGCGACTCCGGGATCGGACGGGCGATCTCCGCGGACAGGCGGCGGCGAGGCGTCCGGACTTCCCTTGCCGCCTCGATACTCCATCGACTCGTCCGTGATCGGAAACTTTCCCGTACTCTCAGGACCCGTACGGGGAATGAACCGGGGGCTCATTCGCATCCGGTTCGAATTCGACATCTTGGGGGCGCAATGGATCCGCAGCAATTGGTGAACAGTGATCGCGCCGTGTGCGCCCACGCGAGGAGCGGCGGATGACCGGGTCGAGTGCGACCGGCGCCGTGGTGAAGCGCCCCGAGTCGCGGGAGTGGATCGACTTCGCCAAGGGCGTCGCGATCAGCCTCGTCGTGCTCTACCACTCGTCGTTGTTCCTCGGATTCTTCGACCTCGCGGGGTACGTCCCGAAGCTCCGGACCGTGCTCCTCTACTTCCCCATGCCCGTGTTCTTCTTCATCGCGGGCCTCACGGCCGCCCGGATGCTGACGTGGACGTTCGCCGAACTGTGGCGCCGCCGAGTTCTCGCGCTGGTGTACCTCTACCTGCTGTGGTCGTTCATCCGGGTCGTCTTCTACCTCATCGTCCCGTTCTCACGGTCGGAGGCGACCTCGCCGACGGACCCGCTCAACGTGCTGGTGCTCCCCATCCTGCCGTCGAGCAGCTACTGGTTCATCTGGGCTCTCGCGATCTTCAGCATCCTCGCCTGGCTGATCCGCAAGGTGCCCCGATGGATCCAGCTCTCGGTGGCCGGGCTGCTGGCCGTCGCGGCGACGACCACCGGCCTGCTGGACACCGACAACATCGGCTGGGACCGGGTGCTCCAGAACTTCATCTTCTTCCTCGTGGCGATGTTCATCCCCCGCACGTTCTACCGCTTCGCCGCTCGCGTGAAGCTCTGGCAGGCGCTCGCGCTCGCGGTGGCCTACCTCGGCATCATCGCGGTGATCGTCGCCTTCGACGCCAACCGCGTTCCGGGCGTCATCCTGATCGCCAGTTCGGTCGCGATCATCGCGGGCATCGCCGGCTCCCAGTACCTCGTCAAGGTCCGCGCACTGAAGATCTTCGTCACCATGGGGCAGCAGAGCTTCCAGATCTATCTCCTGCACCTCTTCGTGATCGCGGTCGTCGTCGCATTCGTCCCCCTGCTCGGCGAGACGAATGTCCCACCCCTTCCGGCGACGGTCTTCCCGGTCGCCCTGACGGTGTTCTCCCTCTGGGCGTCGCTGTTCATCTTCCAGTCGCTGCGGCGCTTCTCCTGGCTGTGGGTGAGCCCGTTCAGCACCGGCAAGTCCCAGAAGAAGCGCCTCGCCGCCAGGAATGCGAGATCAGCCGAGGTCCAGCCCACCGCGGTCGAGTCCGCAGCTCCTGTCGCCCCGGCCGATGAGCCCGCTGACGCGGGGACTGCGGGCAGACCGGAGAAGGACTGACCAGCGAGCACGTCCCGGGCGACTCCCCGGGCGGCCCTTCTGCAGGCCCGAGTCGTCTCGGGTGCTGGTGAGTCCGCGTCAGACCGGGCTGGCCCGCACTGCTCGGTCTCGGGCGAGCCGAGGGAGCAGTCGGACGAGGACGACCATGCCGACGAGTTCCACGAGGGTCTGCGTGACGACGACGACGGGCGCGAGCGACAGCGGTGCCGGGAGCGCGAGTGCGAGGGGCAGCACGACGAGCGAGTTGCGGGTCGCGCCGCTGAACACGAGGGCGCGCGTCGCGGTCACGTCGAGTCGGAAGACGCGTCCAGCACCCAGCCCCAGAGCGGTCATGACCACGAGGAATCCCGCGTAGAGCGGGACGAGGACGAGAAGCCGGCCGGCCGAGGCGCCCACGGCGCCGGCCTGGGAGGCGACGACGGTGAAGAGCGTGGCCGTCATGAGCGGCACCATGAGCCCGAGCATCGTGGACTCGACGATCCGGCCGGACACGTGTCGGCGCGCGAGTGCCTGCACCAGCCCGGCCGCGGACAGCGGCACCACGATCAGCAGCAGGAACGCCCGCGCGAACGGACCGGCGTCGACCACCGCCACCCCCGCAGGACCGATGAAGAGCAGCAGATACACGGGGAGGAGGAGGATCTGCGCGAGCATCAGCAGCGGTGCGGCGGCGAGCAGTCGGTCGGACGCCCCTCCGGCGAGCCCGGCGAACACGATCACGTAGTCGATGCACGGCGTCAGGAGCACCAGGAGGACCCCGAACAGCAGCACCGGAGTGTCGGCGACGAATCGAGACAGCCCGTAGGCGACGAGCGGCACGACGACGAAGTTCAGCACCCCGACCGCGGCGAGGAAGCGGCCGTCGCGCAGAGATCGTCCGATCGCGGCGAACGGGACCCCGAGGAACGTGGCGAACAGCAGCAGCGCGAGCACCGGTTCGATCGCGACCTCGAGGTGGTGCGCGGCGGGCAGCAGCAGTCCGAGAGCGGCGCCGGCGGCGATCGCGGCGAGGTAGAGCGGGATCTGGCGGCGCTCGAGCCAGGCGACGAGCGCTCTCACGACAGCAGGTCGGCGAGAAGGAGGGGCACGGGTGCAACGGTAGAGGTCCGAACCGCTTGAGGGTCGCTGCTCTGCCGCTCGTCGCGGCGGAGGGGCTTCTCCCTCGACCCCGCCCCGGTGAACGGACCGGGTCGAGACCTTCGACGATGCGGCACAGCCGGGGATCCGCTCCCGCACGGTCCTCCCCCGTGGGACGCGCGCCCAGGACAAAACGCCGTCGACAGCTCTTTCCCGAGTCACTCGCGGTCCTCCTCATAAGCTTTCGCAACTTCTGGTGCAGAGGTGTCGGAAAGATACGAACGCATCATGTCGCATCAGGCGCGAAAGGCTCGAAGAGCTCAGAGGTATTGAGGCCTCGGCCAGTTAATGCTTTAATCCACATCGAACCGGTTCGATGATTTATGCAGCACTGTGCGGACAGGTTCGACCAATCGCTCGATCAATGGAGATACAGCAGATGAACAGATCCATCGCTCTACGCGAGACGCCTCCCACGGATGCCGACCGGCGACAGCGCCGTAGGATCCGCGGGCGTCGTGTCCTCGCAGCAGTCGTCTCAGCGGCGGTCGTCGCAGCGGGGAGCGTCCTCGCCGTGGGCGCTCCCGCGGAAGCGGCACCCGGAGCCGCAGCCACGCTCGTCGTGGAGGCCGACCAGCCCTTCCGTCCCGTCACTCACATGGCCAGCGGGTCCCTGTACGGACTGGCGAGCGCCGGCGTCCCGTCCCTCGACAAGATCCTCCCCATCAAGCCGCACACCTTCGTGCAGAAGCCCGAGGGGGGCACCCAGCAGCCGACCGGTGACGCCCTGTCGGTCGCAGACACCGCGAAGTCGGCCGGTGCGGGCGTCGTCGTCCGCCTGGTGGACTACCTGCCCGGCTGGCCCTATCGATACGACAAGGCCTCCTGGCTCCCGGCCGTCGAGAAGATGGTCCAGGACACCCAGGCGTCCGGCAAGACGAACATCGTCGCCTATGCCATCTGGAACGAGCCCGATATCACCTGGCAGGCGTCGAACGGCTCCTTCTTCGATCTCTGGACCGAGACCTACCGTCTGATCCGCACCCTCGACCCCGAGATGCCGATCCAGGGCCCCGCCTACTCCGACAACATCACGAACATGCGCGCGTTCTACGAGCACGCGAAGGCGACCGACACCCTCCCGGACGTCCTCGAGTGGCACGAGCTGATCCGCTCCTCGAAGATCAAGGGCGACGTCGAGAAGGTCCGGGCCATCCTCGACGACCTCGACCTCCCCGAGCCGCCCATCGACATCACCGAGTACGCGGCACCCGCCGAGGTCGGCCTGTCCGGCCCGCTGGTCGGCTACATCGCGAAGCTCGAGCGCTACGGGATCACCCGCGCCGAGCTCCCGTTCTGGAACCAGTCGGGCGCCCTGGGCGACCTCCTCACCGGACGGAACGGCGACCCCAACGGCGCGTACTGGCTCTACACCTGGTACGCCCAGATGAGCGGCCAGATGGTGACCACCACGCCGCCGTCGAACGAGAGCCCGCTCGACGGCGCCGCCTCCGTCAGCGACGAGGGCGACGAAGTGCGCGTCATCGCCGGCGGCAACACCGGAGCCACGTCCATCAAGGTCAACGGGCTCGACGAGCTGTCGCTCGGCTCGAAGGTCGACGTCCAGGTGGACTTCACCGCCTCCTACGGCCGCACGGTGAAGACCGACGGCCCGGTCACCATCTCGAACACGACCTACGAGGTCGCCAGCGACGGATCGATCACGGTGCCCATCGTGATGAACCCGACCTACGGCTACCAGGTGATCGTCACCCCGGAGAAGAGCCCGACCAGCCTGGCGGGCGACTACACCGTGGACAACGCGAACTCCGGTCTGCAGCTCGCCACGCAGGGCGGCGCGACCGCGAACGGGACGCCGGTCGTCCAGGCCGACTCCGCGACCTCGACCGGACAAGCGTGGAGGATCACGGCAGCGGGCCAGGGCCTCTACCGCGTCATCCACACGCCCAGCGGACGCGCCCTGACCATCGCCGGCGCCGCGACGTCCAACGGAGCAGCCGCGGTGATCGCCGACGCGAACGGCGGAGACGAGCAGCTCTGGCAGCTCATCCCCGACGGGAAGGGGAAGGTCCGCCTCGCGAACTACGCGACGGGCAAGACGCTCGGGGTCCTCAACCTGAGCAAGGACGCGGGCGCTGCGGTCATCCAGTGGTCCGACGGCGCACCGACCTCCAACTGCCAGGTCAGCGGAGCCCGCCAGCCGGGCAGGTTCGGCACGGCACTGGACTTCTGCAAGACGGCGTCGTACGGGTCGCTCCCCAGCGGAATCGTCAGCGGACTCACCGGCGACTGGTCGGTCTCGACCTGGATCAAGCCGGCGTCGCTGACGAACTACTCCCGCGTCTTCGACTTCGGCACGGGCCAGAACGTCAACATGTTCCTCACCCTCAACGCCGGGGGCGCCGGACCGCGGTTCGCCATCACGAACACCGGCGCCGGGGGCGAGCAGCGACTGACCTACGGCGGTCAGAACTTCCCGCTCAACCAGTGGTCGAACGTGGTCGTCACCGTCTCGGGCACGCAGGGCACGATGTACCTCAACGGCACGGTCGTCGCCACGAACCCGAACATGACGGTGAAGCCGTCGGCTCTCGGGAACACCAACCGGAACTACCTGGGCAAGTCGCAGTACGGGGACCCGGCCTACGACGGCGCGATCGACGACTTCGCCGTCTACGACCGGGCACTGTCCGCGGCCGACGTGGCCGCTCTGGCCGGCGGCCGGGCGGCGGCGGGCACCGTCGCGCAGTACGCGTTCGACGAGGCGTCCGGAGCCGCGCTCCAGGACTCCTCGGGGAACAACCGGAACGGGACCATCGTGCTCGGAACCGACGGAGCCACCACCAGCACCGCGACCGACGCCCAGACCGCCGACCGGTTCTGGACGCTCACGCCGGTCGCCGTCGCCGACACGACCAAGCCGGCGGTCACGCTGGTGTCGCCCACCACGGCGGGCCCCTTCTCCGCACTGGCCGTCCAGGTCGACGCGACGGACGACCGCGGACTGAAGCGCATCGTGGCCAACATCTACAAGGACGGCAAGCTCGTCACGAGCACGCAGTCCCCGGTCGCCGGTGGAGCGAGGACCGGATCGCACTCGGCCACGGTGCAGCTGCCCGACGGGAACTACACCGTCAAGTACAACGCGGAGGATCTCGCGGGCAACATCGCGCCCACGAAGACCTTCGCGGTGACGCTGGACAGCACGGCGCCGACGGCCACGGTCAAGACCGAGCCCTCCTTCACCACCGGTGAGAAGGGCGTCTACGACCAGGTGAGCTTCAAGCTGTACGACGCGGGCAGGATCGACAGGGCGGTCATCAACGGTCGCGTGAAGGATCTCACCGACAACGCGTGGTCCGACGTGAACTTCATCAAGCCGGGCGTCTTCGGCGCGGTCAAGGGTGCCAACACCATGGTCGTCCACGACGTCGCCGGGAACACCACCACCGTCCAGTTCACCCTGAACTGACCCGGACCTCGAGGCGCCCCGTATCCGTACGGGGCGCCTCGAGCGTGTGCGGGGCATGCCACGGCAGGCTGGGCGCAGCTGGGGCGCCCCCCACCCGGACCGGCAGCGGCCCCTGGATGCAGGAGCATGAGGTGCGACCGCCGCGTGCTCTCCTGCACCTGAGCGGAGAGCCGGCAGCAGTCCGACCGGTCCTCGCCGTCCGACAGCCTCCGAGGAGAACGACAGTGGCCACCATCGCAGACGTCGCCCGCGAAGCGGGCGTCTCCCGCAGCACCGCGTCCTACGCGTTCTCGGGCAACCGCCCGATCTCGGCCGAAGTGCGCCGACGAGTGCTCGCTGCGGCTCGTCGCCTGGAGTTCACGCCCAACGCGGGCGCGCGATCGCTGGCGACCTCGCAGACCCGGGTCATCGGCCTGCTGGCGCAGTTCCTCGAGGACGAGTTCGCCCCCGCGATGCTGCAGTACACCCTCGGCGTCTCGAACATGGCCCGCGAGCTCGGATACGACATCCTGCTGGTCACCGACGCCGACGGCACGAGCGCCCTGCGACGCATCAGCGACTCCCGCATGGTCGACGGGATCGTCCTGCTCAACGTCGCCGTGGACGATCCGCGGCTGGACATCCTGCGCAACGCCCGGCAGCCGGGCGCCCTCGTCGGCCTGCCGAGGGACTGCTCCGGCGTCGACGTCTTCGACCTCGACTTCGAGGAGACCGGTCGCGCGATGATCGAGCACTTCCACGCCCTCGGGCATCGGGAGCTCGTGCTCGTGTCCCCGCCCCAGCACGTCGTCGATCGCGGCGGCGCCTACGTCTGGCGCCTGCAGGACGCCGCTCTCGAGGCCGCCGACGCCCACGGCATCCGACTGCACACGTCGTTCGCGCCCTCCACCCAGCCGGACGTCGGCCGGGCGCTCGGAGACCTGCTCGACGCGCACCCTCGGGCGACGGGCCTGCTCGTCAACAACGAGGCGGCCGCAGCGGCACTTCCGAGCGTTCTGGGAGCGCGGAGCACGAGGAGCCCGGAGGACGTCTCCGTGCTCGGCCGGTTCTCGGAGGAGTTCGCGCGCACCTTCTCGCTCCCCTACTCCTTCGTGGAGAGCGCACCCGACCGGCTAGGGAGCATGGCGGTGCGTCAGCTCGTCCGCCGGATCGAAGGCGCGACCGACACCGAGGAGGCGTACGTCGTGCGCCTCCTCGGCCCTGAGATCGTCGAACGTGGCAGCACGGCGCCTCCGCGTCCGGCTCCCGCGGCCTGAGCGTACGACCTCCCCCGGGCGCCCTCTCCCTCCACCCGGGACCACGACCACGAGGCGTCGGCCGCGGACCGCAGGAGGGCGTCGGGACCCCGGAGTCCGGCAGCAGTCGCGACCAGCGAGAGCATCAGCCGCGGATTCAGAGGTCGTCGAGAACCTCCCGAAGGATGCGGGTCAGCGCTGTCGTCCTCTCGTGATTGGTGGCCGATCCGAACGTGTAGTGGGGCATCCTCCTCACGAACGACCGGGCGTCGGGTCCGAGAGCCTTCTCCAGTGCTTCGGCGATCCGGGTGTCCGGTCCTGTGCCCGACAGCCATTCGAACGCGGCGTCGCCCATGCCGACCACCACCGGCGTCCGGCCGTCGGCTCCTTCGCGACAGGTGATCAGCTCCCAGGTCAGCAGCTCGGCGCAGCGTTCGACGTGGTCCCTGCCCGCCTGCTGCTCGTCGCGCAGAGTCGTCCGAAGAGCCCCCGCGTCACGGGTCGGAACCAGTTTGAAGACGTCCGACATGTAGGCGACAGGCGCACTCGAGTCGAGGACCTCGTCGTAGGCGGCGCGCACACTGTTCCGGAGTGCGCCGTCGCCCCGATGACCAGGCGAATGGAAGGTCTGCCAGAACGTCGGGTCGGAGGGAGGGTTCTTCCCGCCCCAGTTGATCGCGAACAGCACGACGGATGTCGTCATGGGCTGCAGCTCGACGAACTCCTCGGGACTGCTCGCCGTGACGGGGCCGGCCAGATCACCGCGCTCGCCCCACCTCGCCCAGGACGTCGCGTGCCCGAGCTTCCAGCCTCCTCCCTCCACATCGGGATGGCTGATCTCCTCGTCACGCAGGGCCTGGTACGTGGCGTAGTCGACAGGCGGGAAGCTCATAGCGGTCCTCTCGGGGCTGCAGGGCCCTGCCTCGGTGGCAGGAGGAGGGCGTGAGACCGGGCGTCTCGATCCAGAGGCTATCGAGACAGTGGTCTTCTCCGTCCCTCGTTCTCGAGTCCCTCCGGAGCGTCGTGCCGACCTCCGATCGGCGGAACGGTCGACGGCCTTCCGGCACCACGAGCACGGACCGGGCGGACGACAGGTCTCGCTCGACGCAGCGGCTCGCGCTCCGCCGTCACGATCGCCACCGCCCGCTGGACCAGTACCCTGTCGCCTCGCACCGCGTGGACCATCACCACCGCGACCGCCGCCGCGGGAACCCTGGGCCTGGCGCTCGCCGCCGGCACGCCGTCCGCCCTCGCGGCCTGCCTGCTCTTCGGATGGGGATGCACCGCCGCCACCGGGTCGCTCATCGCCTGGACCGCCGCTCTCGACTCGGACCGCGCGGCGACCGGCACGGCCCTGCTCTTCGTGGTGCTGATCGCCGGACAGGCCGTGGGCGCAGTGGGGCTCGGAGCGCTGCTCGACGGGCTGGGCACGATGGTCGCCTTCGCCGCCGCTGTTGTCGTGACGGCAGCCGCCGGAATCACCCGCCGCCAGAAGTCGCCGAATGATCGGCTGTCGGCACGGTCGTCCGGTTCGTAGTGTCGGACGTATGGATCCGCGACCGCTTCCCGCCGTCGGCGCCCCGGCCACCCGTGCGCTCGAGGACGCGGGCGTGCACGATGTGGACGACGTGAGGCGGGTGGGCCTCGACCGTCTCGCAACCCTCCACGGAGTCGGGCCGAAGGCGCTCCGGCTCCTCCAGCAGGCCCTCGACGCGGACGATCCCGCTCCGTAGCGATCCCTTCCCTGCACGGTCGCCTCGACCCAGAATGGTCGGAGGCTCGGCGTGCCGGTTCCCGGGGGCGATCCGACCGCGGAGGCGGCCGCCGGGGGAACGGTGGTCGGATGAACCAGGAGGCGCGATGAAGATCATGCTCGTGATGCGGTCGGACGGCAGCTACGCCGGGGGCGATGCGCCCGAGGACTACGCGGCCTGGGCGGACTACGACGCGTCGCTGAAGGCGGACGGCGTCCTCGTCGACTCCGGACGCTTCGCCGACGCCTCCGGGGACGTCTCCGTCGAGACGGATCTGACCGTGGCGGGCAGAGAAAGCGGCGCTCCGGCCCCTTCCCGAGCGGAGGAGCGGTCCGCCCTCGTCGGCTACTACCTGCTCGACTGCCCGACCCGGGACGACGCCGTGCGGTACGCCCGACGCGCCCCCCTCTACGGCTCGCTCGAGGTGCACGAGCAGGCGCAGTACTGAGCCGCGGTCGCCGGTCGGGCGGCTGTCCCCGTCACCGCCGCGCGGGACCGACCGCTTCACCCGAGGGATGCGAATCGGGCGTCCGGGATCGGGACGGCGGGAGGGAAGTGGTGTACCGTCATCGCCTGACCGATTCTCATCGGAGTGGTCGACCCGTCTCACCGGCGGTGTCGATCCGGGGCTGAAAACCTCCGGCGTCCTCGAAGCCCGGAGGTCCTCCCATGTCAGTGTCCCCACGAAGCACCACCGTCGACGGTGACGCGTCCCCCTTCGTCGTCGTGGTCAGCGCAGAAGCGCACCCGAGCGGCGCGGCTTCGGAACGGTCCGATCCGGCCACCTCGCCGGCAGCGCTCGCACGTCCGAGGACGGGGTACGGCGGAGCGATCCGGCTGGCGCAGGGCCGCGTGCTCGGCCCGCCCTCCTCCCCCGGCACCGAGCTCCTCTTAGGGCTGCTCTTCTGGCGCAGCCGCCGCGACGCCGAGGATTTCGCGGCGGAACTGAGCCGCACTGAATCGTCGTGGGTCGTGGACGAGGGGATCTACCGGTTCACCACCTCGGCGACGGCGAGCCCGGACGACGCGACTCCCGTCGATCCGGTGCGCGCTGCCCCGACGGCGGCCCACGAGATCATCCGACTGGCGCCCGTCGCGGGCAAGCAGGCATGGATGGCCGAGTACAACGAGAGCGAGACGCGCGGTCACATCAGAACGCTCGAGGGCTTCGTCTCGACGAGCTTCTTCCGCGACCTCCGGAGCGATCGGATCATCGAGTACGTGCAGTGGCGCTCGGCCGACGACCTGACAGCGGCGTTCGGGGACGAGCGCTTCGCCGAGCACTTGAGCGTGAACAGCCATTACTCCGACGGCGAGGCCTTCCTCTTCGGAGAACGGTCGACCGATGCGGCACCCGCCGATGAACCGCCCGACGGCTCGTCCACCCCCTCCGGGACCGACGGTCCTGCCGCCGCTCAGAGCCCCGAGGCCCGACCGTGACTCGACTCGAGACCGTTCACGAGATCCTCGGGCCCTGGTCGTTGGCCACCACCCAGCGGTTCTGGAAGGGCTTCACCCCGAACCGGCTCGCGTCGCAGCCGCAGGCCGCGGGCATCCGCTCCGCCCTCCTCTGCGATGCCGACTGGCAGCGAGTGGACGTCGCGGTCACCCAGGACGGGCCGTCCGCCCGCATCGTGGTCGAGGGCCCGGGCGACCTGGACGCCGCGACCGAGCAGGTCCGTCGGCTGCTGTCCATCGACATCGACGGGCGCAGCTGGCCCGACGTCGCGGCGCGCGACGAGGTCATCGCGGACGCGCAGGCTCGGCTCCCCGGGTTCCGGCCGTGCGGCTTCTTCTCGCCCTACGAGGCGGCGGTCTGGACGGTCCTGTCGCGTCGGCTGCAGATCCGGCAGGCGGCGGCGGTCAGGACGCGTCTCGCGCAGCAGCTCGGTGATGACGGAGCCTTCCCGTCCCCGGCCGTCCTGTGTGCGGCGTCCCTCGACCTGCCCGACCGCAAGGCGGAGTACCTGCAGGCGATCGCCGAGGCCGCCCTCGACGGACAGCTCTCCGGCTCCCACCTGCGCTCGCTCCAGCCGGCCGAGGCGTTCGTCCAGGTGCAGAGCATCCTGGGGATGGGGCCGTTCTCGGCCGAGCTCGTCGTGATCCGCGGCGCGAACTTCCCCGACGTCCTGCCGCGCAACGAGGGCAGGCTGAGCGACGAAGTCGCGAAGCGCTACGGCGACGACCGGTCGATCGACGAGATCTCCGAGACGTGGACGCCGTTCCGCTCCTGGGCGGCGGTGCACCTGCGCGCGCTCGCGGAGTAGACGGGCGACTCCCAGGGGCGGCCCACCGTCAGGACGGCTCCTCCCGCAGGCGCCCCGCGGCGGCCGCTGCCGCGGAGATCTCTCCGCAGTGAGTCCGGCGACGGACGCCACCCCGAAGGCCCGGGCGGATGATGGTCGGGTGAACCGCACCGATCGTCTGTACGGGCTCGTCGAGGAGCTGCGGGCGGTCTCGCCCCGGCCGCGGAGCGCGCGCCGTCTCGCCGAGCGGTTCGAGGTGTCGGTGCGGACCATCGAGCGGGACCTGTCCGCGCTGCAGCAGGCGGGTCTGCCGATCTGGGCGGAGCCCGGCCGCACGGGCGGCTACGTCATCGACGCGTCCGCGACCCTCGGGCCGGCCGGATTCACGGTGGAGGAGGCCGTCGCCGTGCTGATCGGCCTCAGCGCGCTGCAGCGCAGTCCGTTCCGGCAGGCAGCCAGGACCGCTGCCCGGAAGACGCTCGCGGTCCTGCCGGACGACGTGGCCGCCCGCGCCGGCGCGGTCGCCTCCCGGGTGCACTTCCTCGAGAGCGAGGAGGAGGCGGTCGTCCCGGCGGAGTTCGCGACGGCCCTCCGAGCGGATCGTGTCGTCCGGCTCCGCTACCGCGACAGCAGCGGCGCGGAATCGGTCCGAGACGTCGAACCGCTCGGCTCGATCGGGAAGGAGGAGCACTGGTACCTGATCGCGTGGTGCCGGCTGCGGGAGGGGGTCAGGGCGTTCCGCGGCGACCGGATGCTGTCGGTCGAGGTGACCGACGAGCGGCCTCCGCAGCGCACCCTGCGAGCCGAGGACCTCGCGCTCCAGTACGGACGGCTGCGGTCCGTCGTCGACGACTGACCCGCTCCGGGGACGGCCGCCGCGGACCTCGCGGAGTCCCGGACGATCTTCGGAAACACCGACAGGACGGTGTCGCGACGACCGGCGAGCCTGGTGCCATCACCTCATCCCGGCCCTGAAGGAGCCCCGTGTCGTTCACCTCCCTCCGCATCGTCACCGACGACCTCGACGGCCTCGTCGCCTTCTACGAGCAGGTCATCGGCCGTCCGGCCGAGCGCCCGGCGCCGGTCTTCGCGCAGTTCACCGGAGCGGGCGCGACCCTCGCGATCGCCCACACCACGACCGTCGGGATGCTCGACGGCGCCGTCGTCCCCGCGTCGAACCGCTCCGCGATGCTCGAGTTCGAGGTGCCCGACGTCGACCGCGCCTTCGCCGAGCTCGCACCCCGGAGCGAGGACGTGGTGCTCCCGCCGAGCACCATGCCGTGGGGCAACCGCTCCGCCCTCGTCCGCGACCCGGACGGGAACGTCGTCAACCTGTTCAGCAGGCCCGCAGGCTGACCGGGCGCACTCCGTCGGTCCGAGCACGCCCATGCCTGGCCGGTGGGACCCGACGGGGATCGCGGAGACCACCGGGGATCCTCTCTCGCGACGCGATCCTCCCGAGCGGGCGTGGCGTCGGGCCGAGCGCGACCGGTCTGCGGTTCGCAGGCGGGAGCACGGCGACTCCGTCCCGCGTGACGTCCCGACCGCACTCCGACCGTCGGGACGGCCACCCGCCGCCGGTGTCCTCGGCGGTACCCTCGCGGCATGACCTTCGTGAACGTCGGCACCCTCGGGGCCGTCCCCGGCAGACGCGACGAGCTCGTCGCCGTCCTCACCGAGCACAACGACGACCTCGTCGACGCCGGCTGCCTGCTCTACGAGGTCGGGGTCGACGACGAGCAGCCTGACACCGTCTTCGTCGTCGAGCTGTGGGAGAGCGCCGAGGCGCATCGGGCCTCCCTCGCCCTCCCCCGGGTCCAGGCCGCGATCGCGACGGCGCGCCCGCTGCTCAGCGGCGCCTTCGGCGGCTACCGCTTCGACTCAGCAGGCTCTCCCCTCCGGAGCTGACTCGCGCCGAAGGCCTGCCGGCCGTCGGCACAGGCCGACCTGGAGTGAGCGGGCCGTCCGTCAACGGAAGACCTCTTCCTCTCCCGCCACCCCGACACCTCGAAGCGGAGCACCGTGATCAGCACGTTCCTCGTCGACCACGCCGCGCTCGTCCCGATCGCCTTCTGGATCGCGGTCGCGGTGGTCACGGCGATCGCCTGGCTGCTGCACCGGCGCGGCGCGGAAAGGTCTCTTCTCGTCCTCGCCGCGCTCGCCTTCGTCGTGGGGATCGCGCTGACCGTGTATCCGCCCGACGGGACGCCGCGGGTCTTCTGCACCGTGCAGTTCTCGGTGCCGTTCGACGGCATCGACACCCTCGCGAACATCGCGCTCCTGCTCCCCGGGGCCCTGCTGCTCGCGGTCGCGGTCGGCCGGCCCCTGCTCGTCGCCGCCGCTGTCTCCGGCCTGTCCGCCCTGATCGAGGTGGTCCAGGCGTGCGTTCCGGCGATCGGCCGCTCCTGCGACACGAACGACTGGTTCATGAACACCATCGGCGCAGTCCTCGCCGCGTTCCTCGCCGCCCTGATCCTCAGAGGGGAGAAGCGGCGCGGGCGTCGGCGCATGTCCCGCTGACACCGCCTGTCACGTCGCCCTGCTCTCGGCCGGGTGTCTCGGCGGCCGACATCAGCACGGGTCCGTCGATCCACGTCCCTGTGACGCGGACCTGCTCAGAGGACGGCCGACGCCACGGGTGCCGTCTCGGCGACGTCGAGGACGACCGGGCGCGACCGGCCGTCACCGGGTGCCGCGGTCGCGTCTGTCGACCGCCCCAGGAGCTGTCAAGTCTCTCCCCCGTCGGCCTCGGCGCTGCGCACGCTGGGGGCATGAAGCATCTCCTCTTCGCGAACAAGACGATGCTGGTCGGAGACGACGCGGCGGACGCTCTGGTCGAGTACGGCGTCGCCCTCGCCGTGAGCAGCACGGCGGACCGCGTGGAGTACACCGGCATCGGCGGCGACGGCGGCACCGTGCAGGCGGTGTTCCTGCTCAACGCCGGCGCCGCCCTGGTCGCCGAGACCACTCCCTCCGATCTCCCGGAGCCGGACAACACGGCCGAGGTCGCCCGCATCCGCGAACGCACCAGGATGCTCACGGGAGTGTTCCCCGTGCAGCCGAGCGAGGACGACGTCACCTTCGACGTCGAGCTAGAGCACGGCTTCGGGTACTGACCGGCCCGCCCATGCCCTCCCTCCACGCCCCCTGGCCGACGCTCTGACCGGGGACACGGACGACGCCGAGGTCCGTCGCTGGGCGGCGTCCCGCGCCCCGCTCACGCCGGGGACGATCGCCGTGCTGCAGGCCGTCGGCTTCATCAGCGCAGCGCAGCGGGTCCCCGCCGACACGGCCCTCGCTCTCCTGCTGACGGCGGCGGAGGACGACCGGCGCGATCCGCCCGACGTGGCTCGCGATGTCCTCGCGCGCCGCCATCCCCTGGCCGATCCCGGTGACGATCGCGGCGCGTCGGGCACCCCGTGATCACCGCCCTTCCGGAGCCGTGGACGGTCCGCCGCCGGCGGCGCTGTCTCCCGCGTCCGCGACGTGAAGCGCACCTCGCGCCGCCCGCCCCGCCCGCTGGATGCGCGCCCGCACCAGCCGCTGCAGCAGCGCGGGGTAGAGCTGAACGGCGATCGTCGACCCGAGCAGCCAGGCCGCGCCGCCCGTCGCACCCGTGACCGTCGCGGCGAGGGCGAGCGCGACTCCGACGGCCGTGCACGCGACGTGCACCGCCTCGGAGCGGCGGGTGTGCTGATCGAGAGCGGCCAGCCCCGCGCGCGTGCCGTCGAAGCCGCGCTCGCGGGTGACGAGGCGGTTCCACCCGACGACGTCGAGCAGCCGACCGAAGACGCCGACCCCGAGCGCCCGCAGCACCGTCGGCTCACGGCGGCCCACGTCGAACCAGGACTGCTCGAGCGGACGGGTGCGCGCACCGAAGGTCAGTGCCGCCCAGCCGGTGAGGACCATCTGCGCGACCACGGCGAAGACCGGGCGCGAGGGTCCGATCGCGTGCCAGGCGGCGGCGAGGAGGGCTGCCGCGAGGACGGTGGGAACGAGGGTCCGGATCATCTCCGCTCCCTCCTGCTCGTGCTGCGGTGCTCGAGGCCAGTCCAGCAGATCCGCGGCATCCGTGCGCCGCGTCCTCCTCCGGACGCCCGCGCCGGGCATCCACCGCCTACTCGGCAGCGCTTCCTTGACACCGCCGCCGGCCGGTCACCATCATGCAGTCACGACCGGCGGCGGCGCGCCACCGGCGTCCCGACAGGAACGGTGCACCGATGCCCACCATGCTCTTCGTCAACCTGGCCGTCGCCGATCTCGCCCGGGCGAGGGCCTTCTACGAGTCGCTCGGCTACTCGATCAACGAGGGCTTCAGCGACGAGAACGCCGTCAGCGTGGTGATCAGCGACACGATCACCGCGATGCTGCTCACGCGGGAGTTCTTCGCCGAGTTCACCAGCAAGCCGATCATCGACGCCACCACCTCGACCGAGGTGCAGCTCGCCCTCAGCGCCGACAGCAGGGAGGAGGTCGACACCCTCCACGGCAGGGCCCTCGCCGCAGGCGCGACCCCGGCCGGCGAGCAGGACCACGGTTTCATGTACTCGAAGAGCTTCGACGACCTCGACGGCCACCACTGGGACTTCGTCTGGATGGACCCGGCGGCCGCGGCGGGCGGTGCGCCGGAGCTGTCCGTCGAGGAGATCCGGGCGAACACGACGCACAGCTGAGGCACGACCCGCGGACTCCGAGCGGTCGACGTCCACGACCCGCGACAGCACCCCTCGCAGTCACACTCCGTCACGATCCGGCGCGCACTCCCCTCGGCCTGACAGGCTCCCGGCATCCGCCTTCAGGGCGTCTGGACAGGAGCACACCGTGACGATCACTGCACCGGCGACCACCGCGACCACCGCTGCGGCGACCACAGCGACCACTGCGGCGAGCGCCGCGACCTCGACCCCGGCGTCCGAAGACCGTGCCTCCGCGGCCGCCGGCTTCACCACGCGCCAGGTGCACGCCGGTGCCGCGCCCGACGGCGCCCACGGGGCGCGCGTCACTCCCGTGCACCTCAGCGCCGGCTTCGTGTTCGACAGCTTCGAGCACGCCCGCGAGCGGTTCGCCGGCGAGGACGAGGGCTACCTCTACACCCGCAACGGGAACCCGACCACCGAGGAGGTCGAGCGTCGGCTCGCCGATCTCGAGGGCGGCGCCGAGGCGATCCTGGTGGCGAGCGGCCAGGCGGCCACCGCCTCCGCTCTCCTGGGGATCCTGCAGGCCGGCGACCGGGTGCTCTCGTCGCGCCGCTTGTACGAGGGCAACCGCGGGCTGCTGGTGCAGAACTTCGGTCGGCTCGGGATCGGCGTGGACTTCGTCGACGACGCGTCGGACCTCGGCGAGTGGGAGCGGCGGATCGGGCCCGACACCCGGGTCCTCTTCGGCGAGCCGATCCCGAACCCGAAGAACGATCTGCTGGACCTCCCGGCGCTGGCCGCGATCGCGCATCGGCACGGGCTGCCGTTCGTGGTCGACAACACGCTCGCGACCCCGTACCTCCTCCGCCCGATCGAGCACGGGGCCGACGTGGTCGTGCACTCGACCAGCAAGTTCCTCGCCGGACACGGCTCCGCCCTCGGCGGCGTGATCGTCGACGCCGGCACGTTCGACTGGGCGGCGCGCCCCGCGCTCTTCCCGCACCTCAACCAGGAGGAGCGGTCGTTCGGCGGCCGCAGCTGGACCGAGCAGCACGGCCGGCGCGCCTTCGTCTCGTACACGCGGGACATCGTGGTCTCCCGCCTCGGACCGACGCCGTCACCGCTGAACTCCTTCCTGCTGCGGCAGGGCGTCGAGACGCTGTCGCTGCGGGTCGAGCGCCACTCGGCGAACGCCCTCGCCGTCGCCCGCTTCCTCGAGGGGCGGCCCGAGGTCGTGTCGGTCGACTACTCCGGCCTGGAGTCGAGCCCGTCGTTCGCCCTCGCGCAGCGCCTGCTCCCCCGCGGGCAGGGCTCCGTCTTCTCCTTCACCGTGGCCGGAGGCGAGGCGGGCGCGGCCGCCTTCATCGACGCCGTCGAGCTGTTCAGCCACATGACCCACCTCGGCGACGTGCGCTCGCTGGTGCTGCATCCCGCGTCGACCACCCACGCCGGACGCACCCCCGCCGAGCGCGCCGCCGCCGGGATCCACCCCGGGCTCCTCCGGCTGTCGATCGGGATCGAGGACGTCGACGACCTCCTCCGCGACCTCGAACGCGGGCTCGCCGCGGTGCGCGCACGCGCCCTCCCCGCGCTCGCGGAGGTGTGAGCGTGGCGCGCCGTCAGCACTTCGGCTGGTTCTTCTCCCGGGGCTTCGGACCGCAGGGATGGGAGCACCCCTACCGGGAGTGGAACCACGACTGGACGAAGCCCGGCCTCTACCAGCAGTCGGCCCGCGAGCTGGAGCAGGCCGGCTTCGAGCTGATCGTGATGGAGGACGCCGTCTCGCTCGGCTCCCCGGAGACGCTCGACCTGCGGGTGCGGGGAGCGTACGGCGGGCCGAAGCACGATCCGCTCCTCCTGGCGCCGTACCTGTTCGCGGCGACCGAGCGGATCGGGCTGGCGCCGACGATCAACGCCGGCATCACGCCCCCGTACCTCGCCGCCCGGCAGGCGGCGACGCTGCAGCACCTCAGCTCCGACCGCTTCGGGATCAACCTGGTCACCGACGTCGGCAGCGCCCGCCACGTGGGCCTGGAGCCGCTGTCGCACGACGCGGCCTACGACCGGGCGGACGAGTGGATGGCGGTCGTCCGCCGGCTCTGGCACAGCTGGGGCGAGGGCGCGCTGATCGCCGACCCCGGGTCGGGCCGCTACGCCGACGGCACCCGGATCGACGCGTTCCGGCACCGCGGGGAGCACTTCCACGTGGACGGACCCCTGAACGCCGTCCCCTTCGCGAACGGCGACCCGATCGTCGTCTCCCCCGGCGGGTCTCCGCGCGGCCTGGCCTTCGCCGGCACGCAGTCGGACGTGCAGCTCGCGCTCGCCCCTCTGGAGGCCCGGGCGGTGCGCGACTACCGGGCGCGCGTGCTCGCCGCGGCCGAGCAGCACGGGCGGACGGCGGACGACCTGCGCGTGCTCTTCGTCGTGAAGCCCGAGATCGTGTCGAGCCCGGAGGAGGCCGCGCGCGTCGTCGAGGCGTCGCGCCACCCCGACGAGGACGCGCTGCGGCGGATCGCGCTCGGCTGGTCGAGCGACCTGGAGACCGACCTCACCGGGCTGGACCTGGACCTCCCCGTCCCGCGGTCGGTGTTCGGCGAGCACGTCTCGCACGGCACCATCGCCGGCCTGTACGGCGGCACGGAGGACGCTCCGCTGCGGGAGCTGCTCACCAGGAAGGCGCGCAAGGGCCGCGTCGCCGAGCGCGCCGGCTTCGTCGGCACCGCGGAGGAGTTCGCCGACTTCGTCGAGGAGCTCGGCGACGACGGCGGCAGCGACGGGCTCCTCCTCTCCGGGGACCTGCACCCGGTCACCCTGCACCGGATGCTCGACGACCTCGTCCCCGTCCTGCGCCGCCGCGGGATCCTCCGCGACGAGCTCGCTCCCGGCGGGACCCGCGCCAACCTCTTCGGGACGTAGGGGGGGTCCGCCCCGTCTCACTCCGGATCCTGCGCCCGGCCGGGCACCGGGCGGAAGAACCCGTGCTCGATCTCGTGGGCGAGCTGCACAGCCTCGACACGCGAGGCCGCCCGGTCCACCGCCGGCGGCCCGGCCTCATCGGGGGTGCAGAGGGAGCGGAGGCGCTGAAGGACGGCTCCTCGCCACTGTCGTGCGATGCCGCCCGCCTCGGTGCTCCGCCGTCCCACCTCGTCGAGTCCCCGCGAAGGCGCTCCGCCGTTCACACGGCGGCCCGCACGGCTTCGAGCGTCTCGAGGAGTAGGGGACGCGGCATGGCGAAGACGAGACGCACGTGGTCGGCGTATCCGGCGCCGCACAGGCGTCCGGAGGTGAGCGTCACTCCCGCCTCGCGCTGCAGGTG
Source organism: Rathayibacter sp. AY1F9 (assembly GCF_002932155.1). Classification (NCBI taxonomy): domain Bacteria; kingdom Bacillati; phylum Actinomycetota; class Actinomycetes; order Micrococcales; family Microbacteriaceae; genus Rathayibacter; species Rathayibacter sp. AY1F9. Next base: position 35,924 of record NZ_PSVA01000012.1, on the reverse strand, counting down.
CTGCGCGGGATCGGCGAGGCCGAGAGCACCCAGGTCGAACCAGGCGAGATACGTCGCCTCCGGGGTGCGGTGCCCGATCCGGGGCAGCTCGGAGGCGAGGAAGTCGGCGATGAGGCGCCGGTTGCCGTCGAGGTAGTCGACGACCTCGTCGAGCCACGCTCCGCCCTCCCGGTAGGCGGCCGTCGAGGCGATCACGCCGAGATTCGAAGCGCCGTGCTGCACCGCGAACCCGAAGCGCGAGTAGACGTCCTCGTCTGCGTCATTCGTGGTGATCAGCTGCGCGGCCTTCAGGCCGGGGATGTTCCACGCCTTCGAGGCGCTCGTTCCGGTGACGGAATGCCGGGCGGCCTCCTCCGAGACCGAGGCGTAAGGGATGTGGGGGACGCCGTCGAACCGCAGCGGCGCGTGGATCTCGTCGGCGAAGACCCGCCCGCCGTGGCGCTCGACGACAGCGGCGAGACCTTCGAGCTCAGACCGCGGCAGGACCGAGCCCGTCGGGTTGTGCGGATTGCAGAGCACCAGGGTGCCCGCTCCCTGCGCGAAGGCCGCATCGATCCCGTCGAGGTCGTGCTCCCAGCGGCCGTCGACGATCGTTCCCGGGACCTCGATCACCTCGCGTCCGATGGCCGACAGGTAGGTGAGGAACGGCATGTAAGCGGGGGTAGGCACGATCACAGGTGAGCCGGGGCGGGAGAACTCGGTGACGGCCACTCCGAGCGCGGCCATGACATCCGAGACGGAGTGCACGCGGGCGGGGTCGACCGTCCACGCGTACTGCTCAGCGAGGTACTCCGCGGCGGCCTCGCCCAGCTCGCCCGCAGTCGAGGGGGACAGATAGCCCAGCACGTCGCCGGCCACGGCGTCGTGCAGTGCCCTCCGAACGGCCGGCGCCGTACCGAAGTCCATCTCGGCGACCCAGGCTCCGATGGTGCCGGGGCGGAGGCTCCACTTGCGGCTCGTCGGGCGGTCGAGTCGTTCGCGCGTGAGCGAGTCGAACAGGTGCATGGGAGTCCTCGGGGAAGCGGGCGGAGGGCGCCCCCGCTGGTCGATCGGGGCGCCCGAGGCGGGGGCGGCTCAGCTGTTGTCGAGCGGGAGCCCGGGCGGGTTCACCAGGGCCTCGTCCACGGCCTCGTCCTGCAGGCCGTAGGCCGACAGCCAGTCCTGGTACTGACCGTTCCCGATGAGGTAGCCGAGGGCCTGGGCGATCGGCTCGGCGAGTCCGGAGTCCTTCTTCACAGTCGCCGCGATCAGCCCGTCGAGCGATTCGCCCGCTCCGGAGAACGTGCCGGCGTTGCGGGTCGGGTCGGCGCCGTCCTCCGAGATCCGGTTCTGGTAGACCGTCGTCGGGTTGGGCCCGAAGTAGGCGTCGATCCGGCCGGAGCCGAGAGCGAGAGTGACGGAGTTGGCATCGGGCAGTCGCGTGATCTCCAGGGACCTGCCCTCGGACTGCAGACGGGCCTGCCACTCGAGCAGGATCTTCTCCTGGTTGGTGCCGCTGCTGACCGCGACGGTGAGTCCGTCGAGGTTCTCGTAGTCGCCGTCGAACTCCCAGTCGTTCGAGGCGAGGACCTGGAATGCGAGGGTGTCGGCGCGGTAGGAGGCGAAGTCGTACTTCTCCTTGCGCTTCTCCGTGACGGTGATGTTCGAGAAGCCGACGTCGCTGCCTCCGGTGTCGATGCCCACGAAGAGGTTGTCCCAGGTGGAGTTCTCCACCTCGGGCTGCAGCCCGAGGACGGCGGCGACGAGGCGGCCGAGATCGGGCTCCGAGCCGGTGAGGGTCTCGGTGTCGGTCCCGGTGAACGCGAGCGGAGGGAAGCCTGCGGGGAGAGCGCCGACGCCGATCGTCAGGGTCCCGCGGTCGAGGATCTCCTGCGGCAGCGTGCCGCGGATCTCGTCGACGACCGGCACGTCGATGTCCGTCTCGGTCGCCGCTCCGTTGGAGAGGGCACCCACGGTGACGGTGGTGGTGCCGGAGGCGGCTCCCGGGGAGGCCGGGTCGGAGGCGGCGGCACCGGAGCAGGCCGCGAGGCCCGTCGTCAGCGCGGCGGCAGCGAGAAGCGCCCCGACTCTGGTCCAACGAGTGATGTGCGGTCTGGTCATGATTCGATTCCTGTGTCTGTCGTGCGGATCAGCCGAGGACTCGGCCGAGGAAGTCGCGGGTCCGCGGATTCTGCGGGCGGTCGAGGACCTCGCTCGGGCTGCCCTGCTCGACGACGAGGCCGTCGTCGACGAACACCACCCGGTCGGCGACCTCGCGGGCGAAGCCGATCTCGTGGGTCACGACGATGAGGGTGCGGCCGCTCTCGGCCAGCGACCGGATGACCTGCAGCACCTCCCCGACGAGCTCGGGATCGAGAGCCGAGGTCGGCTCGTCGAAGAGGATCACCTCGGGGTCGAGCGCGAGCGCACGCGCGATGGCCACGCGCTGCTGCTGGCCGCCGGAGAGCTGCCTCGGATAGGCCGCCGCCTTGTCGGCGAGACGGACGTGCTCGAGCAGGGCGCGTGCCCGCTCGCGGGCCTCCGCGGGCGGCTGCCCCTGCGAGATCGGCGCCTCGGTGACGTTCTCGAGGATCGTCAGGTGCGGGAAGAGGTTGAAGCTCTGGAAGACGAAGCCGATCCTCGCCCTCTGGCGCAGGATCTCCTTCTCGCGCAGCTCCTTGAGCCGACCGCCGCGCAGCCGCACCCCGATCAGCTCGCCGTTCACGGAGACGAACCCCTCGTCGAGCTTCTCGAGATGGTTGATCGCCCGCAGCAGGGTCGACTTGCCCGAGCCGCTCGGACCGAGGATAACCGTGACGGTGCCCGCCTCGACGCGCAGGTCGACTCCCCGGAGCACGGTCCGGTCGCCGTAGGACTTGGTCGCGTTGTGGATCTCGATGGCGGCGGTCATCGCGCACTCCTCAGGCCGGCGAGCGAGCGCCGCACCCGCTGGAGGGGCGTGGGCGCGAGCTCCCGGTGCGCGCCGCGGGCGTAGAAGCGCTCGATGTAGAACTGCACGACCGAGATCGCCGAGGTCAGCACCAGGTACCAGATCGTCGCGACGACGAGCAGGGGGATGATGTCCGTCGGGTACGTGCTGCCGAGGTTCTGAGCGACCCCGAACAGGTCGAGCAGCGAGACGTAGAACAGCAGCGAGCTCGCCTTCAGCAGGCCGATGATCTGGTTCACGTAGGCGGGCACGATCGAGCGGAGCGCCTGCGGGAGGACGATGCGGGTGAACTGGCGGCGCTGCGGGATCCCGAGCGCCTTCGCCGCTTCGTGCTGCCCCTGATCGACCGCGAGCACCCCGGAACGGACGACCTCGGCGCTGTAGGCGATCTCGGACAGGCTCAGGCCGATCACGCCGAGGGCGAGCGGAGGCAGCAGCGACACCGTCGGCACCGACCACTGCGGACCGAAGGGGATGCCGATGCCGACGGTCGGATACAGGTTGCCGAGATTGAACAGGAAGATGAGGACGAGGATCAGCGGCACCGAGCGGAACAGCCAGATGTAGACCCAGCTGAGCGTCGACAGCACCGGATTGCCCGAGAGCCGTGCTACGGCGACGACGATGCCTCCGACGAAGCTGATCACGGCGCTGATGGCGGTGGCGAGGAGCGTCAGCTGCAGCCCCTTCAGGATCGCCGGACTGAAGAGCCAGGTCCCGACCTTCGGCCACTCCCACGACGGGTTCGTGAAGAGGGTCTGTCCGGCGTTCAGCAGGAGCACGAGGACCAGTGCGGCGACCACCCAGCGCACCGGGTGGCGCAGCGGCAGCACCGGCCGCTCGCCGAGTCGGGCGAGGTCGATGCCTCCGGGAAGGGGGCCGGACGTGTCCCGCGGTCGAGGCGGCGCGATCGTGCCGCTCATGAGGCACGCCCCGTGACGCCACCGCGCAGGCGTGCTCCGCCGTCGGGCAGGGACGCGGTGAGCTGCGCGAAGGAGTCGTCGTGCGCGGTCCGGATCCTCGCGACGTCGAGCGGCCGATCGGTGAGCGTCCGCGCATAGCCGTGCAGGACGACCACCTCCGGAGGCTGGGTCACGTCGTAGAGCGGTGTGTAGCCCGCGGTGAGGTAGAGCCGCTGCGCCTCCGGCTGGAGCGGCCCGGTCGTGAGGTAGACGGTCGAGTAGCCGAGCCGGCGGGCCTCCGCCTCGAGCTCTGCGACCACGCGCAGGGCGAGTCCCTGCCGACGGTGCGCCGAGGATGTCCAGATGCGCTTGAGCTCGGCGGTCGTGTCGTCGAATCTCTTCAGCGCGCCTCCGGCGATCGCGGTGCCGTCGCGCAGAAGCAGGACGAAGGATCCCTCCGGCGGGGCGAACACCTCGCTCGGGTAGCGCGCGAGCTCGGCCGATGCCGGCTCGCCCCAGGCGGTGCCGTAGCGGGTGTCGTACTCGCGCTCGAGCTCGTCGAGCAGGGGCCGGGCCCGCGGGTCATCGGCCCGCACATGGACGAACTCGTCGGCCGCGACGGTGTCAGACGAGGACACGAGCGGCCTCCTCGGCGGCCTGGGCGGCCGCGGCGTCGCGTCGAGCGACCTCCTCGCGCACCAGCGGTATCACGTGGCGACCGAAGTCGAGGGTGTCGTCGACGTAGTCGTAGCCGCGCGCTGAGATGATGTCGACCCCGAGATCGACGCAGTCGAGCAGCGCGGCGGCCACCGTCTCCGGCGTCCCGACGAGGGCGTTCGAGTTGCCGCGCGCTCCCGCGGCGACTCCCGCCCTGGTCCAGAGCGCGCGATCGAAACGGTCGCCTGCGGCGGCGATCGCGAGGAGGCGCTGCGAGCCGGTGTTCTCCGGCGCGGCGAGGCCTCCGGGGGCGGTCTCGCGGGTGCGCGCCTCGATGCGGCGGAGGATCCCCTCCGCCTTCTCCCAGGCCTGCTCCTCGGTGGCCCCGAGGATGGGTCGGAAGGCGACCTGGATGCGCGGCGCGACGTCGCGGCCGGCCGCCGCCGCCGCCTCCCGGATGCTGCGGATCTGCTCGGCGGTGTCCCGCAGCGGCTCGCCCCAGAGCGCGTAGACGTCGCTCTCGGCGGCACCGACGGACAGAGCGGCGGGAGAGGAGCCTCCGAACGAGATCTGCGGCCGAGGCTGCTGCACCGGCCAGACGTCGCTGACGAACCGGGAGAAGCGGTAGTGCTCCCCGACGTGATCGAACGGCTCACGGGTCGTCCAGACCTGCTTGACAATCCTGATGTACTCGGCGGTGCGCGCGTAGCGCTCGTCCTTGCTCAGGTAGTCGCCCTCCGCGGCCTGGTCCGCGTCCGACCCGCCCGTGATCACGTGGACGCTCAGGCGGCCTCCACTCAGCTGATCGAGGGTCGCGAAGGCTTTCGCCGCGACCGTGGGGTAGGAGAGGTTGGGCCGGTGCGCCAGCAGCAGCTGGATGCGCTCGAGCCGCGACGCGATGAAAGCGGCGGCGACGGCGGGGTCGGGGGCTCCGGAGTGGTAGGCGAACAGGATGCGGTCCCACCCGCTGTCCTCATGAGCCGCGGCCAGACGCACCGTGTACTCCGGGTCGAAGCTCGCGCCGCTGCGTGCTCGTGTCTCGCTGCCGTCGTTGAGCGCGGCGATGCCGAGGAATTCGATGGGCACTCGAGGCTCCTGCCTGTCGGGGCGCACCGTTCTGCACGCCGTGGGGGCCGACGCTAGGGTCCGCGGCCACCCGGCTCCAACCCGCCGCTACACACTTCTTCACATCGTCACGAGTCGTCACAGAGCGGCGCCCTCACGGGGGACGGGTCATCGTGGACGCATGTCAGCGCCATCGGACGGGACCCGCTCCCTCGTGATCGTCGGGGGAGGTCCCCGCGCGGTCGGGGTCCTCGAGCGCCTCGCCGCGAACGCCGCCGAGGACGCCCTCGGGCCGGCCGCGCTCGTCGTCCACGTCGTCGACCCGTACCCCGTCGGCCCCGGCCGGATCTGGCGCTACGAGCAGTCGCCGCTGCTGAAGCTCAACTCGCTCGCAGCCGACGTGACGATGTTCACCGACGCGAGCGCGACGATCGAGGGGCCGGTGCGCCCCGGACCCTCGCTGATCGAGTGGGCGGAGGCGGTGCGGGCCGGCCGGATCGCGCTCGCAGAGGGCGACGAAGCCGTGCGCCGCGAGCTCGACGGGCTCCGCGCCGACAGCTTCCCCACCCGCCGGCTGCAGAGCCTCTATCTGCGCTGGTTCCACCGGGAGGCGCTCGCCGCTCTCCGCCCTGACGTCGAGGTCCGCGAGCACGCGGCGCGCGTCGTCGAGGTGCTCGGCCGCGACGACGGTGCGCAGCGGGTCGTCCTCGACTCCGGCGACGTGATCGAGGCCGACCTGGTCCTGTTCTCGCTCGGGCACAGCGGCGCTCTGCCGACGGTCGACGAGACCCGGCTGGCCGGGTTCGCCGAGCGCCACGGCCTCGCCTACCTGCCGCCGTCGTTCACGGCCGACGCCGACCTCGGATCCCTCCGCGCCGGACACGACGTGATCGTGCGCGGCCTCGGCCTCGTCGCGGTCGACCTCCTGGTGCTGCTCACCGAGGGCCGGGGCGGCCGCTTCGAACGGGACGACGCCGGCGGACTGCGCTACCACCCGTCGGGACGTGAGCCGCGCATCCTGATCGGCAGCCGCCGCGGGGTCCCCTACCACTCGAAGATCGGCTCGACGCTCCAGGGAGCCGCGCCCGAGCCCCGCTGGTTCTCGGCGTCCGTCGTCGAGGAGCTGCGCTCGCGACACCGCCCGCTCGACTTCAGCGAGGACGTCTGGCCCCTGATCGCCCAGGAGATGCTCTGGGGCTACTACCGTGAGCTCTTCACCGGGCACCCCGACCGGGTGAGCACCGACTGGACGCACTTCTCGGAGGTGTTCTCGCGGCTCGACCCGCGCGCCTCGGTCCTCGCCGGCTCCCGCGGCCCGCGACCCGAAGCGGGACAGGGGTACGCTCTCCCCGCACTCGGGGCCGACGCCGAGCGGGTCCTCGGAGATGCGCGGACCCTGACCGCGCTCGTCGCGGACACTGTGCCGGACAGCCTCGACAGGCTGCTCCTCCCCGATCTCGACCGCCCGTTCGCCGATGTGCGGTTCGCCGACGGCTCGGCGCTGCAGGAGGCGGTGCGCGCCTACATCCGGGACGACCTGGCTCTGCGCAGCCGGCAGGAGCACAGCGCCACGATGGCGCTCTTCCTCGCGCTTCTGCGCAGCCACTTCCTCGTCGCCGATCTCACCGCGTCCGCGAGGTGGACGCCCCGCTCGCGGATCGAGGATCTGCACGGATGGTGGCTCGGCTGGTTCAGCTTCCTCGCGAGCGGGCCGCCCGCGCACCGTCTCGAGGAGCTGCTCGCACTCTCGGACGCGGGCGTCGTCGACTTCCTCGGCCCGGGCATCCGTGTGGAGACCTCCGAAGAGGAGGGCCGCTTCGTCGCGAGCGGCGGGGCGACCGATCAGGTCGTCCTCGCTGACGCTCTCGTCGACGCGCGCCTCCCCCGGACGTCCGTTGCGAGGAGTGACGACGCGCTGATGCGAGCGCTCGTCGCGTCGGGGTCGGCGGTCGAGGACCTCGTCGACGTCGGCGACACTCTCCTGTCGACCGGGAGGCTGCGCGTGCACCAGGACGACACCCTGCTGCGCTCGACGGCGGGAGGCCGCGTCGGCCGCCGGTACGCGATCGGCCCGTACACCGACTCGCCGTTCGTCGGCGCCTTCTCCCGGCCGGGCACGAACGCGGTGTCGTTCCGCGAGAACGACAAGGTCGCGCGCGCGCTGCTGCGCCGCCTCCGCGCACTCGACGACGAGGAGCTCGTCCGAGCCGGCACCCTGATCCGAGGAGCACGATGACCGCCGCCCCACCCCTCAGCCTCGCCGTCGCCCTCGAGGGCGCCGGCTGGCACCCCGCGTCCTGGCGCGAGCCTGGCGCCCGTCCCGACGCGCTCTTCACCGGCGCGTACTGGGCGGACATCGTGCAGCGGGCGGAGCGCGGCGGGATCGACTTCGTGACGATCGAGGACTCCTTCGCCCTGCAATCGGCGGACCCCTTCCTGGCCGACGACCGCACCGACGAGGTCCGCGGCCGGCTCGACGCGCTGCTGATCGCCTCCTACGTCGCCCCCCTCACGAGCCGCATCGGTCTCGTGCCCACGGTCACCGTGACGCACACGGAGCCCTTCCACGTGTCGAAGGCCGTCGCGACGCTCGACCACCTGAGCCGGGGGCGGGGCGGTTGGCAGGTCAGGGTGTCGTCACGCGTCGACGAAGCCTCGCACGTCGGACGACGAATCGCGGCGATCGTGCCGCCGGAGCCGGGCACGCCCCTTCTCGAGGACCCCGCGATCCGCGCCGTCGTCGACGAGCTCTTCGAGGAGGCGGCCGACGCCGTCGAGGTCGCACGGAGACTCTGGGACAGCTGGGAGGACGACGCCGAGATCCGCGACGTCGCCACCGATCGCTTCCTCGACGCCGACAAGGTGCACCGCGTCGACTTCGCAGGACGCTGGTTCTCGGTGCGCGGCCCCGCGATCACTCCCCGGCCGCCGCAGGGGCAGCCCGTCGTCGCCGCGCTCGCACACGCCGACATCCCGTACCGTTTCGCCGCGCGCTCGGCCGACGTCGTGTTCGCGACGCCTCAGAACGCAGCGGACGCCGAGAGGATCCTCCAGGAGATCGCCGAGGCGGAGCGCGGGGCGGGGCGCACGGGCGAGCGCCTGCGGGTCCTCGCCGACCTCGTCGTCGTCCTCGACACCCCGGCGGAGTCCGCCGCGGCCAGACTCTCGCGCCTCGACGCTCTCGGCCGACCGCTCACCGGCGACGCCGCCGTCGCCGCCGGGTCGGCCGCGTCCGTCGCCGACCGCATCGCCGAGCTCTCACGGCTCGGCTACGACGGCGTCCGCCTCCGACCCGCGGTTCTCGCCACCGATCTGCCGCTGATCGCCGACGACCTCGTGCCCGAGCTGCGCCGACGCGGTCTGCTCGTCGGGACGGAGGAGGGCCGCACCCTCCGCTCAGCCCTGGGCCTGCCCACGTCGATCCCGAACCGCTACGCCTCCGAGGAGCAGTCATGACGCGGCGACCGAAGCAGATCGTCCTCGCCGCCTACGTGGGCGGGGTGAACGAGCACACCCTGTGGGAGCACCCCGACGCCGGCAGCCAGGTCGACTTCTCGACGTTCCGCCGCGTCGCAGAGACCGCGGAGCGCGGGCGGTTCGACTACTTCTTCCTCGCCGAGGGTCTGGCACTGCGGGAGCGCGCGGGGCGCCCGTTCGACCATGACATCGCCGGACGACCGGACACTCTGCCGCTCCTCGCCGCGCTGGCCGCGGTCACGGAGCACATCGGCCTGGTCGGCACGCTCAACGCGACGTTCAACGAGCCCTTCGAGCTCGCCCGTCAGATCGCGACCCTCGACCACCTCTCAGGCGGACGAGCGGGGTGGAACGTGGTCACGTCCTTCGACGCCTTCACGGGCGCGAACTTCCGCCGCGGCGGCTTCCTCGACCGCGCCGACCGCTACGCCCGTGCCGAGGAGGCCGTCCGCGCGGTGACGACGCTCTGGGACACCTGGACCTCCGACGCCGTGCGAGCCGATGCCCCCTCCGGCGAGTTCCTCGCCGACTCGTCGACGGGGTCGTTCGCCGTCTCGAGCAGCCAGTTCGACGTCTCCGGCCGTTTCACCGTGCCGCGCAGCCCGCAGGGCCGCCCGGTGATCGTGCAGGCGGGCGTCTCTCCGCAGGGTCGCGACTTCGCGGCGTCGAGCGCCGACGTGATCTTCTCCCCCTACCACCGGGGACCTGAGGCGCACGAGTTCGCGCGCGACATCGCGGCCCGGGTCGCGGCGGCGGGTCGCCCGGCCGGCTCCGTGCGGATCCTCCCGTCAGCCGCCGTCGTCCTCGGCGGCACCGCTGCGGAGGCGGAGGAGAGAGCGCGGTGGATCCGCAATCAGCAACTCACACCGCGCACGATCCAGGTGCTCTTCGAGCAGGTCTGGAACCGGGACCTGTCGGGCTTCGACGTCGACGGGCCGGTACCCGATCTCGAGCCCGACCTCGAGGCGCCGCCGCTGATCGAGGGCCGCGCACTGATCCACGGTGATCGCGCGGGGACCGTGCGCGCCTGGCGTGCGCTCGCTCAGGAGCGCGACCTCACCCTCCGCGGTCTCGCCGAGACCGTCTTCGACCGCACGGAGTACGTGGGCACGGCTGAGCAGGTCGCCGACCGTCTCGACGAGTTCGTGCAGAGCGGAGGCGGCGACGGGGTCGTCCTCGGATCGCACCTGCACCCGGGTGGTCTGGACGAGTTCGTCGACCGCGTCGTGCCGCTGCTGCAGGAGCGCGGTTCGCTGCGCACCGAGTACGAGGGCACGACCCTGCGGGAGAACCTCGGCCTGGAGATCCCCGCCCGGCCGTGACCTCATCCCCTCCGCCCCCTCTCCGACCTCCGAAGGAAGACCATGACCGACGCCTACTACGACCGCGCAGCCGACCGCCGCTACACCGCCGCCTACAAGAAGGAGACCCCCGACGTCCTTGCGGCGTTCACCGCCTTCGACACCGCCGTCTTCGCTCCGCAGGGTCGCGAGATCCCGCTCAAGTACCGCGAGCTCATCGCCTACGCCGTGGGCATCAGCAAGCAGTGCGTCTACTGCATCGACGGCCACGGCCAGAACGCCGTGCGCGCCGGTGCGACCGAGACCGAGCTCGCCGAATCAGCCTGGGTCGCGGCCGCCATCGGAGCCGGAGCCGCCTTCGCGCACGGCCGACTCGGCTTCAAGCTGACCGAGGACCACCCGCACTGATCGTGCCCCCGCCCCTGTCCCTCCTACCGATCGGCCGATCATGACGAACGAACCCGCCTTCAGCATCACCCTCACCCCCTTCGACGAGGACTACTCGCCGGCCCAGAGCTCCCGGATCACCACCAACTTCGCGAATCTGGCCCGCGGCGAGCGCCGCCGGGAGAACCTCCGGACCGCGCTGCGGATGATCGACGACCGGTTGAACGATCTCGTGCCGGGCGACGATCCGAGCCGCGGCCGCTACACGGTCGGGCTCGACATCGTCTCCGTCGGGCTGCGGCTCACCACGGACGGCGAGGACCGGGAGTTCCCCCTGCTGGAGGTCCTGCGCACCCGGATCCTCGACCGCCGCACCGGCCGATGTCAGCCGGGGACACTGGGGAACAACTTCTCCTCCTACCTCCGCGACCACGACTTCAGCGTGCGACTGCCGGCGGTCAACGCCGCGCAGGCCGGCTTCACCGTCCCCGACGACTTCGGCGTCCTGCACGGCGCGCTCTTCCAGCACTTCCGGGACTCCGCGCAGTACGCGGAGCTCTCGTCGACGCCGCCCGTCATCTGCATCAGCGTCTCGACGAGCAGGACGTACCGGCGCACCGGGACCCTCCATCCGATCCTCGGCGTCGAGTACCGGCAGGACGAGCTCTCGCTGACCGACCGGTACTTCGCGGAGATGGGCCTCGGGGTCCGCTTCTTCATGCCGCCCGGCAGCACGGCGCCGCTCGCGTTCTACTGCGGCGGCGACCTGCTGGAGGACTACTCGGACCTCCAGCTCATCGCCACCATCAGCACGATGGAGACGTTCCAGAGGATCTACCGGCCCGAGATCTACGGCGCGCGCTCGGCCGCCGCCGACGTCTACCGGCCGGACCTGGAGCAGCAGGACTACGAGCGGCCCGCGGTCTCCTACGACCGCGAGGAGCGCGGCCGGCTCGCGGTCGAGCAGGGGCGGTTCGCGGAGGAGCACCTCATGAAGCCGCACGGGGAGCGGCTGCGGCAGTGGGCCGCCGGGTACGCGGGAGCGGTCCGATGAGCGCCCGCGGATCCTCGACGTCCCTCCCGCTCCTGCCCACCTCGATCGCCGGCAGCCTGCCGAAGCCGTCGTGGCTCGCGCAGCCGGAGACCCTGTGGTCCCCGTGGCGCCTGACCGGCGACGCCCTGGCCGAGGGCAAGCAGGACGCCCTGCGCGCCGCTGTCCACGAGCAGCACCACCGGGGCCTGGACATCGTCAGTGACGGGGAGCAGACCCGGCAGCACTTCGTCACGACGTTCATCGAGCACCTCACGGGCGTCGACTTCGAGCGGCGCGAGACGGTGCGCATCCGCGACCGGTACGACGCGAGCGTGCCGACCGTCGTCGGCGCCGTAGGGCTCGAGAGGCCCGTGTTCGCCGACGACGCCCGGTTCCTGCGCGAGCAGACCGATCAGCCGATCAAGTGGGCGCTACCCGGCCCGATGACGATGATCGACACTCTCTCCGACCGGCACTACGGGAGTCGCGAGAAGCTGGCGTGGGAGTTCGCGACCATCCTCAATGAGGAGGCGCGAGCCCTCCAGGACGCCGGAGTCGACATCGTCCAGTTCGACGAGCCCGCCTTCACCGTCTTCTTCGACGAGGTGCAGGACTGGGGCGTGGCCGCGCTGGAGAGGGCGGCGGAGGGACTCCGCATCGAGACCGCGGTGCACATCTGCTACGGCTACGGGATCAAGGCGAACACCGACTGGAAGGCGACCCTCGGGTCGGAGTGGCGGCAGTACGAGGAGTCGTTGCCGCTCCTCCAGCAGTCCTCGCTCGACATCGTCTCGCTGGAGAGCCACCACTCCCACGTGCCGATGGAGCTGATCGAGCTCGTCCGCGGCAAGAAGGTCATGCTCGGAGCGATCGACGTGGCGAGCGGGACCGTCGAGACGCCCGAGGAGGTCGCCGACACCCTGCGCCGCGCCCTCCGGTTCGTCGACGCGGACCTGCTCCTCCCGAGCACGAACTGCGGCATGGCACCGCTGCCCCGCGACCTCGCCTGGGGGAAGCTCAGCGCGCTGAGCGCGGGAGCAGCGATCGTCCGCGAGGAGCTCGCGCCCTGACCGGCCTCCGGGGAGACGGGTCGCGGCCGGCCCGTCTCCCCGGAGGTCCCGCCCGCCTCACCCCTCCGCTCGCGCCTCCTGCGCCGCGATGTCCTTCATCGCCAGGTCCGCCCGGCGGAACTGGTCCGTCTCCGGAAGCGCGAGGTGCAGTCCGGCGACGGTCGTGAGCGAGACCGTCACCTCGGCCACGGTCACGTCGAGGACGTGCCCGCCCTTCTCGCGGGCGTCGTCGACGTAGTGCAGGTGGTACCCGGGGACCGACACGGCCTGCTCGAACTGCGGAGTGCGGAAGCCCGCGATCGTGCCGCGGGTGTCGGCGATGCCGGTGACGCTCTGGTGGGCGGTCGCCTCGATCAGGGGCGGGTACGGCTCGGTCTGCGCGCCCACGGTCCGGGTTCGGACCTCGGTGAACCGGCCGTCGATCCGCAGGGCGACGGGGATGTTCCCGCCGTCGACCGCGTTGTCGATCAGCCGGGTGAGGCCGGCGAGACCGGTCGGCTCCTCCACCGGGAACGTCGTGGTCGCGTGGAAGGGCAGCACGGCGGCGAAGGGCGTCCGGTCGTCGCCGTCCGCGACCTGGACGGAGCCGTCGCTGCGCAGGTGGTAGCAGACGCCGTCGACGATCACCATCTCGCCGTCCAGGTGGTTGAAGGTGCCCAGCCCGAGGTCGCCGTGGGTGAGCAGCTCGCCGATCGTCAGGTCCCCGTCGTAGACCCCGGCCAGCAGGGCGGCCATGGTCGAGCTCTGGTAGATCGCGTAGTCGTCGGTCGAGTCGACCGTGTGCGTGCTCATTCGAAGGCGTCCTCGACCAGGTGGGCGGCGATGTCGACGTTGCGGCTGTAGTCCACCGCGACGTCGATGATCGAGACGCCCGGCTCGGCGAGGGAGGCGCGGAAGGCCTCCTCGAACTCGGCGAGGCCGCTCACCCGCCTGCCCGTGGCGCCGAACGCCGCGGCGAACTTCTCGATGTCGTAGTCGCCGAGCTGGACCCCGGACTTGCGGCCGTACTTCAGCAGCTGCTGGAAGCCGACCATGTCGTAGGTGTCGTCCCGCATGATCACGTGCGTGAACGAGAGGCCGAGCCGCGTCGCCGTCTCGATCTCCGTCGCGGAGAACAGGAACCCTCCGTCACCCGAGACGGAGACCACCGGGGTCCCGGGGCGCAGGAGGCTCGCCGCCATGCCCCACGGGAAGGAGACGCCGAGGGTCTGCTGCCCGTTCGAGAAGAGCAGGTGCTTGGGCTCGTACACCCGGAAGTGCCGGGCCATGAAGATGTAGTTCGAGCCGATGTCGCAGGCCACGGTGGCGTCGTCCGAGAGCAGGTCGCGCATCAGGAGCACGAGGCGGGCGGGATCGACGGTCCCGGGAGCAGCCTCGGCCGTGCGCGCCGCGTCGTCGATCCGCTCCAGCTCGCTCCGGTGCCGGGCGACCCGGTCGGCCGCGTCCTCGTCGAGCTGCAGGCCGGAGACGAGCGGCGTGAGGGCCGCGACGGTCTGCGCGAGATCGCCCTTCAGCTCCAGCGCCGGCAGGTAGTGGTTGTCCAGCGGGGCGTCGACGGAGTCGATGTGGACGATCTGGCGGTCGACGTCGCTGTTCCAGATCACCGGGTCGTACTCGACGGCGTCGTAGCCGATCGCGACGACGAGATCGGACTCGGCGAGGGCGAGGTCGGCGGGCTGGTTCTTGAAGAGGCCGACGCGGCCGAGGTAGTGGTCCTCGAGCTCGCGGGAGACGAGGCCGGCCGCCTGGAACGTCTCGATCACCGGCAGCTCCGTCTCGCTGATCAGGGCCCGCAGGGCCGCGACGGTCCCCGGCTCCGACGCGCGGAGGCCCACGAGGAGGACGGGCCGCTCCGCCGTGTTGATCAGGTCGGCGGCGCGGGTGAGGTCCTCGGCGCGCGCCGGACCGCTCGTCGGCCCCGTGGCCGCCCGGGTGATGACCTGCGAGGTCGGCGCGGCCATCACGCTGGCCGACAGGACGACCGCCGCGGCGCCTCGGGGCTCGGTGACGGCGGCGCGGAAGGCGTTGCTGACCGCCTCCGTGACGTCGTCCGGATCCGTCGACTCGACCGTGTACTTCGTCACGGTGGTGAGGAAGGCGGCCGCGTCCATCGACTGGTGCGTGCGCTTGAGGCGGTCGGAGAGCTGCACGGCCCCGGCGAGCGCGACGACCGGGTCCTGCTCCGTGTTGGCCGTGAGCAGGCCGGTGGCGAGGTTGGTCGTGCCGGGGCCGGAGGTCACGAGGACGACACCCGGGCTGCCCGTGAGCCGTCCCACCGCGGCGGCCATGAAGGCGGCGTTCTGCTCGTGCCGGCAGACGATCAGCTCCGGCCCCTCGTCGGCGAGGACGTCGAAGACCGCGTCGATCTTCGCTCCCGGGATCCCGAAGACGTACTTCACGCCGTTGGCGGTCAGGGTCTCGATCACCCGCCGTGCACTGCGCGTCTCGACGTTCGGCTGCTCCATGGTCGGCTCCGCTCTCTCCTCGGTTGTACCGACGAGCGTAGGAACGGGGGCACCCGGAGCGACCCGGTCAGATGACTCGTTCCCACCGGTGCATCTCCGGCGGCGTACCGATCGCAGTGACGGAGCGCTCGGCCGGGACACGCTCGGCTCCCCCGCCGACGGTCTGCTCGGAGAGTCGTCCGACGCTCGCCGCGGCGTCCCCGGTCGTGATGGACTTGCCCGCATGATGATCTCTCCGCGCGAGTCCGCGCACGACACGAAGGCAGGCGTCTGATGGCCGAGGAGCGCGCGATCCTCGCGGGCGGATGCTTCTGGGGGCTCCAGGAGCTCATCCGCGACATGCCGGGCGTCTTCAGCACCCGCGCCGGGTACGCCGGCGGCAGCACGCCGAACGCGACCTACCGCCACCACGGCGACCACGCGGAGGCGGTCGAGATCGAGTTCGATCCCGAGCAGCTCTCCTACCGCGACCTACTCGAGTTCTTCTTCCAGGTGCACGACCCGACGACGAAGAACCGTCAGGGCAACGACATCGGCACGGCCTACCGCTCCGTGATCCTCTTCCTCTCGCCTGAGCAGGAGAGGGTCGCGCGCCAGACGATCACCGAGATCGACGCGTCGGGCCGCTGGCCCGGACCGGTCGTCACCGAGGTCGAGCCCGCGGGAGAGTTCTGGGACGCCGAGGAGGAGCACCAGGACTACCTGCGCAAGCACCCCGGTGGCTACACCTGCCACTGGGTCCGGCCGAAGTGGGCGCTCGACGCCTGATTCCGGTCACGCGGGACGCGGGGCCCAGGGCTCCGCTCCCGCGGGCACGGCTCGCGCGCGGTGCGCGAAGAGAAGCACGACGGCGACCGCCGAGAGCACCAGGGCCGGCGTCGGGGCCCAGGCCGGAGCGAGCGTCACGGTCGCCGCTCCGACGACGGCCCCGCCCGCGAGGCTCGCGACGATGAGCGCCTGGAGGGTCCTCGACCCGGACGAGCGCTCGGCGAGCTCCTGCATCAGGCTCGTGAGCGTGCCCGTGACGAAGGTCGTCGTCAGGCCGGCGGCGCCGGAGATCCGCTTCGCGAGCACGGTCTGCAGCCCCAGCGCCGCCGCGCTGGTCGCGATGAACGCGCAGTCCACGAGCAGCGACGTGCCGCCCTGCACCGTCGGCCAGGCGACCGCGACGGCGAGCTGCAGGACGACCCCCACGAGCGCGATCGCGCGGAGCGGACGTCTCCCGTCGCCGGTCGACGGCGTGCGCGCCCGGGTCGTGCGGAACCCGGCGTAGACCGCTCCGGCGAAGAAGACGATCGCCGTGACCGCTCCGGCCGCGGTCGTCAGCCAGGCGGAGCGGGGGTACAGCCCCAGCAGCACCAGGTTGCCCGTCATGTTCGCGGTGAAGATGCCGCCGAGCAGGAGGAACGCGAACGCGTCGGTCGCGCCCGAGGCGATGGCCAGCAGCACCAGGGCGAGCCTGAGGCGCGCGGGGCCGGTCACCGCCGTCACGCGCGGCCCTCACCCATGGAGCTGCCGCCAGGTGACGATCTGCTCGCCGCGGAGCTCGTAGCTCCCGAAGCAGCGGAGCCAGTGGCCCTCCCCCGTGTCCGAGCGGAGGTGCAGGGCGTGCTCGGTGAGGACGACGCTGCCGGCGACGGCGATCGTGACGAGGGCGATCCGGATCTCGGTGAACGCCCGGTGGACCTCGTCGCACATCTCGAGGACCCGCGCCCGCCCCGCGATCTCCTGCGAACTCGACGCGCTGTAGACGACCTCCGGATGCAGGAACGGGATGAGCTGGCGGCTGTCGCGAGCGCTCCACACCTCGAGGAAGTCGCGCACGACCAGCTCGTTCTCGATCATCGCGACACCCCGCACCGACGCGTCCTGCCAGCTCTCGGCCATGGGTCCTCCCGCCGTCCCCGCACCGACACTCGTCGATGGCGACGAGCCTGCCCGAGAGCGCCCCGGGCGCCTACGCGTCGGATGACCCGATCTCCCCGCCGGCGGGCTCACCGCGCGTGGGCCGTCGCCAGCTCGCCCCAGTGCGTCGTCGCCCGGAGCGAGAGGGCGTCGCGCTTCATCGTCCACACCGGCCCCGTGCGGATGCCTGCCAGCCCGAGGCCGACCGCGGACCGGCCGTGGCGCTTGGTCACGGCGTCGATGGTGGCGCCGAGGCCCTTCGTGTCGAAGGCGGTGTCGAAGATCTCGAGCAGCGCGTGGGAGTTCCGAGGCGACAGGTTCGTGAGGATGACGCCGGCCCGCACGTAGCGCGCGCCCTCCCGCAGCCGCGGGCGCAGGGTGCCGATCGCGGCCCTCACCATCGCCACCGGGTCGTCCGTGGGGACGGGGAAGCCGGCCAGGCCGCCGGCGGACTCGTAGGGCGCGTCCGCGAACGGCGACGTCGACGCGAACACGCTCATCGTCCTGGTGACCGACTCCTGCGCGCGGAGGCGGTGGGCGGCGCGCTGCGCGTAGACGGAGAGCACCTGCTCCATGTCGCTGATCGTCGTCACGGGAGTGGCGAACGACCGGGAGAAGATCAGCTGGTCGCGGACGGTGCGGGCGCCCTCGAGCGGGATGCAGTCGACGCCGCGTAGCTCGTAGACGGAGCGCTGCAGGACGACCGAGAACTTCTTGCGGATCAGCGCGGGGTCCGCGTCGCGGAGGTCGCGGACGGTGTGGATGGACAGCTCCGCGAGGCGCTTCCCTGTGCGGCCGGCGACTCCCCACAGCTCGGTGACGTGCTGCGAGGCCATGAGCGCGTCGAGCTGCTCGGGCGTGTACCAGTCGGTGTCGCAGACGCCCCCGAGGCGCGGGTGCTTCTTCGCTCCGCCCTTGTTGACGAACTTCGCGAGAGTCTTGCTCGGCCCGAATCCGACGCAGACGGGCAGGCCGACGTTCTTCGCGACGGCCGCCCGCATCGCCCGGCCGATCTTCGCCCGCTCCGCCACGTCGCCGTCGACGCCGAGGAAGGACTCGTCGATCGAGTACACCTCCTGCCAGGCGGAGTAGCGGCCCAGCAGCTCCATCACGCGCGCGGACAGCTCGCCGTACAGCTCGTAGTTGCTCGATCGGGCGATCACCTCCGGGAGGCGACCGGAGCGGATGAGCGGCTCGATCTGGAACCAGGGCGTGCCGTTCTCGATCCCGAGCCTCTTCACCTCGTCGGAGCGCGCGACCACGCAGCCGTCGTTGTTCGAGAGGACGACGACGGGCCGGCCGGCGAGCTTGGGGTCGAACAGCCGCTCGCAGGAGACATAGAACGAGTTCACGTCGACCAGGGCGATGCGCCGCTCAGAGCGCACGGTGCAGCCGGTGGAGGCAGACGGTGACGACGCCCCACACCTGGAGGTCGCTCAGCTCGGCGACGTGGATCGGCGGGTACTCCGGGTTCTCGGCCCGCAGGACCACTCCCCCGGGGTGCAGCTCGAGGCGCTTGACGGTCAGCTCGCCGTCGAGGATCGCGATGACCACGCTCCCGTGCGTCGGCGTGATCGACCGGTCGACCACGAGCTCGTCGCCGTCGCTGATGCCCGCGCCGACCATGCTCTCGCCCGAGACGCGGACGATGAACGTCGACGTCCTGTCGCGGATCAGGTGGTCGTTGAGGTCGAGGGACCCGTCGAAGTAGTCCTGCGCCGGCGACGGGAATCCCGCCGCCACGGCCTCGCTGGTGACGAGGAAGGTGACGGCGACGGCGTCCGAGGCCGGGGTCGCGATGCGCTCCACGACGGTCACGCCCATGGTCGGCTCCCTCCTCGTGGTATCGAACGGGTGTTCGAACGCGTCCGAGTGTAGGTCGGGGGCACCGACATTCGGGAGGCGCTCGGCGCCGTCCTCGACCGCTCGCGGGGACGATCACCGGGGACGCCGCTGGGCGCCCGGAGGAGTGGCGCGTCGGCCGACGCGAGCCCAGCCTCCCTGGAGCCTTCTCCGGCACGATCCGACCTCATCCCCTCGGAAGGAGCTCCTCTCATGCGCGCATCCCGTCCTCTTCCCGGCGACCCCTGGCCGTCGGAGATGGTCATCACGGTCGAGGACAACCCCGCGGCGCTGCTCGAGCTCCTCTGGATCCGCGAAGCGTGGGGCTTCACTCCGGCGGGCGACGGGCCGCCGCCGCTCGAGCGGTCCCCGGAACGGGTCGGGTCGGCGGAGCCCGGCGCCGACGAGCAGCGCGCCTGGCCTCAGCTGTGGCAGGACTGCGTCGAGCATCTGGCGGTCGAGACCGGCCCGCTCCTCCGGCAGCTCTCCAGCACCGCCGACGGATCCCCCGAGCGCGCACGCCTCCTCGACCTCGCGCGCGGCCCCGGCTGGCGGGAGCGCTTCGGCGACGACTCCCTCGGAGCGCCTTTCCGCGCCTGGCACGACGAGCTGCGGTCCGCCCGGATGGACGCACGGGACGTCCCTCTGGACGCCGCCCCCGAGCGGCGCTGCCTCGGCTCCCTCGTCCCCGCCTGGGAGGCCGGACTGACGACGGTGGTCACCCTCCCCTGCCGCGGCGAGTACACGCGCGCCGTCTCCGGCTCGGTGCTGCTCCTGACCGACAGCGACCACCGGGACCCGGACCGCTACGCGGCCGCGCTCCGCCGGTTCGCCGACGGCTCTCTGGAGTGACGGGGCACGGATCTCCGGATCGGATGAACGCTCGCGCGCTCCGGACGGTATCCCCCTCCGAGCCGCCGATCTCCGGCGACCGCAAGTCTCGAGGAGTGCACGATGACCAGGAACATCAGAGTCGGTATCGCAGCTGTCGCCGTCGCGGGCGTGATGGCGGTGGCACCCGTGCTCGCCGGTGCGAGCAGCGTCGCTCCGGCCGCGGCGACCAGCGACTCCAGCAGCGCGTCGGACAGGAACCTGATCAACGCGGTCCGCTCCGTGGCGGCGAAGCTGCGGGTCGTCGGACTCTCCGACGGCGGCACGAAGCTCGTGCAGTTCAACCCGACCAAGCCCGGCAAGGTCACCAACCGCGTCGCCGTCACCGGCCTCACCGGCGGCGACACCGCGCTCATCGGCATCGACTACCGGGTCCAGGACGGCGCCCTCTACGGCGTCGGCGACAACGCGGCGAGCGCCGGCGTCTACTCCATCAACCCGTCCACCGGTGTGGCCACCCAGGTGACCCGTCTCACCGTGGCGCTGAGCGGCACCTCCTTCGGCGTCGACTTCAACCCCGCCGCCAACGCGCTCCGAGTGGTCAGCGACACGGGCCAGAACCTCCGTCAGCCGTTCGCCACCGCGGGCGCCGCGACGGTCGCCGACGGCACGCTCAGCTACGCCGCGCCCGCCGTGGCCACCGGTGTCGCCGGGGCCGCGTACACGAACAACGACCTCGACGCGAACAGCGCGACCACCCTGTTCGTCCTCGACACGGCCCTCGACCAGATCGCGATCCAGTCCCCGGCCAACGCCGGCACCCTGGCGCCGACCGGGAAGCTCGGCCTCGACGCCGCGGGTGCGACCGGCTTCGACATCTACTCCGTCCTCCGCAACGGCAGCTCCATCGGCTCGGTCGGCCTCGCCGCCGTCAACGGGTCGCTCTACGAGATCGGACTGCTGAACGGCACGGCGACTCCGCTCGGCGCCATCGGCGCGGACGTCACGGACATCGCCGTCCCGCTCGTCCAGCGCTGACCCGAAAGGCTCCCGGCGACCGCGCCCCTGCCGACCGACGCTCCCGGTGAGCGCCGGTCGGCAGGACGCCGGTCGGCAGGACGCTCCGGCGGGCCGCCGGGGCCGAGAGCCCTCGTCGGAAAGTTCACTCAGCTATGCATCACCGTTCACCCACCGACGGGGCGATCCGGAGTGAGATGAGCGTGCCCCTTTCCGGGGTCTCACCTCTCAAGGAGTCCACGACGTGACACGACTGTTCCGCTCCGCGAACCGCGGACGCTCCGCTCTGGCCCTCTCGGCCGCTGCTCTGGTCTGCGCCGCCGCACTGGCCGCACCCGGCGCCGCCACTGCTGTCGGTGCCGCCGACCTCTCCGCCACCGGCGGAGCCGCCCGCATCTCCCCGGTCGACGCCGACCTCTCCGACTCGCTGCGCGCAGCGGTGAAGGAGCAGGACGCGAAGAACGTCATCCTCCTCATCGGGGACGGCATGGGCGATTCGGAGATCACCGTCGCTCGCAACTACCAGTACGGAGCGGCCGGCCGCTTCCCCGGGATCGACGCCCTGCCGATCACCGGCCAGTACACGACCTACTCGCTCTACCGTGCGGACGACCCGGCGACGGGCGCCGTCAAGGGCGCCCCGGACTACGTGCCCGACTCCGCCGCCACCGGCAGCGCCTGGGCCACCGGCACCAAGACCTACGACAACGCCATCTCGGTCGACATCGACCAGCAGCGCAAGGACACCCTCCTCGAGATCGCGAAGGCGAACGGCCTGAAGACCGGCAACGTCACCACCGCCGAGATCCAGGACGCCACCCCGGCCGTGCAGGCCGCCCACGTCGACGCCCGCAGCTGCTACGGACCCGACAGCGCGAGCTGCGGCGACGACGCGCTGGAGAACGGCGGACTCGGCTCGATCAGCGAGCAGATCCTCGACACCCGCGCCGACCTGACCCTCGGCGGAGGCTCGGCCAGCTTCGCGCAGGTCGCCCGCGCCGGCGACTGGAGCGGCGAGCCGCTGTTCCAGCAGGCCGCGGAGCGCGGCTTCCAGGTGCTCGGGGACGCCACGACTGCCGCCACCGCCGCGCAGCTCGACGCGCTGACCGTCGCCGACCAGGACGCGCCCGTGCTCGGACTGTTCAACTCCGGCAACCTGCCCGTCCGCTACGCGCCCACCCCGGCGACGGTCGGCGGAGCGGACGCCGCCCCGCAGACCTGCGTCGCGAACCCCGACCGTCCGGCCGAGCAGCCGACGCTCCGCTCCATGACCGAGAAGGCGATCGACCTCCTCGACACCGGCGACAAGGGCTTCTTCCTCCAGGTCGAGGGCGCGAGCATCGACAAGCAGGACCACGCCGCGAACGCGTGCGGCCAGATCGGCGAGACCGTCGACCTCGACGAGGCCGTCCAGGCCGCGCTCGCGTTCGCCGAGGCGGACGGGAACACCCTCGTCATCGTCACCGCCGACCACGCCCACTCCAGCCAGATCGTCGACTCCACCCCGCCGACCTCGCTCAGCACCGCGCTGAAGACCGCCGACGGCAGCACCATGAAGGTGTCGTACGGCACCGCCGCCGAGGGCGGATCGCAGCAGCACACCGGAACGCAGCTGCGCATCGCCGCCTACGGACCGGGCGCGGCGAACGTCGCCGGGCTCACCGACCAGACCGACACGTTCTTCACCATCACGAACGCGCTCGGAGTGGACCGCGACATCCGCTCGATGAGCTTCGGAGCCACCGCCGAGCTCTCCGGCTCGTCGTTCGCCCCCGGAGCCGACGTCACTCTCACCGCGAAGGGCTTCAACGGAGACACGCAGCTGATCGGCTCCGCGCCCCTCTTCACGGACCGCACCGCGACCCGCGACCTCGCCGGCGGCGGCCTCACCGTCACGGCGAAGGCGCCCACCACGCCCGGCGACTACAGCGTCACGGTGACCGGCGACCAGACCGGCAAGGCGATCACCCTGCCGTTCACCGTCACCGAGCGCCCGAAGTCGAGCACCCCCATCACCGACAAGGTCAAGGACATCGGCGGGAAGCTGATCGACAAGATCCGCCAGCACTGAGCACTCGTCGGCCCGGCTCCTCTGGAGGAGCGCGGGCCGGCGGAGTCGCAGGAAGGGCCGTCCCTCGGGGCGGCCCTTCCTCGCGTCCGGGGGTATCGGCACAACCGAGCGGGCCGGGTGAGCCCGCCGTTCGATCAGGACGCGTCGGCTCCCGGCGACTCGCGACGCGGCACGGCCCCCGCGCGATGCACGATCGAGCGGATCAGCGCTTCGAGCAGGAGCGGCGCCCCGGCGAGCGCCACCGAGGCGGCGACGACCGACTCCGTCCAGGGCGTGGTGTCGTACGACTGGGAGCCGACGAGCGCGGGAGCGATCGCGAACGTCGCGACGAGGTAGCCGGGCAGCGTCGATCCGATCAGGAGGACGAACGACGCTGCGCGGAGGGGCGACGTCCTCGCCACGAGGACCGCGAGCGCGAGAAGAGCGGTGGGCGCGACCAGGCCCAGCACGACCGCCGGGAGCATCGCCTGCAGGATCGTCGGTGCGCCGAGGATCCCTGACAGGACCGCGTGCAGGCCGAGGCAGCCGAACGCCGCGGCGACCACGGTCCGCATCACCGCGACCGGGCGCCGCCGTCCCGGACCGACCGCGGCGAGGACGGCGAGAGCGACGAGGAGGTGCCCGATCCCGAGCAGCTGCGCTGCCGATCCGACGTTCTCCCACGGATCGGCGGGCCACGAGTAGTCGTACCGGTGGTCCTCGATCGCCTGCTCGCCCAGGATCGGCCCGGCGACGGCCCAGCGCTGGACGGCTGCGAGCTGCTGCAGCCCGGCCGAGGCGAGCAGCAGGGCGCCGGCCACGAGGATCCGGCTCGAGCTCCGCTCTCGGGCTCCGGGACGTCCTGACTCCGCTGCTGTCATGCGGCCACGGTAGGGGCCGGGCCGTCCGGCACGGGTGGCCGGGAGGAGAACGTCTCGCCGCGATCGGTCCGCGCGAGACGCCTGCGCGCGATCCGGCGGGACCGCCCCCGGGCACCGGAGGGGGATGCTCCGCGGGGGACGAGACGAGGCGACGCGTCCTCCGCGCACCGGCCCCTGCCCTGTTGCGGACATGTCCGCTAGAGGCTGTTGTCCGCGGTGGGACCGGGTGCCACTGTTCGGAGACGGCCGCCCACGGTCGACCCGATCGAAGGCTCCAGCATGCGCTCTCCCTCCGCCTCCCGCCCGACCGACCCGGACGCCGGTACGGCCCGCTCGACCCCTGAGCGGAGGACGAGGCCTCGGCCGGCGCTCGGCCTGCTCGCGCTGACGGCGACCGTCGCGCTCCTCCTCGGGACCACGGCTCCCCTGTCCGCGGTCGCCGCGGCTCCCGCTGCGACCGGTGTCGTCGGCTGGGGTGACGACTCCAGCGGGCAGGTCACTGCGCCGGCTGGGCTCACCGACGCGACGGCGATCGCCGCGGGCGGCTCCCACAGCCTCGCCCTGCGCAGCGACGGCACCGTCGCCGCCTGGGGCGAGGACAGCAGCGGGCAGGCCACCGTGCCGACCGGTCTGGACGACGTCGTCGCCGTCGACGCCGGCGTGAACCACAGCCTCGCCCTGCGGAGAGACGGGACCGTCACCGCCTGGGGCGACGACGGCGACGGGCAGGCCACAGTGCCGGACGGGCTCGCCGACGTCACCGCCATCGCTGCCGGCGGCTACCACAACCTCGCCCTGCACGGCGACGGGACCGTCACCGCCTGGGGATACGACTTCTACGGCCAGGCGACCGTGCCGGACGGGCTCAGCGGAGTCGTCGCCATCGCCGCCGGCCGATTCCACGACCTCGCGCTGCACCGCGACGGCACCGTCACCGCCTGGGGAGACGACGCCTTCGGGCAGACCGACGTGCCCCCGGGACTCACCGGCGTCACCGCCGTCTCCGCCGGAGCCTCTCACAGCCTCGCGCTGCGCTCGGACGGGACCGTCGTCGCCTGGGGCAGCGACAGCGACGGCCAGTCCGATGTCCCCGACGGCCTCGCGGACGTCACCGCCGTCGCCGCCGGCGGGTACCACAGCCTCGCTGTGCGCCGCGACGGCACCGTCACCGCCTGGGGCTACGACGGCTTCGGAGAGGCCTCCGTGCCGGCGGGACTCACCGGCGCCACCGCCGTGTCCGGCGGCAGCTTCCACAGCCTCGCCCTCGGCGCTCGGCCCATCTTCACGGCCGACGCCCCTCCGGCGACGGCGCCTCTCGGAACGCCCTTCTCCTACACCTTCGCCACCGGCGGCGCGTCGACGATCGAGCTCGCCTCCGGGTCCCTCCCGGCCGGCCTGACCCTCACCTCCGCGGGCGTCCTCTCCGGCACCCCGACCGTCGAGGGAGCGTCCTCCTTCAGTGTGTCCGCCCGCACCACCTTCGGCACCACCACCGGCGCGCCCCACACCCTCACCGTCGGACCGGCGGCGACCGCTCCGACCCTCTCGGGGACGGCCGCGGCCGGCGTGGTCGGCTCCGCCTACGACTTCACGTACACGGCGACCGGATCGCCAATGCCGGTCGTCACCGTCGCGTCGGGCACTCTGCCTCCCGGGCTCGCCCTCGACGGCTCAGGCCGCCTCACGGGCACCCCGACCACCGCGGGGACCTACGGCTTCACCCTCCGCGCGGCGAACCCGGCGGGCACCGTCGAGGCGGCGAGCACGCTGACCGTCTCTCCGCAGAAGGCGACCACGAGGGCCGACCTGCGCGTCGACGTCTCCGCTCCGACCACCGCGGTGAAGGGGAGGACGTTCACGTACACAATCATCACGAAGAACGCCGGACCCTCCGCGTCGACGTCCGTCTACTCGAAGGTGATCCTCCCCCCGACCGTGCAGTTCGTGTCCGCCACGGGCTCGTACAGCCGCATCGGGAGCATCGTGATCTTCCCGCGCTCGAGTCTCGCGAACGGGCGGACCGTCACCGAGAGGATCACCGTCACGGCCACCGGCACCGGCACCGCGACCGCCTTCGCCGCCGCGTTCTCGGTCAGGACGCCGGACCCGTCGATCCGGAGCAACGCCGACACCGCCGCGACGACCGTCCGCTGACGGCGGGCGCAGGGGGACGGCGGGCGGGCCTCCGGGATCGCCCGCCGTCTCGATCCGCGAGGTACGGATGCACCCGGAATCCCCGTTCACCGGCGCCCGACCCGCGGAGGGGGCGGCTAGAGCACGTCCGCGATCGCGGCGAACGTCCTGTCCGGGTCCTCGAGCTGCATGTCGTGGTGCACGCCCGGGAGCCGGCGCACCTGCCAGCCCCGCTGCTCGAGCCGCGCGGCCAGGGCGTCCGGCAGCACCGCCGGCGACTGGTCGGAGAGCACGACCGTCGACGGGACCGTCGGCGCCTCGACCGGGACCGGGTGGAAGGCGACGTCCCGGAACACGCCGACGGCCATCCGCGCGTCGAACCGCTTCTTCGCGTCGTCGAGGAGCGCGCGGGTCTCGGGGCTGTAGGCGGCGCGGACCGCGGCGCCCGCCCGCGCCTGTCCGAGCTGAGCGAGGCCGAGCGACAGGAGCGGCACCGCCCAGAACAGCCGTCCGGCGAGGCCGCTCGTCGGCAGCGACAGGGCGAACCCGGGATCGAGGTAGACGGCCCGGCCGGGCGCGAGTGCGGCGACGGCGCGCTGCAGCACCGCGCCGCCGAGCGAGTGGCCGACCACGCTGTCGAGCCCCGCCGGCAGCGACTCGACCAGATCAGCGGCCATGTCGTCGATCCGGTACGACTCCGCCCGCGGGCTCGCGCCGTGCCCACGCAGATCGACGGCCGTGACCGTGTAGCGGCCGGTCGCGACGAGCCGCTCGACGAACGGCCCCCAGGTCGTCGCCGACGCGCCGAGGCCGTGCACCAGCCCGACGTGTTGCGGTCCGGATCCGGTGGTGAGGGTCTGCAGGCGCATCCCCTGATCCTGCCGGAGACGGCGCCTGAGGCGGAGGCGCCGGGCGGATGCGGAGCCTGCTGCTGCACCCTCTGCGTCGACGATCGCGCCACATCTCCTGCCATCGAGGTGTGCGCTCTTGACTCCGCCGATGCGCGCTGGGAGGTTCTCCGGATGCGGTGGCACTCCGCCGTCCGCCCGAGCAGCCGGCCGAAGAGAGGACCTCCATGACAGCGACGAGCAGAGCCACGGGAACGGTCGGCCGGACCGCCGTCGTCTTCGGGGCGGCGGGTCTCGTCGTCGGGGCCGTCGTCGGCGGAGCCGCCGTCTTCGGAGCGGGGCTCCTCCTCGACGACTCGAGATCGAGGATCACGATCCGGGACGTCACCCGCGCGGAGCTGGACGGACTCGAGCGCGCTGCCGCTCCGAGCAGGGAGGCCTGCGGAGATCGTCGTGGGTGCGTGGAGGGCGTCGACGGGCCCGGGGCGTCGATCCACCGCTACCACTCCCTCGATCTCGCGCGGCAGGCGACGGTGTACAACACGACGGACGTCTACCGGTCGGACCGGCTCGTCATCGAGTTCGAACCCCACCTGGGTCCCGCTGAGCGGCACGACCTGATCCAGGTGATCGAAGGGACCTGGACCGGAAGCAGCGATTGACGGGCGTGAAGCGAGCCGCCCGGACGGCGTCGACGAGCGACCGGAGGGCGGGGCCCTCGACTACTCGCTCAGCGCCGATCCTCCCCCGGAATGCCCACCGGACAGGGGCCTCCGCAGGGGGTCCGCTCGGGTGCGGTCCGGGCCTACGCTCGCCCCATGCACCTCCGCACGGTCGCGATCAGGCCCGGCACCGCCGCCCTCGCGCCGGTCGGCGCGCCGCCTCGGACCGCGCTGGACGACGTGCTCGCCCACCTGATCGCGGCGCTGGCGATCGGATCCGGCCTGCTGCTCGTCCCGGCGGGCGTCGGCGGAGTGCCGCTCCTCGCCACCGGATCGACCGGAGCGAGCGCCTTCGAGGCGTGGGCGCTGATCCGGACGACGGTGGCCCTGCAGATCGGCATCGCCGTGCTCGCGATCGGTCTCGGCGCCGTGGCGCGGACGCGCGGACCCGCGGGAACCCGGGCGGAGCGCTGGTGCGTGGTCGCCGCGGTGAGCGCCGCGATCGGCGTGGTCCTGCTGGTCGTGCCGCCGGCCTGAGGAGCCTCCGGAGAGCGACGACCACCGGCCCGTCAGAATCGCCGCGCCCGGCCGTGACCGAACCGTCACCTCGCGCCGCGCGGCGTGATCGGATCGTTGCAGGATCCAGCACAGGCTGAGGTTCCGCATAGGACACACTCGGCCACAGGGGGCGATCGTCCCCCGCTCATGGGGAAGCCGACCGCGATCAGCGGCTCGGAGAAAGCAGGAATCGTGCGTTCTGCGCGACGACGCCACGGCGTCACCATCATCACCACTGCGGCACTGCTGGGGGCGCTCGCGTTCCCGTCCGTCGCCCTGGCCACCGAGGTCGTCCCTGACGCCGCCTCGAGCCCCGCACCGGCCGAGCCGGCTCCCACCGCGGAGCCGACCGCGACTCCGGAGCCCACGGCGACGCCGCAGCCGGCCTCGACTCCGGCGCCCACTCCGGCTCCGACCACCGCGCCCGTCGAGAGCGCGCAGTCGCCCCTGGCGATCGCCCTCGACCGCACCACCTACGAAGCGGGCTCGGCGTTCTCCGCGATCCCCTCGGCGGAGGGCTGGGCCGGCGGCCTGGACGTGTCCGGGACCGGTTTCCAGCCCGGCACCGTCGCCGTCGTCGTGCTCCGCGACGGCGCCTCGGAGGAGGCCGTCACCACCAGCGTGATCACCGCCTCCGGCGAGCTCCGCCTCCAGGACTGGCTCCCCACCGACGCGGACGGCGTCGCGGTGGACCCCCACCTCCCGCTCCCCGGCGAGACGATCTCCGTCGTCGCGGAGGGACTCGACGCCTCGGGCGCCCGTGTCGCCTCCGATGCCGTCGAGCTGACCGTGACGCAGCCCGACACGAGCGTCGTCTTCCAGAACCGGGAGGACGGCGGGGTGCTCCCGGCCGGTGCGGACATCCAGGTCGGAGAGTTCCGGATCTACGGCGTCGTCGCCTCGTTCCGCGGATTCGACCGCGGCGAGGACGTGTCCGTGACGCTCACCGCGCCCGACGGCAGCACCTCCGCCCTCGTGCCCCCCGCGCCGACCCCGCTCTCGGGCGAGGCCTTCGTCCTGCTCGACGCCGACACCATGGCGGACCAGCTGGGCACCTTCACCGTCACCGCCACGGGAGAGACCAGCGGACGCTCCGTGACGTCGTCGCTCGAGCAGGTCCCCTCGCGCACCGCGATCCGGATCTGGCCCCAGGGGGCTTCGCCCGAGCCCGCCCCGGCGGACGGACAGCCCACCAGCGGTGGCGCTCTCCTCGGCTTCGGCGCGGACGAGACCGTCTCGATCGGCGTCTTCTCGACCTCGGGTGCGCGCCAGACGCTCACGGGCGGCGGCTCGAGCCTCGAGGTCGGCGTCGACGGGCTCGGCTGGAGCCTGATCTCCCTCGGCGAGTACCCTCTGCAGGACCCGGCGAGCGAGATCTACTGCGTCATCGCCCGCGGCACGTCGAGCGGTCTCGTGGCGAGCACCTCCTACGACTACACGCTGACGGAGGAGGACCCGATCGCCGGAGAGGCCGACTGCTCCGCCGCGGTCGCCGCCGTCACGGCGCACCCTGCCGGCGCCGGGCCCGCAGTGCACCCGGCCGGCTCCGGACCCGCGGCGCAGACGGGCGGCCACCGCCCCGTCCTCGCCTCGACCGGCGTCTCGACGACCGCGCCGCTCGCCCTGGCCGCCTTCGGCATCCTCGGCGGTCTCGCCCTGACGGTGCTCCGCCGCCGCCGCGCGTAGACGGCCGCGCACCGCGCACGACGAAGGCGCCCGGGCACACCGCCCGGGCGCCTTCGTCGTCGCGAGACCCGTCGGGTCAGTCGGACGGCACCGCGCAGGTCTCCTCCGCCGCGGTCTGGCCCGGAGCGTCG
The DNA here is from genome assembly GCF_002932155.1 of Rathayibacter sp. AY1F9. Taxonomy (NCBI): domain Bacteria; kingdom Bacillati; phylum Actinomycetota; class Actinomycetes; order Micrococcales; family Microbacteriaceae; genus Rathayibacter; species Rathayibacter sp. AY1F9. Next base: position 6,094 of record NZ_PSVA01000012.1, on the reverse strand, counting down.
ACGGCGACGGGAGCGGGATCCGTCGGAGCCGCGCCGCCGTCCGCGGGCGCCTCCGCCGCGGGCGCCTCCTCCGCCGGAGCGTCGGATGCGAGGGTCACCGGCTGGTCGTTGAGGACGCGGTTCATGAGCTCGGCGCCGACCTCGGCGTTCGGCACGACCTTGCCCGGATAGTCCGGGTCGTCGAGCGCCGGGTACTGCACGAACACCATCTTCGAGAGGTCGACGTCCTTCAGTGCGAGGGCGAGCGAGATCATCGTCGCCGGGCTCGTGAGCGACGTCGACAGGTGCACGTTCGACGAGGTCGCCTGCGCGAGTCCGTAGAGGGCGGGGATGTTCGAGAGGGTGTCGGCCGAGCGGACGGTGCGCATCAGGGAGGCCAGGTACTGCTGCTGCGACGAGATGCGGCTGAGGTCGCTCTGGTCGCCGACGCCGTGGCGGCTGCGGAGGAACGAGAGGGCCATCGACCCGGAGACGGTCGAGGTGCCGGCGGGCAGGTCGAGGCCCGAGTCGGTGTCGAGGATCGGACCGGTGAGGCAGACCGGGACGCCGCCGACGGCGTTGCTCATCTCGATGACGCCGTTGAAGGACACCCAGCCGGCGTAGGGCACCGTCAGGCCGGTGAACTGCTGCAGGGTGTCGTTGACGCAGGCGAGCCCGCCGTACTGGAACGCGGAATTGAGCGGGACGCCGGCCGCGGCCTCGGTGACGACGCCCGTCTCGGGGTCGGTGCACGCGGGACGGTCCAGGATCAGGTCGCGCGGGAAGCTGATCACCGTCGCGCTGCGGTGGTCGGCCGAGACGTGGAGCAGGATGTTGACGTCGTTCAGCGTGTCGTCGCGGACGCCGAAGGAGTCGCCCTGCGTGGCGTCGTTGTCGGTGCCGACGACCAGGACGTCGAAGCCGCCCTCGACCGCGCCCATCTGCACGTTCCCGGCGGTGGGAGGAGCGACGCCCAGATCGACCGCGTTGTCGGCGACGTTCCGGCTGATGCTCACCGTCGCGATCGCCACGAGCGAGGTGGCGCTGACGGCGAGGACGCCGACCACCGCCGCGATCCCGACCACCACTGTCCGCACCCCGGACCGCCGCCGGAGCCGCCCGTGCCGCACCGCGCGCTCGTGAACCCTCATGCGCTCCCCCCCCTCGCCCCGCCCGCCCGTTCGCGGACGCAGTCGCTCGCCAGTGTAGGCAGGCCCCCTCCGATGCGGCGCGGAACGGCCCTGCTACCGTCGTGCGCGCATCGAGGAGCGGAGGAGGAGCCGTGGAACGCCGAGTCGTCGATCCCGTCACGCAGATCGAGTGGATCGTCCCGCCGTTCGCGACGGAGGAGGACACCCTCGCCCGCGCGCGGGCCGATCGGGAGGGGCGGCTCGCCAACCTCCGCCTGTACCCGGACCACGGCGCGGAGTATCCGCTCTGGGCGGTCGACGGCCCGATCGACGATCCGGGTGCGATCGGCGTCCCGGAGGCCCTGCACGGACCGCTGCTCCGCTGGCAGGAGCTCTGGGCGTCCGGATGCGACGTGTTCGAGGGCTGGAGGAGCGCTGAGGCTGAGGAGCGCTGGCTCGCCCTCGGCCGGGAGCTGCACACCGAGCTCGAGGCCGCCCTCTGGCTGACGACCCGGGTGCTCGCCTGCTTCTGAGGATTGCTGCTCGGACATCCGCGGGAAAGCCGCCGCAACCCGTCCCCGGACCGGCCCCCGCGTGCCTACCCTGGACGGTGCGCTCTCCTCGTCTTCTGCAGCAGGTCGTCGGCAAGCTCGGCGGGCAGCGGCCCGCGGCCCCGGTGAGCCGTCGAGCTCAGCGCGCGCTCCTCGCCGAGCAGACGGTCCGCGGGGTGCTCGAGCTGGCCGTGCGGCTGGGCGAGACGCTGCTCTCGCTGGGGTCCGCGGCCGCCGAGGTGACCGAGACGATCCAGCGGGTGTGCCGCGCCTACGGCATCGAGTGCCAGGTCGACCTCACCTTCACGTCGATCCTGGTCGTGCACGACGGAGGCGACGACTCCCCCAGCGTGAGCGTGCTGCGCGTCGTCCCCTCCCGCAGCGCCGACTACGAGCGGCTCGCCCGCGTGACGGCGCTCGTCACCGCCATCACCGAGGGCTCGCCGGAGGTGCGGGTCGCCGACGCCGTCGATTCCGCCGAGGCCCGCGAGGAGGCCCGGCACCAGTTCGAGGCCGCGCACGACCGGCTCGACGCGATCCTCGTCCAGCCGCACCGCTACCGCCGCGGAGTCGTCACCCTCACGCTCGCGCTGATGGCCGCGGGCGTCGCGCTCCTGCTCGGGGGCGGCCCGCTCGTCGTGCTCCTCGCCGCCGCGACGGCCGCCGCGATCGACCTGGTCAACCAGCTGCTCGCCCGCTGGGGCCTGCCCGCCTTCTTCCAGCAGATCGCCGGCGCCGCGCTGGCGACCGGAGTGGCGGTGGTGCTGCTCGCGGTCGTGCCGCGGCTGCCCGTGGAGCTGGCGGTGCTGCCGCCCGCGCTCGTCGTCGCGTCGGGGGTGGTCGTGCTCCTCGCCGGGCTCTCGTTCGTGGGAGCGGCGGACGACGCGATCAACGGGTTCCCGATCACGGCGGGCGGCCGACTGCTCGAGGTCGGGCTGCTGACGCTGGGCATCGTCGTCGGGATCGCCGTGGTGCTCGACGGCGCGCGCTCGCTCGGGGTCGAGCTGGTGCTGGTCGACTCCTACGCCCGCCCCTGGCCGGCCGCCGTGCAGGTGCTCGGCGCCGGGGTCGCGGCCGGCGCCTGGGCACTCTCGTCGCACACCCCGCCGCGGCCCGCGCTCATCGCCGCCCTCACCGGAGCCGGCGCGTTCCTCGTCTCCGACTCGCTGACCACCTCGGGCTTCGCGCCGCTCATGGCCAACGCCCTCCCGGCGCTGGCGATCGGCCTGCTCGGCGAGATGCTGGCCGAGCGGATGCGGGTGCCCGCCGTGGTGACGACCGCGTGCGCGATCGTCCCCCTCCTGCCCGGCCTCACCCTCTACCGCGGCGTCCTCGGCCTCACCTCGAACGCCGGCCCGAGCGCCGGGATCGAGCTCCTGCTCCAGGCGGGCATGATCGCGCTGGGCCTCGCCGGCGGAGTCACGCTCGGCCGGATCGCCTACCGCCGCCTGCGCACCCCGATCGTGCGGGCGGTGGCGCCGGTCCGCGCCCGGACCCGCCGGGACCGCGGGATCGAGCAGGCCCTCGCCGCCGACGTCCTCTACCCCGACGGCGCCGAGGCCGGGCAGGCGGACACCGCGCAGGTCGTCACGGCGCCGGGCAGCGGATCCGGCCTCACGGCGTCCGACCCGTCGGCGCCGGCCGCGGTCGACCCCCCACCGCTGTCCGACGAGTCGGCGTCGGCCGCCGAGGAGCCGTTCACCCGCACCGGGATCGTCCCGATCGTCAGCACGATCGGCGTGACGGAGCCGGTGCCGATCGTCACCGGGGAGGATCCGGCCGACCGGGGCTGACGACAGGGCCTGCTCCCGCGGCCGGCTCCTCGCCGCAGCGGGAGGCGCCGCGCCGGTCAGTCCGCGCCGCCCCGCACGACCGCGGTCCGGCGGGTGTCGATCACGATCACCGAGCCGAGCACGATCAGGGCGAGCGACACCGAGGCGAGCGTGTCGGTCAGCCAGTGGTAGCCGAGGTAGAGCCGGGCGACGATCTGGCCGGCGATCATCCCGAGCGAGAGCGCGAAGGCCCCGATCATCCAGCTCCGGGAGGAGCGGCGGGAGGCGAGGAGGAACGTGGTGATCAGGAAGAAGTCGCTCACGCCGGTGACGTGGCCGGAGGGGAACGAGAACGTGCCGTCGGGCCCGAGCAGCATGTACTCGACCGGCGGGCGCATCCGCATCACGAGGTGAGCGGCCAGCTGCACGCTGAGCATCCCGACGAGCATGCCGCCGGCCAGGAGGATCGGCCGCCAGAGGTGCCGCGCGAGGACGATCCAGAGCACGAGCACCGCCAGGATGATGACCGGCAGGTAGACCGGCCCGAAGACGGTGGCGAGCGCGTCCATCACGACCGTGCCCTCGGCGGAGCGCTTCTCGCGGAACCACTCGGCGACGACCGGATCGAGGACGGTGAGGCCGGTGCCGCTCGCGACCTGCGCGGTGAAGGCCGCGAAGAGGACGACGCCGACGCCGATCAGGCCGAAGCCGGCCCGGTCGAGGCCGCGGCGCGCCTCCGGGGCCATCACGCGCTCCTCCACGAGGAACCGCTGGTGGAAGCGGGCGCGGCGCGAGAGGGCGGGGGCGGTCATCCGCTCACCCTAGGGCTGCGGAGGCGCCGCCGACCGGGCCGTTCGCTCAGCGTCCTGCCGCGTAGTGCGTCTGGATCTGCTCCGGCGTGAGGACCGTCGAGTACACCGCGGCGTAGCGCAGGCTCCCGCCGAAGTACGAGGAGCCGACGTTCGGCCACTGGCCGCCCAGGCTGTCGTATCCGATCTTCCAGGTGCCCGTCGTGTTCTCGGCCGTGCGGTACGTGCTGTTCGAGGCGACCTTCACGCCGTCGACCCAGAGCGCGATGCCCGCCGTCGGCGAGAGCGTGGAGACGACGTGGTGCCAGAGCCCGTCGTTGACGGCTCGGGTGCTCGTGATGGTCTGCGCGGCGCCGTTGTAGACGCCGAAGACGAGCTTGCCGTCGGCACCGATGTAGGTGTGGCGGTCGTACTGGCCGCCGGGAGCGGTGGCGCCCGCGCTGAAGCTGAAGAGCTTGCCGCCGGCGTTCGTGGTCTTGAACCAGATCTCGGTGCTGAAGGTGCCGGGGTTCCTGATCTCCAGCGGCGTGCTCAGGTACTGGTTGGTGCCGTTCGGCGTCCACGAGCCGCCCGCGTCGCGCGGGCAGGCCTTGGGCGTCGCGGCGGAGCTGACCATCGCGGTCGGGAAGAGGCCGGTGGAGCGGTAGGTGCCCGGGTACTGGCCGGAGTCCGTGTCGGGCGCGGTCGTCGATCCGCTCGGCTGCGCGAGCGTGTAGGCGAAGAGCGCGGCCCCGCGGTCGGCGGCGAGGGCGCCGTCGCAGGTGAAGAACGCGGCGGCGCTGCCGACCGTGTTGGTCGAGTTCAGGATCGAGGCGGTGTACGCGCCGGAGGTGGCAGGGGCGGTGAGCAGCACGGCGGCCAGGGCGGCGGCGGCGAGGGCGGCGACGACAGACCTCGGGCGGGCGAGGAGGGTACGCAGCCGCGCGGCCGGCGAGGCGGCGGAGAGGCGGTGCCGGCTCATGCCGTCTCCTCCTCGCGGGCGGCGCGGCGGCCGCGCTCGGCGGTCCGCTCCGGCTCGCCGGGGAGACCGACGAAGACCGTGTAGAGCACCGGGATCGCGCAGAGCAGGACGAAGAGGACCCAGCCCCAGAACGGCAGGTGCAGAGCGGAGGAGAGGGCGTAGGCGTCTCCGTCGTGCGCCGGGATCTGCAGGCGGCCGACCTGTCCGGAGACCAGGTCCACGGGGTCGGCGCCCTCGGCGCTCACGCGGATGGGGAGGACGCCCGTCGAGACGAGCGTGGCGTTCGTCGTGCCACTGTCGACCGTGGCCTCGAGGACGACGATGCCGACGAGCGGGCGGAGCACGAAGACGGTGACGGACGCGACGAGCGAGAGGCCGAGGATCCGCATCGACGCCCGCTGGGTGGGCGAGGCGATGAAGCGGGTGAGCAGCTGCACGAGGACGGCGCCGATGATCAGCAGCGGCAGGCCGCGCACGAGCCAGCCGAGCACCGGCAGCGCCGTGGTGACGACTCCGATGAGCTGATCCTGGCCGGTGGCCCACGGATCGACGGCTCCGTTGATGTCGCCCTGGGTGCGGAGCGTGCCGTCGTCCGCGATCTCGACGACCCGGTGGGTGTAGGTCTCGTCGGGCGTGGTGGTGGGGTGGAAGCTGACCGCGTCGCCGACCCGGACGTCCTCGAGGGCCGTCGGCTCGGTGAGGACGAGGGTGCCGACCGGGGCGGCCGTGCCCATGGAGGGCGTCTGCACGATGAACCAGCGTCCGCCGGACGCGTGGAACAGGAGCGCCGCCGCGACCAGGACGGCCAGCAGAGCGGTCGTCGTCCAGATGAGGGCGGTGCGGAGGAGGGACCGGCGCAGGCGAGGTCGGTGCGGATGCAGTGGACCAGCTC